>NZ_QUAL01000018.1 GCF_003579925.1 Jiangella rhizosphaerae | reverse complement strand
GCCCGGCTGGCGCCGGCCCGGGCCTCGAGCCGGCGGGCCAGGCGGCCGAGCAGCCCGGCGGCCAGCTCCAGCCGGCGAGCACGGCGCGCCCGGCGGGTGATCCCAGCGGTGACGGCGTCCTGCTGCAGGTCCGCGGCGCGGACGCGGTGCAGGGTGTCGGTGTAGGGCTCGAACGTCATGGCGGCCTCCTCTCTCACGTGGTGCGGTGCAGGCGGATGGCGCCGCTGACCGTGCTGACGGACAGCAGCAGCGTGCGGTCGGTGGCGGCGGGGGCGTCGGCGCGGTCGAGCTCGGAGTGGATCGACCCGGAGATCGACGAGACGTCGAGGTTGGCGGCCGTGCCGGCGACGATGCCGACGGACACGTCGCCACTGGCGGTGCGGGCGCGCAGCTCGCCCTCGAGGGCGCGGTGCGCGGTGATGTCGCCCGACGCCGTCTTCACCTCGACGCGGCCCTCGACGGTGGCGACCCGGACGTCGCCCGAGGCGGCGGAGATGCGCCCGTCGCGCACCGGCTGCTCGACCTCGATGTCGCCGGACCCGGACTCGAGGTCGACACCACCGGCGGCGGTACCCAGCCGGATCGAGCCGGAGCCGGTGCGGACACTGGCGCCGGCGCACTCGGTGACGTACACGTCGCCGCTGCCGGTGCTGACCCGGACGTCGTCGCAGGTGTCGACGGCGACGTCGCCGGAGCCGCACTTGCCGGTGACGTCGGCGAACCGGCCGTCGAGGCGGATGTCGCCGGAGGCGGCCTGCGCGTCGACGGTGCTGCCGGCCGGCACGGTGACGGCGACGTCGACCGACGCGGACCGGCCGAGCAGCGACGTGGTGCGCGGGACCTCGATGCGCAGCGCGCCGGGCCGGTGCTCGACCCGCGTGCGCCGCGCGAGGTCGTCGCCGTCGTGGCCGGCCGGTCGCAGCTCGACGACGATCTCCGCCGTGTCGGCGGCAGTGACGACGACGTCGCCGGAGCGCTGGCCGACAGACAGGCTGATCGGCCCATCGGCGGGGAAGGTGTGGGTGAGGATGTCGGACACGGCGGTCTCCCGGGTGGTCGAACGGTCTGAGCGGTCAGCGGACCCAGCCGGACAAGTTCCGGCCGAGGGTGACGCGGGTGGACGAACGCGGCGGCTCGAGGGTCTGCAGCACGGCGCGGATCAGCCACGCGTTGACGGACATCCCCTCGGCGGCGGCCGCCTCCTCGACCCGGACCTTGAGCGTCTCGGGCAGCCGGAGCGACACGCGCGACGTGCCCTCGTCCTCAGGCGGTGCGGGCGGCGCCGGCGGCGTGGGCGGCTGCGGCGGGTGGGGCGGCGCGGGCACCGTCTCGGTGGCGACCATCTCGGGGTCGCCGCCGCGCAGCCGCACCTCGACGGCGATGCCGTCGAGCTGGGTGGTGATCTCAGCCGCCGCGTCGCCCAGAGCCTCCAGCAGCGTGAGCCGCAGGGACGGCTCGACGGCATACGACAGCCGCTCGGCGGCACTGCGGACGTCGTCGGCGGCGGCCTGCCCGGCCGCGGCCAGCGAGCCGCGCAACGCTTCGACGTACTGAGTGAGTTCCATGACACCATGGTGACGCCATAATGGCGTCACGTCAAGTCATGGTGGCGCCACTCTGCCGCCGCCGTGGCGTCAGCCGTCGCCGGTGGGGCGTCCCTCCCGTTGCAGTCAGCCGCCATCGAGAATGACGGCGTGGGCGACATCGGGCGTGCGGACGAGAGCGTGACGATCGCGCCGGGGCGTGGTCGTCAGGATGTCGGCATCGTCGTCACGATGTCGGTGGCCGCTGCCTCGGCACGCCGCCGATCGGGACATCCGCGGTGGCTGGTCCGTGCTGTCTCGATGATCATCCAGGATCGACCACCTGATGCTGTGGTCGATCCTGGATGAACACACCGAAAGGTCCGGGACAGGTCGTCACGGTGACGTCGCCGACGAGCCGACCGGCCGTCACGGCGTTGCCGCGGCGTTCGTCGTCACCACCATGGCGCCCACGTCGGCATCGAACGCGGCGGCTGACAGACGGGTAGGGGCCGGCGGGCCGCCAACGGCCGGCCGACCAGCGGCTGGAGCGCCGAGGTGGCGCCATGATGACGCCAGGGTGGCGTCAGGAGCCGCGCTTCACCGCGGCCAGCAGCAACTGGGCGACGTCGAGGACCTCGACGCCCTCGCCCCGGCCGGCCGCCTGGGCCTCCGTCAGCCCGTCGGAGAGCATGACGCGGCAGAACGGGCAGCCGATGGCGATGGTCTCGGCACCGGTGTCGAGCGCCTCGGCGGTGCGGGCGCTGTTGATGCGGGTGCCGATGCGCTCTTCCATCCACATGCGGGCACCGCCGGCGCCGCAGCAGAAGGAGTTCTGCTGGTTGCGTGGCATCTCGCGCAGCTCCACACCGGGCAGCGCGCCGACCAGCTCCCGCGGCGGCGTGTAGACCTGGTTGTGCCGGCCCAGGTAGCAGGGGTCGTGGTAGGTGACCGGCCGTCCCGCGACGGCGTCGCCGACCGGCGCGACGGGGGTCAGCTTGCCCTCGCGGACCAGCCGGTTCAGCAGCTGGGTGTGGTGGACGACCTCGAGCTCGAGGCCGAGCTGGGCGTACTCGTTCTTGATCGTGTTGAAGCAGTGGGCGCACGTCGACACCACCCGGACGGCGCGGGTCTCGCGCAGCACGTCGATGTTCTGCATCGCCAGCTGCTGGTACAGGAACTCGTTGCCCGACCGGCGGGCGGGGTCGCCGGTGCAGGTCTCGCCGTCGCCGAGCACGGCGAACGAGACGCCGGCGGTGTGCAGCAGCTCCGCGACCGCCTGGGTGGTCTTCTTCGCGCGGTCCTCGAACGCTCCGGCGCAGCCGACCCAGAACAGCCACTCGACCTCGTCCAGCGACTCGACGTCGACGCCGACCTGCTTGACCTCGAACGACAGGTCCTTGGCCCAGTCCATCCGCTTCGACGCGTTGACGCCCCACGGGTTGCCGGCCTTCTCGAGGTTCTTGAACAGCCCGTTCAGCTCCGACGGGAACTCGGACTCGATCAGCGTCTGGTAGCGGCGCAGGTCGAGGATGTGGTCGACGTGCTCGATGTCGACCGGGCACTGCTCCACACAGGCGCCGCACGTGGTGCACGACCACAGCACGTCGGGATCGATGACGCCGCCCGCCTCGGCCGCGCCGACCAGCGGGCGGTCGGCCTCGGCCACCGCCTCGGCCGGCACGTCGGCCTTGGCCTGCTCACCACCGGCGAGCAGGTACGGCGCCTTCGCGTACGCATGGTCGCGCAGCGCCGTCACGAACAGCTTCGGCGACAGCGGCTTCTCGGTGTTCCACGCCGGACACTGCGACTGGCAGCGCCCGCACTCGGTGCACGTGGAGAAGTCGAGCAGCCCCTTCCACGAGAAGTCCTCGACCTTCCCCACACCCAGCGAGGCGTCGTCGGGGAGGTCGTCGAGGGCCTCGAAGTCGACCGGCTCGCCGTTCACCGTCAGCGGCTTGGCCGCGCCCAACGCGGCGCCGCCCTCGGGGTCGCGCTTGAACCAGATGTTGACGAACGCCAGCCCGCGGTGCCACGCCACGCCCATGGTCAGGTTCCACGCGATGACGGTGAAGAACAGCCACGACACGATGATCTTCGCCGCCGCCACCACGTGCACCGCCAGCTCGACGTCCGCCGTCGAGACGCTGGAGAACCACGACCCGATGAACGCCGACAGCGGGAAGTGCAGCACGTCGCCGTCGCCGAACAGGCGGTACTCCAGCCCGCGCAGCACCAGGATGCTCGTCGCGATGAACGCGATGGTGAACTCGACGTAGTAGGCCTGCCAGAAGTTCGACCCGAAGAACCGCGAGCCGCGGCCCAGCCGGCGCGGGTGCGACCGTTGCCGGATCGCCGTCAGCACCACGATGCCGATCAGCGTCAGCCACGCGATCGCCTCGGTGAACCACTCGAACGGGATCCAGTGCCCGATCAGCGGCAGCGCGAAGTACGCGTCGAACAATTGCCCGTACGCGGTGACCAGCGTGAAGAACAGCGCGAAGAACCCGATCATGACGAACCAGTGCGCCGCGGCCACCACCGGGCGCTTGGCCATCTTCGTGTGACCGAGGAACTCGCGCACCAGCGTGCGGGTACGCCCCGACGGGTTCAGCCGGCGGCCCGGCGCCGGCCCGCCGAGCCGGATCACGCGCACCATGCGCATCACGGCGTCGGTGAACACCACCAGCGCCAGCACCGTCACCCCGAGGGCGGCGACCACCGCGACGTACTGCATGGGGTTCGGCCTCCTTGCCGGTCCGACGAGTTCTCGCGACTAGATTACTCGCGAGTAACCCACTAGGCGCTGTCGACCCGCGTCCGGTGGAAGTTCAGGTACGACCGGCTGGGCGTCGGCCCGCGCTGCCCCTGGTAGCGCGAGCCGTGCCGCTGCGAGCCGTACGGCTCCTCGGCCGGCGACGTCAGCTGGAAGAAGCACAGCTGGCCGATCTTCATGCCCGGCCAGAGTTTGATCGGCAGCGTCGCGACGTTGGACAGCTCGAGCGTGACGTGCCCGGTGAAGCCGGGGTCGATGAACCCGGCGGTCGAGTGGGTCAGCAGGCCCAGCCGGCCCAGGCTGGACTTGCCCTCCAGCCGCGCCGCGACGTCGTCGCCCAGCGTCACCGTCTCGTACGTCGAAGCCAGCACGAACTCACCCGGGTGCAGCACGAACGGCTCGCCGCCGTGCGGCTCGACCATGCGGGTGAGGTCGGGCTGCTCCTCGGCTGGGTCGATGTGCGGGTACCGGTGGTTCTCGAACACGCGGAAGTAGCGGTCGAGCCGGACGTCGATGCTCGACGGCTGGATCATCTCCGGGTCGAACGGGTCGAGCGTGACCCGCTTCGACTCGACGGCGGCCCGGATGTCGCGGTCGGAGAGCAGCATGTGGGGACACTACCGAGAGAACACGGGCCGTCCCACACGACCTCCACTCCACCACCGCTCCAACGCCCGTTGGGCCTGGACGAGGGTCAGCCGTCCGGGGCCTGACGGCGGTAGGCCAGCGGCGCCCGCCAGCCGTACCGGACGGCGAGCGCCCGCAGCGCGAACGTCACCACGCTCGCGGTGACGCCCGTCCACACCGACAGCGCGTCCAGCCGCCACAGCACGGCCGTCGCCGCGGCGCCGGTCATCGCGGGCAGCGCGTAGATGTCGTCGTAGCGGAACAGCGACGGAACCTCGCGTGCCACGACGTCGCGCAGCAGGCCGCCGCCGACCGCGGACGTCACGCCCAGCAGCGCCGCCGACACCGCCGGAACCCCCGCGGCCAGCGCCTTCTCCGTCCCGGTGACGCAGAACAGCCCGAGCCCGGCCGCGTCGAACAGCAGCAGCGTGCGCCGGAACCGCGGGACGTGCGGGTAGTACAGGTAGACGACGCCGGCGGCGAGCACCACGGGAGCCAGGTACACCGGGTGTTCCAGCGCCGCCGGCCGGACCCCGATGATCAGGTCCCGGATCACCCCGCCGCCCAGCCCCGTCATCCCCGCCAGCAGCGCGCTGGCCACGACGTCGAACCCCTTGCGCGCCGCCAGCAGCGCGCCGGTGACCGCGAAGAAGAACACTCCGACGAGGTCGAGCGCGAGCTGGGTCCGCTCCGCGAAGATCTCCACCGGGCCAGCATCGGCCCTGCGTGATCCTCAGCCGCTGCGCAACGCGGTGATCGGCTCGACGGCGGACGCCCGCCAGGCCGGGTAGGCGCCGGCGACCAGCCCGATCGCCCCGCCGAGCAGCGGCGCCGCCAGGGCCAGCCGGATGTCCAGCAACGGTGTCCAGTCGCGCACGACCGACACCCCCACCGTCGCCAGCACGCCGACGGTCGACCCGATCAGCCCGCCGAGGAACCCCACGATCCCGCTCTCGACCAGGAACTGCCCGGCCACGTGCGACCGGCCGGCACCGACCGCCCGCCGCAGCCCGATCTCCGACACCCGCTCGAGCACCGACAGCAGCGTGACGTTCGCGATGCCCAGGCCGCCGACCAGCAGCGCCAGCCCGCCGAGCGCCAGGAACAGCCCGTTGACGTCGGCCGACACGTTGTCGCGCAGCGACCCCGGCCGGGGCGGCGCGGTCACGTCGAGCAGGTCGGGGTTGTTCGGGTCGACGGCGATCGGCGCCTGCCGGCCGATCAGCTGGGCCGCGCCGAGCTCCGTCCGCACCTCCAGCACCTCCGGAGCCTCCAGCCCGTACAACTCGCTGGCCGTCGTCATCGGCATGATCACCGAGTCCTGCAGCTCCGACCGGTAGTCGACGCCGTCCAGGATCCCGATCACCGTGAACGCGCGGTCGCCGATGAAGATCGACGGCTGCGAGTCCACCCGGTTGATGCCCAGCCGGTCGGCCGCGTACCGGCCGAGGACGACGACGGCGTCGCCGCGCGCGTCGTGCCCCTCGTCGAAGACCCGGCCGCCGGACAGCCGTGCGCCGAGCGCCTCGAACAGCCCCGGCGACGCGGCCGCGACCGGCACCGTCTGCTGCTGCGTCCCGTAGGGCACGCCGCGCACCGGGTCGCCGCCCACGTCGACGGTCGCGAACGTGCCGGCCGACGCGACGCCGGCCAGCCGCTCGAGCCGCTCCGGCGCGTCCCACGGCAGCTGGGTCAGGGCGACCTGACCGTCCGGGCCGTCGGTCTCCCCCGGCTCGACGGTGACGCGGGTGGCCGCGACCGCGTCGAACCGGTCGGAGATCTGCCCGGCCGCCGTCTGCCCCAGCCCGATCGTCGCCACCAGCGCCGCGATGCCCAGCACCGTGCCGAGCGTGGTCAGCGCCAGCCGCGACGGGCGGGCGGCCACACCGGCCAGCGCCTCGCCGAGCAGGTCGCGCAGCGTCATCCGGCGGCCCCGGCGGGTCAGCCGCTGACGCCCGGGCCGCCTCATGCGATCACCCCGGCCGACGCGACGTCGGACATCACGCCGTCGACGATCCGCACCCGCCGCTGCGCCCGAGCGCTGACGCCGTCGTCGTGCGTGATGACGGCGAGCGTGAGGCCGTCGGCGTGCAGCTCGTCGAAGAGGTCGAGCACCGACGCCGCGTTGCCGGAGTCGAGGTTGCCGGTGGGCTCGTCGGCCAGCAGCAGGCTCGGCTGCGCGACCAGCGCCCGGGCGATCGCCACGCGTTGCCGCTCGCCGCCGGAGAGCGTGATCGGGTCGAAGTCGAGCCGGTGCCCGAGCCCGACCCGTTCCAGCGTCGCGACGGCCCGCGCCGTCCGCTCCTTCCGCGGCACCCGCAGGTACACCATCGCCAGCTCGACGTTCTCCAGCACGCTGCGATGCGGCAGCAGGTGGAACGCCTGGAAGACGAAGCCGATCCGCTCGCCGCGCACGCGGGTGCGGCGCCGCTCGGACAGCGTGCCGACGTCGACGCCGTCCAGCCGGTAGACGCCGCGCGACGGCCGGTCCAGCAGCCCGAGCAGGTGCAGCAGCGTCGACTTGCCCGATCCCGACGGCCCGATGATCGACAGGTACTCCCCCTGCGCGATGGTGAGGTCGACGTCGCGGACGGCCTCGACGCGCGGCGGGCCGGGGAACACCCGGCCGACACCGCTCATCTCGACCACCGGCGGCGTCACTCGTCGCTCCCGTCGCCGGTGTTCTCGCCGCCGTCGCCGACGACGACCAGGTCGCCCTCCGCGAGAGTGCCGTCGACGGCGGTGACCTCGGCGTAGCCCTGGGCGGTCAGGCCGACCTCGACCTCGACCAGCTCGGCCACGCCGTCGCGCATGACCTCGACGCGCGTCTCCCCGCCCGGCCCGGCGGTGAGCGCCGCCAGCGGGACGGCGAGCACGTCGCCCTCGGTGCTCTCGATCGGCACGGTGACGCGCACGTTCTGCCCGCGCAGCGCCTCGGCCTGCTCCGGCGTCAGCTCGCCGGGGGTGATGGTGACGTCCCAGCCGGTGGCGCCCTCGCCCTCGGCCTCGGCGATGCCGGTGATCGTGCCGGGCACCAGCTCGCCGGTCGGCAGCTCGATCGACACTGCCTGGTCCACGGCCAGCAGCTCGTAGTCGGCCTCGTCGACGTTCGCGGTCACCACCAGCGACGCGCCGCTGACCGACATGACGGCGCCGTCGACCTGGTTGCCGCGGCGCACGTGCACCTCGTCGACGCGGCGCGGCAGGCTCGGCACGTACACCACCTCCGACGCGGGTAGCGGCGTGCCGGCGGCCGCGGCGGCCTCGTCACGGGTCGCCTCGGCCTCGGCGAGCTGCTCGCGGGCGTCGTCGAGCGCGTCCTCCAGCGCGTCCTCGTCGAGCGGGGCCTCGCCCGGCCCGGGCGAGGTCGAGCCCGCCGAGTCGAGCGCCTCCTCGGCGTCCTCGACGGCGTCCTCGGCCTGGTCGACCGCGTCGTTCGCGGCGTCCAGCTCGCCCTGGGCCTGGGGGTCCGGCTCCGGCGGCTCGTAGCCGATCCGCTCGAACAGCTCCGCGACGGCGTTGCCGGTCGACGCGGTGTACTCGTCGTCGACCCGGCCGGGGTCGAGCCCGAGCCGCTCGAGCGTCAGCTCCAGCTGCTCGACGTCCGGGCCGCTCATGCCCGGCCGCAGCGACCGGTACATGGGCAGCTCGCCGGCCAGCGCGATCAGCGGCCGGCCGACGATCTCCAGCAGCGCCGCTCCCTCGGTGATCTCCGCGCCGACCTCAGGCACCTGGCCGGTGACGATCGGCGGCGTCTCCAGCCCGCCGACCTCCGGCGTGACGTCGACGGCGCCGGCCGCCGTGACGTCACCGCGGGTCACCACCTCGCTGTTCAGCGTGCGCAGCTCAACCGGCACCGTGACCTCGGACGCCTCGGGCGCGGCCGTCCGCGCGATGGCGTCGGCGGGCGAGGTGATGCGGGTGCCGGCGAAGATGCCGGCACCCAGGGCGATGACGGCAGTGCCGCCCACGACGAGCAGGGTCCGGCTGCGCGCTCGGCTCACCCGACGCCACCGGCCCGACCGGCCGGGCCCTCCGCCATCGCGTCGCGATAGCGCTCCAGCTCGGCCCGGTGCTCCTCGACGAAGTCCTCCTCGAAGCCCCAGGCGACCTCCTGCCGGACGTCCGCGTACTCCTGCTGCTCGCACTCGTAGTCGGCGGTCGCGAGGGCGATCTCGTGCTCCTGCAGCTCGGCCAGCGCCTCCTCGTCGACGTCGACGTCCTCCGGCCCGCCGCCGATGCTGACGCTCGGCCCGCCGGCGCTCACGTCGTCCTCCGGCGCCTGGTCGTCCCAGCCGTAGAGCTCGCTCATCTGCTGCATGACCGAATCCTCGGGGTCGGTCGTCGCGTCGAAGTCGCCGTACCCGGCCTCGGCCATGCAGGCCGCCCACGCCTCCGTCGCCTCGACCATGCGCGGGTCGCTCTCGATGCGCTGGCGTAGTGCCTCGAGGTCCTCGAACAGGCCCTCGAACTCGCTCATGTCCGGCCCCATCACCATTCCGCCGTCGTCGCCGTAGACCTCGGCGCGGGCCTGGCCGTGGCAGCCCTGGTCCTCCAGCGCGGGCGGTTCGCCCTCGCCCGGCCCGACGGGCTTGACGGCGACCGCGTTGCCGCCGTCGGAGATCTCGACCATGTCGCCCCAGAGCGCGCGGTTGTACGCCTCCAGCGCGGCCTCGGACAGGCCGTCCCGGATCTCCTGGTTGGGATCGGTGACCTCGTCCTCACCGGCCTTGTCCGGGTTCATCAGGGTGGTCATGCCGTAGCCGTACTCGCGGGCGAACTCCTCCGGCGGCAGCGCGAACGCGTCGGCGAAGGGATCGTCCTCGGTGTCGCCGCCGAACGGGTCCACCGGGATGTACTCGAAGCCGGCCTCCTCCATGCAGGTGGCCACCAGCTCCTCGACCTGCCGCATCTTCTGGCGTTCCTCCTCACTCAGGTCGCCGGACGAGATCGCGACCGTCATGCGGCCGCCGCCGGTGAAGCCGGAGTTCTCGCCCATGTACTCCTCCAGCGGGCTCAGCTCCTCGCCGTCGCCGCTCGCCTGGTCCGCGGAGTCGCCGTTCGTCCCGTCGTTCTGCCCGCCGCTGCCGTCCTCGTCGCCACAGCCGGTCAGGGCCAGGCCGGCGACGCAGGCGAATGCCAGCAGCCGGGCCCGTGCTCGCCAATTCGTCATGCCAGCAGGGTGCGAAGGACGCTGTGAAGAACCTGTGAAGGAGCCGTCAGATCCGCGCTCTTCACAGGTTCCTGACAGGTTCCTGCGACACTCGGTGGGTATGGGAGCCCGGATCCTCGTGGCCGAGGACGACGTCAAACAGGCCGAGCTCGTCCGCCGCTACCTCGAACGCGAGGGTCACTCCGTCGTCGTCACGCACGACGGGCGCACCGCGCTGGACGAGGCGCGGCGGCGCCGGCCCGACCTGCTGGTGCTCGACGTCATGATGCCGCGCGTCGACGGTCTCGACGTCTGCCGCATCCTGCGGACGGAGTCCGACACCCCGATCATCATGCTGACCGCGCGGTCGACCGAGGACGACCTGCTGCTCGGCCTCGACCTCGGCGCCGACGACTACCTCACCAAGCCGTACAGCCCGCGCGAGCTGGTGGCCCGGGTCCGGACGATCCTGCGGCGGGTCGACCGGCACCGCAGCGCCGACTCGCGGCTGCGCATCGGCGACCTCGTGGTCGACACCGCGCGGCACCAGGTGTTCGTCGACGGCCGCGAGATCGACGTCACGCCGGCCGAGTTCAAGATCCTGGCCTGCCTGGCCGCGGAGCCCGGCCGGGTCTTCCCGCGGCAGAAGCTGCTGGAGCAGGCGTTCGGCTTCGACCACTACGCGCTCGACCGCACCGTCGACGTCCATGTGATGAACCTGCGCCGCAAGATCGAGGCCGATCCCGCGGCCCCGGCGTTCCTGCTGACGGTGTACGGCGTCGGCTACAAGATGGCCGACCGACCAGGAGTCCGCGATGCGTCGTAGCCTGTTCGTCCGCCTGCTCGTGCTGTTCCTGGGCGTGGCGGTCATCTCCATCGCCGCCACCGCCTGGATCACCACGCAGAGCACCAGCCAGCGGCTGCGCGGCGAGTTCGAGAGCACCCTCGAGGCCGACTCCGAGATCTACTCGGCGCTGATCGCCTACGCGCAGGGCCACGACTCGTGGGACGGCGTGGGCCCCGTGGTCGACGACCTGGCGGCGGCGACGGGGAGCCGGGTCGCGCTGACCGACCCCGGCGGCGACGTGCTGGCCGACTCCGCCGCGACCGGTGGCGGCGACGCTCCGCCGCTGCCGTCCACCCCGACGGCGGAGATCGACCCCATGACGCCGCTCGCGGTCATGGCCGGCGGGGTGTCGATCGCCGCGGCCCAGCCGATGGCAGTCGAGAGCTGGTCGGCCGCCGGCGGTGAGGTGGCCGACGACGTGCCGCCCAGCACGCCGACGCCGGGAGCCGGCACCGAGACGGCTCCGTCGGACGACGTCGTCCGAGGCAACGCCGACGCGACCTTCGTCGGGTCGGCCGGCCTGCCGCTGTCGATGCCGCTGGACTGGCGCCTGACCGAGGCGGAGGCCGCCGCCCGCGAGCGCCTGGTCGCCGAGGCGAACGCCTGCCTGCAGCGGCTCGGCAGCGAGGAGCTGGCCGTCAGTCCCGACGGCATGGTGCTGCGGATCTCCCCGGACCCGGCAGCCACCGTCCTGGAGGAGAAGCCGCTGTACGTCACCGAGACCACGACCCTCGACAGCGCCGTCCACGACTGCGTACCCGAGGAGCTGTCGATGCCCAGCGAGGCCAGCCAGGCGCTGAACCGCGAGCAGGTGCGGCTGACCGGGGAGTGCCTCGCCAGTGCCGGCGTCACGGCCACGCCCAGGGTCGCCTCCGAGACCGGGCTGGCCCAGCTCACTGTCGACCCCGACGACCCGGTCGCGCTCGCCACGCTCGCCGAATGCTCGGTCCGGGCGAACGAGCAGGCGATGGAGCCCTACCTCGCCGACCCGGCGCTGCTGTACATCGGCTCGACCGATCGGTTCGACGCGTTCACCGGCGGCGGCTGGGTGCGGACGGCGCTCACCGGGCTCGGCGTCCTTGCGGCGGCCACCGGTGTCACCGTTCTCGCCGGCCGGCGGCTCTCGCACCCGATCCGCACCCTCACCGCGGCCGCGCAGCAGCTGGCCGCCGGCGGACGGGGCACCCGGGTCGAGGTGACCGGCCGCGACGAGGTGGCCCGGCTGGGGCACGCGTTCAACGCGATGGCGTCGTCGATCGAGGAGAACGAGCGGCAGCGCAAGGCGATGGTCAGCGACATCGCGCACGAGCTGCGGACGCCGCTGGCCAACGTCCGCGGCTACCTCGAAGCGGCCGAGGACGGCGTCGTGCCCATGGACGCGCAGCTGGTGTCGTCGCTGCTGGAGGAGTCGACGCTGCTGCAGCGGCTGATCGACGACCTGCAGGACCTCGCCCTCGCCGACGCCGGCATGCTGCGCGTGCACCGTGAGGACACCGACGTCGCCGAGCTGGCCCGTCAGGTGGTCGCCGCCCACCAGCCGTCGGCGGCGTCGTCCGGCACGGAGCTGGTGGTGGCCGCGCCGTCGGCCGTCGTCGCCGACGTCGATCCCGTGCGGCTGCGGCAGGCGCTGGGCAACCTGGTGGCGAACGCCGTCCAGTACTCCGGCGCCGGCAGCACCGTGCTGGTGCGAGTGGCGCGCGACGCGGCGACCGGCGACGTCGTGCTCGCCGTCCGCGACGACGGTCCCGGCATCGCACCCGAGCACCTGGAGCACCTGTTCGACCGCTTCTACCGCACCGACACCTCCCGCACCCGGGCGACGGGCGGCAGCGGGCTCGGCCTGGCGATCACCAAGCACCTCGTGGAGGCGCACGACGGGACGGTGACGGTGTCGAGCATGGTCGGCGCGGGGTCGACGTTCACCATCCGGCTGCCGGTGCACGCTCCCGTCGCGGCAGGGGCGAGCTGATGTGTGCGATCGCGGGCGGAACCGGTATGCTCGGCGTCGTGCCGCCTCTACGGGCGGCACCTGCGGGTGTAGTTCAATGGTAGAACTCCAGCTTCCCAAGCTGACAACGCGGGTTCGATTCCCGTCACCCGCTCCACTCATATCGGCCCAGGTCAACGGCGGTATCGCCGACCTGGGCCGTTCGCTTTCCCGGATCGCCGTCCACCCCGCGTCGGGCGGCCTGCGCTCCCGCGCGATCGGCCCGGAGCGACAGGCCTCCCCGGCGGGGCGGTGAGGGATTCGGCGTCACCGGCACCCTCCTGGGCCGGTCAGTCCCCCACGAGCTTGATGAGGCCGGCGTTGGTCGGGGTGAAGCCGCAGGCGTCGAAGTAGAACGAGCGCAAATGGTCGTCGAAGTCGACGTGGAGCCATTCGCAGCCGGCGGCCTGGGCGTTCTGGCGGGCGATGGAGATCAGCCGCACGCCGATCCCCTGCCGCTGGGCGCGGCTCGCCACCGCGGTGTCCTGGATGAACGCGTGGACGCCGCCGTCCCAGACGACGTTGACGAAACCGGCCAGAGCATCGCCGTCGCGGGCGGTGACCCAGCCGAGGCTGTGGCGGTCGAGCTGGGCCTGCCAGTCGTCGTCGAAGGGGCGGTGGTCGAAGGCGTCGGCGTGCAGGGCGTCGAGCTCGTCGTTGGTGAACGGGCCGCGCCACGCGAAGGTCGTCATCGGCCCATCCTGACGCCGAGCTCAGACGTCGACGAACAGATTGATCGTGACGACGTCGCCGACCTGCAGCTTCTCGGCCCGGCGGACGACGTCCTTGATGGGGACGACGTATCCGCCGTCCTTCGGGTAGAGCGACGTGGTCCACTCGGTGCCGTCGATGCGGGCCTTGACCGGGATCATGCCCCAGCCGTACGTCACCATCGCCGCCGCCTCGGCCAGTTCGGCGCTCTCGTCACCCGGCACGGTGACGAAGTGGAACGGCGACGGGCCGCGCCAATGCCAGATCTCGCCGCTGAACTCCAGCTCCACGCCCAGATCCTAGAGCTGCTGAAGCTGGTCGCCGGTCACGTGCGTCACGACCAGCTCCGGCACGGCGCCCTCGTCGCCGCCGCGGGCGGGGAAGTCGAACACGCCGAGCATCAGCTGCATCGGGTAGTCCGGCGCCTGGTGCACCACGCGGACGACCTGTCCGTCGACGCTGAACGTGACGCGGCCGGGCCGCCAGTCGACGCCGTAGAGGTGGAAGTCGGCGACGTCGAGGTCGAGCCAGGGCGTCTCGAAGTCCTCGCGCAGCGCGGGGTCGCGGAACGCGTGCACGCCCATGCCGATGTCGTGGGGCGCGGACCCGAAGACCTCCATGACGCAGATCTCGCCGGACCGCTCGGGCCGGTCCTCGATGCCGGACAGCCAGAACGCCACCATCGACCGCTCGGTCACGACGCCGCGCAGCCGGGCCTCGAACCGTCCGTACGTCGGCGTGTACCCCCAGAACGGCGGTTGCTCCTCACGCACCGTGAGCCCGGGCGCGAACGGCTGTTGCCCCACCGTGCTGCCGACCGGACCCGAGAACGCGCCGGTCTGCAGCGCCGACACCCGCAGCGGCTCCTCGTGCCGGTCGGGGCACCACAGGCCCTGCGACGGCGGGATGGACAACCGCAGCTCGCCGTCGCTGACGGAGTACGTCGCGGCGGACTCGGCGCGCGAGCTCCAGTGCGAGAGATAGAAGGGGAACCAGACGCTCGTGTCGAGGTCGTCGCCGCCGAACCGTTCCTCCATGCGCACGGCCATGCCTGATCGTAGACGCCAGGCGCTCGTTAGGGTGAGCGCATGCGTTTCGGCGTTCTCGGTCCGCTCGCCGTCTGGACCGATGACGGCGTGCCGGTCACCGTCCCCGGGGTGAAGGTGCGGGCGCTGCTGGCCGACCTCCTCGTCCACCAGGGCCGGGCCGCCTCCGCCGACCGGCTGGTCGAGGACGTCTGGGGCGACGACGCGCCGGCCAATCCCGGCGCCGCGCTGCAGGTGCGGGTCTCGCAGCTGCGCAAAGCGCTCGACGACGCCGAGCCGGGCGCCCGCGACCTCGTCGTCTCGCGCGCACCCGGCTACGCGCTGGAGACCGACGCCGTCGACGTCGCACGCTTCGCCGAGCTGGTCGGCCGGGCCCAGGCGACGGACGACCCGCAACGCCGCAGGGACGTGCTGACGGAGGCGCTCGGCCTGTGGCGCGGCCCGGCCCTCGCCGACTTCGCCGACCACGAGTTCGCCCGCACGGTCGCCGCCGGCTGGGAGGAGCGGCGGCTGGCCGCGTTCGAACTGCTCGCCGAGGCGCGGCTGGCGCTGGGCGAGCACACCGTCCTCGCCGCCGAGCTGGCCGCGCCGGTCGCCGACCACCCGTTCCGCGAGCGGCTGCGCGCGGTCCACCTGCGCGCGCTCTACCGGGCCGGGCGGCAGCGCGAGGCGCTGGACGGCTACGAGGAGTTCCGCCGCGGCCTCGCCGACGAGCTGGGCCTCGACCCCGGGCCCGAGCTCGCCGCCCTGCACCAGGCCATCCTCGAGCAGGACCCCCGCCTCACCCCCGCGCCGGAGCCGAGGCGGCCGCCGCGCACCAACCTCCCCCGGCCGCCGGCACTGATCGGCCGCGACGACGCCCTCACCGAGCTGCGCGAGCTGCTGGGCAAGGAGCGGCTGGTCACGCTCACCGGCCCCGGCGGGGTCGGCAAGACCCGGCTGGCGACGGCGGCGGCCCACTCGCTCGCGGACGGCTACGACGACGGCGGCTGGCTGGTCGAGCTGGCGGCACTGGAGCGACCGAACCCCCGTCGCGCCGTCGACGACATCGCCGAGCTGGCCATGGCGGCGCTCGGCATCCGTGACGCCGCGGAGCCGGGCGAGCGGCCGGCCGCGCCGTCGGACCGGCTGGCCGAGGCGCTGCGCGAGCGGCGGCTGCTGCTGGTCCTGGACAACTGCGAGCACCTCGTCGAGCACGCCGCCGCGCTCACCGGCCGGCTGCTGCACGCCGCGCCCGGCGTCACCGTGCTGGCCACCAGCCGCGAGCCGCTCGGGCTCAGCGGCGAGGTGCTCTGGGAGGTCCCGCCGCTCGACGTGCCCGCCGACGACGACGGCGACCGGCTCGTCGAGTCCGCCGCGGTGCGGTTGTTCGTCGCCAGGGCGGCGGCGGCCGCCCGCGAGTTCACGCTGGACGCGTCCACCGGTCCGGCCGTGGCCGAGCTGTGCCGGCGGCTCGACGGCATCCCGCTCGCCCTCGAGCTGGCTGCCACGAGGGTCCGAGCGCTCGGCGTGCACACGCTGCTCGACCGCCTCGACGACCGGTTCCGCGCGCTGGGCAGCGGGCCGCGCGACCGGCCGGCCCGGCAGCGGACGCTCGCGGCCGCGATCGACTGGAGCTGGAACCTGCTGGAGCCCGACGAACAGGTCGTGCTGCGGCGGCTGGCCGTGCATGCCGACGGCTGCACGCTCGCGGCCGCCGAGGCGGTCTGCGCCGTCGACGGCGACCTCGACGTGCTGGACCTGCTGGCCCGGCTGGTCGACCGATCCCTGGTCGTGGTCGACGAGCGGACCGGCGCGCGGCGCTACCGGCTGCTGGAGTCCGTCGCCGCCTACGGTGTCAACCGGCTGCTCGAGACCGGCGAGCATGCCCGGATCCGGCTCCGGCACGCCCACTACTACGCGGCGCTGGCCGAACAGGCCGACGCCGAGCTGCGCGGCCCCCGCCAGGGCGAGTGGCTGCACACGCTGGACGCGGAGTCGGCCAACCTGCGCGCCGCGCTGGACGCCGCCGAGCGGCTGGGCGCGTCGGAGCTGGCGCTGCGACTCGCCGGCGCCCAGACGTGGTACTGGCTGCTGCGCGGCCGGCTCACGGAGGGGCGCCGCGCACTGGAGGCGGCGCTGGCCGTCGAGGGCGACGCACCGGCCGCTGTGCGCGGGCATGCGCTGACCTGGCACACCGGCATCGCGATCCTGCAGGGTGACCAGCGCGACTGGTCCGCCCGGTGCGCCGACGCACTCGCCACGTTCGAGCACGCCGACGACTCGACGCTGCGGGCTCGCGCGGAGTGGTTCCTCTGCTGGGCGACGTTCGACCTCGGCGACCTCGCCGCCAGCGAGAGGATGCTCGGGCGCGCCACGAAGGGGTTCGAGGCCACCGGTGACCGCTGGGGCCAGGCCGCCGCGCTCGTCCTGCGGGCCCGGATCGCGCATGTCCACGGCGACCCGGCGACGCTGGACCAGGCGGCGGCGCGGGCGCTGGAGATCTTCCGCGACCTCGGCGACGGCTGGGGCATCCTGCAGGCGACCGACTGGCTGATCGGACTCGCCGACCTCACCGGCGACTACGACGCCGCGATCCGGCGCTGCCAGGAGGCCCTCCCGCGGGCCGAGGAGCTCGGCCTGTGGCCGGACGTCGCGGGGCTGCTGTCGTGGCTGGCCTGGATCGGCGTGCAGACCGGCGACTACGCCGCCGCGCGCGACCACGGCGAACGGGCGGTGCGGCTGGCGGCGGAGCACGGCCAGCAGGCCGCCCAGGTGTTCGCCGCCCTGGGGCTGGCGTTCGCGGCTCGGCGGGCCGGCGACCTGGACGCCGCCGAGGAGCAGCTGACCCGGCTGCTGCGGACGGCCGAGGAGCAGGCCACGGAGGCCGGTACCGCGTTCTACATCTCCATCGTGCTCAACGAGCTCGGCTTCCTCGTCGCCGCGCGCGGTGACGCGGCCGCGGCGCTCGAGCTGCACCTGCGCGCCTACGACACCGGAACCGAGCTCGCCGCCACCCGCGAGTGGACGTTCGCGCTCGAGGCGGCGGCCGCGGCGCTGGCCATGGGCGGCGCGGCGCACGATGCCGCCGTCGTGCTCGGTGCCGCGGAGAGCGCTCGCGTCGCCGGAGGCCTGCCGCGGTCACCGGCCGAGCAGCGCGAAGCCGACCGGATCGCGGTGCTGATCCGGTCGGCGCAGGACGAGGCCGCCTTCGAGGCGGCGTTCGCGGCGGGCGCGGAGCTGACCCCCGCGGCCGCCCGGGAGCTGGCCGGGCGGCCGCGCACGGGTCCGGACGGTCACTTCGGGGCGTAGACGCCCACGATGATCCCGGAGTCGAACACCGTCTGGTCGACCAGCTTCAGGTGCGCGGTGTCGAACCCGTCCCACAGCCGGTAGCCGTCGCCGCCGGACAGCACCGGGAAGATCCAGAAGTGGTACTCGTCGACCAGCTTGTGCTCCAGGAGCGTCCGGTCCAGCTCGCCGGTGCCGTACTTGATGATCGTCTCGCCGGGCTGCGCCTTCAGGTCGGCGACGGCCTGCGCCACATCGCCCTGCAGCAGCTGCGCGTTCCACTCCAGCTCGCCGGTGAGCGTGCGGGAGGCCACGTACTTCGGCAGGGCGTTGAAGCGGTCGGCGAACGGATCGCCCGCCCGCTGTGTCCAGGCGTCCTTGAACCCCTCGTAGGTCGCCCGGCCGAGCAGCATGGCGTCGACGTTGTAGGCGAGCTTCTGGTTGTAGTCGTTGTGCTGCTCGTCCCAGTACGGCGGGCCCCACACGTGCGGCTCGCCGATGGCGCCGTCGAGGGTGATGAAGGTCGACTCGATGATCTTGCGCATGATGTCCTCCTGGCTGGGTGTTCTCGATGGCTTCACGATGCCGGGCCCGCCTTACGGTTTCCTTCAGGTCCGCTTCAGCACCGGCCGCAGCGGGTACGCCGGAGGAACAGGAGGTGCGTCATGACCGGCCGACCCCACCAGATCGACCTCTGGCTCGACCAGCTGCCCGCCGAGCGCCGCACGGAGACCGAGGCGCTGGCCGACCAGCTCCGCGACGCCGCGCCCGGCGACCTCGACGAGGCGATCAAGTGGAACCGGCTCACCTTCACCGCCGGCGGCGACTGGCACCACTGGATCTGCGCCGTGGCCGTGAACAAGCAGACCGTCAGCCTGATGTTCCACAAGGGCGTGCTGCTCGACGACCCGGACGACCTGCTCGACGGCGGCGGCCGGTACCTGCGCACCATGCCGTTCACACGAGCCCGGGAGCACCCTGCCGCGGTGGCAGCGTTGCTGCGGCAGGCGCTCGACCGGCAAAGGGACATGCTTCCGCGCTGACCGGAATGACACAATCCGGCCATGTCCGGGAACCTGATCGTCCAGCCGCTGGACCTCCACCCTGAGCTGGCCGCGCTGGAGGAGAAGATCCCGCAGCTGTGGCCCGCGTTCATGCAGCAGGACCCCACATCCAACCTCTACTACCCGGACGCCGGGCGGAACCATCCCGAGCACGTGCTCGTCGCCTACGAACCGCCCGACACCCCCGTGGCGCTGGCTTACACCGTGCCGGTCGCGTTCGGCGGCAGGAACCGCGAGCAGCTGCCCGACGACGGGTGGGACGGCGTCATCCGGTGGGCGGCGCAGGACCGCGACCGCGGCACGACGCCGAACCTGGTGTCGGCGCTGGAGATCTCCATCCGGCCGGACCGCCGCGGCCAGGGCCTGGCCGCCGTCATGCTGCAGGCGATGCACGACAACGTCCGCCGGCTGGGCTTCACCGAGCTGGTCGCGCCCGTACGGCCGAGCGCGAAGCACCTCGAGCCGCATGCCCCGATGAGCGAGTACGCCTACCGCACCCGGCCCGACGGGCTGCCGGCCGACCCGTGGCTGCGGGTGCACGCGCGGGCCGGGGCGACGATCGTCAAGGTCGCGCCGCGGTCGATGGTGATCACCGGCACGCTCGCCGACTGGCGCCAGTGGACCGGCCTGCCGTTCGACACGAGCGGCGACGTCGTCGTGCCGGAGGCGCTGGTGCCGGTGCACTGCAGTGTCGAGCACGACTACGCCGTCTACGTCGAGCCCAACGTGTGGATGCGGCACCCGGTGGCCTGATCGCTCTAAGCTCGACGACGTGGCACCGGAGACCCTGCGCGAGCGGAAGCAGCAACGCACCCGCGAGGCGATCATCGACGCCGCGCACGAGCGTCTGGTCGAGAGCCACCCGGAGCTGCGCGCCCGCAGCCTCACCAAGCTGCGCCGGCACGCCGAGACGCTGACGCGCGTGCTCACCGACCGCGGCGCCGACCGCGAGACCGCCACCGTCGCCGCCGAGCTGGGGCTGGCCTGCTATCACGCCGCGCGCACGCTCGTCGACGACGACCCCGAGCGGTTGCCGGCCGCGGTGAAGGCCGCGTTCGACCGGCTCGCCGCCCGCTGACCCGAGGAGGGCGGACGGCGTCAGCGGTCGGCCTGGTGGTACTCCAGGCCCGCGCCGGACGGGATCAGGTACGCCGCCCAGCGTTCGGCCGGCGGCCGGCCGCCCAACGATCGCGCCGTCGTCAGCCCGGCGACCTCGGGACCGATGAGCGCCAGCCGGAACGGCACGGCCGCGTAGACCCGGGCGCCGATGCCGGCCAGCCAGCGGTCCAGCGGCCGCCGCCATAGCAGCGAGTCGCCGCCGCGGAAGGGGAACGCGGCGCTGCGCGGCTCGGCGAGGTCCAGCGCGCCGACCGGGATGAAGAACACCAGCCAGTCGG
The DNA here is from genome assembly GCF_003579925.1 of Jiangella rhizosphaerae. GTDB lineage: Bacteria > Actinomycetota > Actinomycetes > Jiangellales > Jiangellaceae > Jiangella > Jiangella rhizosphaerae. The sequence goes on along the minus strand of NZ_QUAL01000018.1, from coordinate 67,881 downwards.
TGCCGGACACCTGCCGGACGGCACGGACCCCGCACACGACGGTGCGCCGGCGCGGCAGCGTGACGAGCCCGGCCAGCCGGCCGTGCCGGTGCAGTGCCGCCGCGGTGCAGGGCGCCTCGGCCCACGTGCCCGGGTCGTCAGGCCCCGCGGCGTGGCACCCGGCGACGTCCGCGGCCGTCCACAGCGTCGTCAGCGCCGCCTCGAGCCGGGCGTCGTCGCGCTCGCCCAGCTCGACGGCCAGCTCGTAGGCACCGCCGAGCCAGAGCGTGTCATCACGCAGATCGGAAGCGTCCGCCGCCACGGGGACCATCATTCCGGCTGGGCGGCCTCGCGCGGGCGGTTTCCGGACAACTCGGACCAGGCTGCGCCTAGATCAGATCGACGACGACCTTGATGTCGCCGTCCTCGCGCCGCAGCGCCCGCACCGCGTCGTCCAGCGGCACCCGCCGGGTGATCAGCCGGCCGAGCCAGGTGGGATCGGCCGCGGCCAGCGCGTCCGCCGCGGCCCGGTAGTGCCGGTGGTTGGCGTTGACCGAGCCGAACAGCACGTCGTTCTCCAGCACCATCTCGCGGTAGCCGCTGCCGGCCTCGACGGAGATCCGGCGGCCGGCCGCGTACACGCCGGTCAGGCAGACGATGCCGAACGCGGCGGTGCTCGCCATGGCGCCGAACGCGAGGTCGGACACCCCCGTGGCCTCGATGACGATGTCGGGCCGGACCTTCTCCGCCGCCCGCTCCAGCCCGTCGTGGTGGTAGGTCGCGCCCAAGGCCGCGACGGCGTCCGGCTTGGCCCCGCGGTCCACGACATCGAGGACGTGGACGTCCAGCCCGCGCTGCACGCCCAGCAGCGCGGCGAGCAGCCCGATCGGCCCAGCACCGGTGACCAGCACCGACGCGGGGTCGAACCACGACCGTTCCCCGATGCGCTCGATCTGCTCCCACGCCTTCGCCACCACGCTGGCCGGCTCGACCAGCATGCCGACCGGTTCGAGCGCCGGATCGAGGACGACGACGTCGCCGGCCGGGACGCACCACCGCTCGGCGCCGAAGCCGTCCAGTTCCTTGATGCCGTGCTCGGTGTAGCGGCCGTTGCGGCACATGTCGAACTCCCCGTGCGCGCAGGCCGCGCAGGGCTCCGGGTCGGGCCGCCGGACGACACCGGCCACCAGGTCGCCGGGGCGGACCTGGCTCCCGTCCGGCGCCTGGAGCACCGTCCCGAGCGACTCGTGGCCCAGCACCAGCAGGTCGCTGCCGGGCGGCGGCTCGCCGTACTCGCCGGCGACGATCTCCGCGTCGGTGCCGCAGATCCCGGCCGCGAGGCCCCGTACGAGCAGGTCGCCGTCGCCTGGTGTCGGGTCGGGCACCTCGCGGACCTCGAACGATCCGGGCCGGCCGGGTTCCACCGTCATCGCACGCACGGTGGAACCCTTACCCGGGATCGTCAGGGACGCAACGGACCGGTGCCCGCCGCGTTCGCCGTCAGGGCCGCCGCGATGTCGTCGAGGTCGGCGGTGTCGAGCTCCAGGCCGGCCGCCGTGACCCAGCCGTCGATCTGGCTCGGCCGGCGGGCGCCGACGATGGCGGCGGTGACACCCGGGACCGCCAGCGTCCAGGCGACCGCGAGCGCCGCCACGCTGACGCCCTTGCGCTCGGCGATCGGCCGCAGGTCGTCGACCAGCGCGAGGTTGCGCCGCAGCCCGTCACCGGTGAAATCGGCGCTGCGGCTGCGCCAGTCGTCGGCGCCCAGCGACGCCGCCCGCTCGGCGGTGAACGACCCGGTGAGCAGGCCGGAGGCCATCGGGCTGTAGACGATGACGCCGGTGTCGTGTTCGGCCGACCACGGGATGACGTCAGAGGCGGCGTCGCGGCGGATCAGGCTCAGCGGCGGCTGCAGGGCGTCGACATGCCCGACGGACTCGGCCGCGTCCAGCTGCTTGACGTCGTGGTTGGACAGCCCGGCGGCGCGGATCTTGCCCTCGTCGACCAGCTCGCGGAACGCCGCCCAGTACTCCTCGACCGGTGTGCCGTCCTCGGCCGGCCAGTGCATCTGGAACAGGTCGATGCGCTCGACGCCGAGCCGCCGCAGCGAGCTCTCGACGTCACGGCGGATGCTCTCGGGCCGGCCCACCCGGCTCGCCGGCCGCGAGCGGTCGTCGGGGTCCCACACCAGCCCGCCCTTGGTGAACACGTACGGACGGTCGTCGGGAGGGAGGTCGCGCAGCGCCCGCGCGACCACCTCCTCGGAATGGCCGAGCCCGTAGACGCCGGCGGTGTCGATCCAGTTCACGCCGGACTCCACCGCATAGCGGATGGCCTGCACGGACTCGTCGTCGTCCTGCGGTCCCCAGGCGTGCGCCCAGTCGCCGCCGCCGATGGCCCAGGCGCCGAAGCCCACCCGAGTGAGGTCCATGCCGGTACGGCCCAGAGGTGCGGTCTGCAACATGCCATCAGCCTCCGTGGACGGCGGCCGTGCTGTCCAACAGGGATGATCGATGACACCGAGAAGCCGCGCTCATCAATACGGCTCGGGACGAGGCCGACGTCACGCGGGTTGGTACCGTCGCCGCGCCTCTGCCGCCACGCTTCCGCGCCCGTTTCGCCCCGTTTGCCGCCCCTGTGGACAGCGATGATCATCCAGGATCGCCTACATCACGAGGATTGCACGAGCTTCACCATGGCTGCAGGGGTGTTGACGCTGGGGTAATCCTCGTGACGGCTCCCGAATCACGGGGAAATCTCACCACGTGGACGCTCAACGACACCAACGCCACATAGAAGCCGGGCCGAACGCCCCCGGTCCCATCGCCACACTCCCCCGTCCCCCTGATAACTGCCCGTTCTTAGCCGCAGCAGGGGGACGGCCCACGCAGCAGGGACGGCTGACGGCGCTCCGTCAGTCGGGCAGCAGCGGCATCACCACACCCTCGTCCCGGTTCAGCAGGACGGCGCGGGTGACGGCGCGCGAGCCGAACCGGTCGCGTACGTCGTCGACGGTGGCGTCGAGCGCGCTGCCGCCGTGGCGGTCGATGGGCAGCGGCAGCTGGAGCGGGTTGTCGTCCTCGAGGTTGCTCAGCGCGACGCCGACCAGCGTCAGCCCGCGCTGCTCGATGGTGGGCGCCACCGCGGCGAGGAGGTTGCGGGTGACGGTGAGCAGCTGGCCGGTGTGCGACGTCGGCTCGGCCAGGGTGTGCGAGCGGGTGGCGCGGGTGTAGTCGTCGAAGCGCAGCCGCAGCACGACGGTGCGGCAGACGCGGCGAGCGCCGCGCAGCCGCCGGGCCACGCGGTCGACGATGCCGACGACGACGGCGTCGAGCTCGGCCGCCGACCGGCGCCGGCTGCCCAGGGCGTGCTGCGACCCGATGGAGTGCCGCCGCTGGCCGACGACCACGCGGCGCGGGTCGCGGCCGACGGCCAGCGCGTGCAGGTGCCGGCCGGCCGCAGGGCCGACGATGGCGACCAGCGACCGCTCGGCCAGCCGGGCGACGTCGCCGACGGTGTAGACGCCGCGCTGCCGCAGCTTCACCGCCGTCTTCTCACCGACGCCCCACAGCCGCTCGATCGGCAGCGGGTGCAGGAACTCCAGCTCGCGCTCGGGCTCGACCACCAGCAGGCCGTTCGGCTTGGCCACCGCGCTGGCCACCTTGGCGAGGAACTTGGTGCGAGCCACGCCGACGGTGATCGGCAGCCCGACGGTGCGCAGCACCTCGGCGCGCAGCCGCGCGGCGATCTCCGGCGGCGAGCCGGAGATCTTCGCCAGCCCCCCGACGTCCAGGAACGCCTCGTCGATGGAGAGCCCCTCGACCAGCGGCGTCGTCCGCCGGAACACCTCGAACACCGCCTCGCTGGCCGCCGAGTAGGCCGACATGCGCGGCGAGACGACGACGGCGTCAGGGCACAGCCGGCGCGCCTGCCGGCCGCCCATCGCCGTGCGCACCCCGCGCGCCTTGGCCTCGTAGCTGGCCGCCAGGACGACGCCCATGCCGACGATGACGGGCTTGCCGCGCAGGTCGGGGTCGTCGCGCTGCTCGACCGACGCGTAGAAGGCGTCGAGGTCGGCATGCAGAATGGTCGCCCGACTGGCCACGAACACATGTTCGCATCAGAACATCGAGATGCCAAGACTTCCGACAGTGCTCACCTTCTTGACAAACGTATTTGTCGGTGGCACGCTTCTCGGCATGCAGGACGTAGCGGTGATCGAGGACCCCGCAGCGGCGGAGGCGTCGCTGGACCCCATGCGGACCCGGCTGCTGGCGGAGCTCGCCGAGCCCGGGTCGGCCACCATGCTGGCCGCCCGCGTCGGCCTGGCCCGGCAGAAGGTGAACTACCACCTGCGCACGCTGGAACGGCACGGCCTGGTCGAGCTGGTCGAGGAGCGGCGCAAGGGCAACGTCACCGAGCGGGTGCTCCAGGCGACGGCGGCGTCGTACGTCATCTCGCCGACGGCGCTGGCCGCCGTGCAGCCCGACCCGTCCCGCTCACCCGACAGGCTGTCCGCCCGCTGGCTGCTGGCGCTGGCGTCGAGGCTGGTCCGCGACGTCGGCCTGCTCATCACGGCGTCGGCCAAGGCGCGCAAGCGGGTGGCCACGTTCGCCGTCGACGGCGAGGTGCGGTTCGCCTCGGCCGCCGACCGCGCCGCGTTCGCCGAAGAACTGGCCGGCGCCGTCACCGCGCTGGTCGCCAAGTACCACGACGAGTCCGCCCCCGGCGGACGCCCCCACCGCATCGTCGTCGCCGTCCACCCGAGCGTCGACGCCGCGCCGAAGGAGTCCTGACCATGGGTCGCGAGTTCGAGTCGACGCACCAGGCCGACGTCGACGCCACGCCCGAGGAGATCTGGGCGGCCATCGCCACCGGTCCCGGCATCGAGTCGTGGTTCATGGGCCGCGCCGACGTCGAGCCGGGCCCCGACGGCGCCGTCCGCATCGACTTCGGCGGCTACGCTCCGGCGCACGGCGTCACCGCGTGGGAGCCCGGCAAGCGGCTGGCCTACGCGACCGAGCCCGAGCCTGACGGCCGGTTCGTCGCCTACGAGTTCCTGCTCGAGGGCCGCGACCGCGGCAGCACCACGCTGCGGGTGGTCGCGAGCGGCTTCCTCCCCGGCGACGACTGGGCCGACGAGTTCGAGGCCATGTCGCGCGGCCACGAGCTGTTCTTCCAGACGCTGTTCGAGTACCTCACCCACTTCGCCGGCCGCACGGCCACGCCCGTCACGGCGTTCGGCCCGCCGGTCGCCGACTGGGACCACGCCTGGGCCACGCTGCGCGCCGAGCTCGGCCTCACCGCTCCGGTCGCTCCCGGCGACGGCATCCGCCTGCGGTTCGCGGACGGTGCGGAGGAGGACGGCGTGGTCTACTACGTCAACGCCGAGACCCTCGGCATCCGCACCGCCGGCACGCTGATCCGCTTCCTCCAGGGGTTCCACGGCCCCATGATCGCCGCCCACCACGTCTTCGCCGACGACGCGCACCGCCACACCGACGCCGCCTGGCAGGCCTGGCTGACCCGCGTCCTCGGCTGACCACACTCACCCGCCCAAGGAGAGTCCGCCCATGTCCAGCACCGTCACCTCGGCCGACGGCACCACCATCGCCTACACGAAGGTCGGCTCCGGGCCGCCGCTGATCCTCGTCGACGGCGCCCTGTGCTACCGCGACTTCGGCCCGATGGCCGACCTCGCCGACGGCCTGGCCGCCGCGTTCACCGTCTACTTCTACGACCGGCGCGGCCGCGGCGAGAGCGGCGACACCGCCCCGTACGCCGTCGAGCGCGAGGCCGAGGACCTGGAGGCCCTGATCGCCGCCGCCGGTGGCGAGGTGTTCATGTACGGCTGCTCCTCCGGTGCGGCGCTGGCCCTGGAGGCGGCGAAGCGGCCCGGCTCCGGCGTCACGAAGCTCGCGCTCTACGAGCTGCCGGCCATCACCGACGACACCGGCAAGCCGTGGCCGCCGGACCTGCTGGCCCGCACCGACGAGCTGGTCGCGGCCGACCGCCGCAGCGACGTCGTCAAGCTGTTCATGAAGACCGTCGGCACGCCGGCCGCGGCCATCGCGATCATGCGGCTCACGCCGGTGTGGAAGAAGCTCAAGGCCGTCGCGCACACGATCCCGTACGACTACCGCGTGCTCGGCGACACCGGCTACGGCAAGCCGTTCCCGGCCGACCGGTGGTCCGCCGTCACGCAGCCGGCGCTGGTCATGGACGGCGGCAAGAGCCCCGAGTACATGCGCAACAGTCAGCGCCGGCTCGCCGAGGTGCTGCCCAACGCGCAGCACCGGACCCTGCCCGGCCAGACGCACATGGTGAAGGCGGCCGTGCAGGTCCCGGTGCTCACGGAGTACTTCAGCTCCTGACCACCTCGCGGTGACGGTCACGGGCGCCGTCCGCGGCGTCCGCCGTCGTCCGCCGCCGGGGAATCAGCAACCCGGCGGCGGCGCCGGCCAGGGCCAGCAGCGCGGCGCCGGCCAGGGCCGCGACGAACCCGTCGGTGAACTCCCGCGGCGAGGCGTAGCCGCCCCGGCCGGCGAAGACCGCCACCAGGACGGCGATGCCGAAGACCCCGCCGAGCTGCCGGAGCATGGTGTTCGTGCCGGCGCCCTTGCCGATCATGTGCGCGGGCACGGCGCCGACGACGGAGTTCTGGGTGGCGGGGATCGCCATCGCGATGCCGATGCCGCTGATGACCAGTGGCGGGACCAGCGGTGCGTACGCCATGCCCGGCTCGGCGATCAGCGCCAGCCAGGCGAACCCGCCGGCCTGCAGCAGCAGCCCGCCGACCAGGAACGGCCGCTCGCCCAGCCGGTCGACCAGCGCGCCGGCGACCGGCGCCACGACCATGAGGCAGCCGGTCCACGGCACCAGTCGCAGGCCGGCCTCGAACGGCGTGTGCCCCAGGCCGATCTCCATGAACTGGGCGATGAGGAACAGCGTCCCGAACAGCGAGGCGGTCAGCAGGAAGGCGGTGGCGTTGCCGGCGGAGAACGCCCGGGAGCGGAAGAACGCGAGCGGCAGCATCGGCTCGGACGCTCGCCGCTCCCACGCCACGAACGCCGCCAGCAGCGCGACGCCCAGCACCAGCGCGGTCACCACCTCCGCGTTGCCCCAGCCGGCGACGTTGCCACGGACCAGCCCCCATACCAGGCCGAACGCCGCGGCCGTGCCCAGCGCGAGGCCGGGAAGGTCGAGCCCCGTGTCGCCGCCGCGGCTCTCCTCGATACGCGTCAGCACGAACGGCAGGACCAGCAGCCCGAGCGGCACGTTCAGCCAGAAGATCCATTCCCAGGACGCGCCCTCGGTGATGGCGCCGCCCAGCAGCGGCCCGCCGACCACCGACAGCCCGGTCACGCCCATGAAGACGCCCATCGCCCGGCCCCGGCGCTCGGGCGGGTACGCCGCGCTCAGGATCGCCAGCGACAGCGGCATCAGCACCGCGGCGCCGGCACCCTGGACGATCCGGGCTGCGATCAGCCAGCCGATCCCAGGAGCCAGTGCGCACGCCGCCGACGCGGCGGTGAACACCACCAGGCCGACGGCGAACAGCCGCTTGCGGCCGTACCTGTCGCCCAGGGCCGATCCGGTCATCAGGAGCACGGCCAGGCTCAGGCTGTAGGCCGTGACCGTCCATTCCAGTTCCTCCAGCGTGGCACCCAGGTCGGACCTGATGGTGCTCAGGGCGACCGTCACGATCAGCGTGTCCAGTGCCACCATGAGCGAGGCGATCGAGGTGAGGGCCAGCACCCAGGCCCGGTGTGAGCGCGAGCTCATCGTGCGACTCCTTCGGTTTCACGATTCCGTCACCCCAGGCAGATCCACCGTCACCGCGAAACTCGCCGCACCGACGACTTCCGGGTGCCGCGCGGGTCTGTACCAGGGAGAGCGCACGACCAGGAGGGACCGAATGACCGTGACGTCCGAGGCGCGGGCCGACGAGTTCGCCCGGCAGACCGACCCGTACCGCCGCGAGCTGCTGGCCCACTGCTACCGCATGCTCGGGTCGCTGCACGACGCCGAGGACACCGTCCAGGAGACGTACCTGCGGGCGTGGCGCGGCTACGACGGGTTCGAGGGCCGGGCGTCGCTGCGCACCTGGCTGTACACCATTGCGACCCGGGCGTGTCTGCGTGCGCTGGAGAGCCGCGGCCGCCGCGCCCTGCCGTCGGGGCTGGGCGGGCCGAACGCCGACCCCGACGCACCGCTGGAGCCGCCGCTCACCGACGTGCCGTGGCTGGAGCCGTTCCCGGACGCCGTCGCCGATCCGCACGCCGACGACCCCGCCGCCATCNCGCCGTCGCCGATCCGCACGCCGACGACCCCGCCGCCATCGCCGTCGGCCGGGAGAGCACGCGGCTGGCGCTGGTCGCCGCGCTGCAGTACCTGCCGGCGCGGCAGCGGGCGGTGCTGATCCTGCGCGACGTCCTGCGCTGGCGGGCCGCGGAGGTCGCGCGGCTGCTCGACACGACGACGACGGCGGTGAACAGCGCGCTACGGCGGGCGCGGGCCCAGCTGGCCGGGCTGGACGCGGACGGCGTCGCGCGCGTCGCGCCGGAGCCGTCCGACGCGCGGCAGCGCGAGCTGCTGGACCGTTACGTGGCGGCGTTCGAGCACGCCGACGTCGACGGCCTGGTGCGGCTGCTGGCCCGCGACGCCGTGCTGGAGATGCCGCCGCACGCGACGTGGTTCCGCGGTGCGGAGACGGTCGGCCGGTTCCTGGCGCCGCGCCTCGGCGCGCCCGGCGACATGCTCACGATCGAGACCCGGGCCAACGGGCAGCCGGCGCACGCGATGTACAAGCGCGGCGAGGACGGCGTGCACCGGGCGCACGGACTGATGCTGCTGACGATGGCCGGCGGGCGGATCGACCGGGTGACGGTCTTCCGCGATGCGGAGCTGGTCAGGGCGTTCGGTCTCCCCGCCGTCCGATCTGCCGGCGCCACCAGGTGAGCCAGGTGAACGGGCTGAGCGGGTTGCCGCGGTTGCGGCGGGCCTCCTCGGCGGTGGCGCGCGCGGCGGCCGCCGCCTGCTCGGCCGCGGCTGCGCGCTCCTGGGCGATCTGACGCTCGGCGGCCTGGCGCTCGGCCCGCGCCGTGCGCCACTCGGCGACGACGGTGTCGGCGTCGACGGGCGCGACCGGGATGTTCGGGCCCGACGGCGCGCGTAGCCACTGCGCGATGCGCTCGTTCAGCTCGGCGACCACGTCACGAACCGCCTGTTCGGACCGGACGTCGCGCAGCGTCTCGGGCAGCTGGTGGATCTCTTTGCGCAACCGCAGCGGCGTCGGCAGCAACGCCTCGGCGGACTCGCCCTCGCGGGCCAGCTTCTCGCGGATCCAGGTGTACTCGTCGCCCGGGCGGCGGGGCGGCAACGGCTTGCCGGCGAGCGGCAGGTCGTCGAACTCGCCGCGCTCCTGAGCCTCGCGGACCTGTTTGTCGATCCATGTCTCGAAGCCCATGCCGGGCGGCTTGCGTTCCGCCATGCCTCCATTGTCGCAGGTCGGGTCGTCAGCCGGGCGGCGGGAGGGGCTTCTGGAACCAATGGTGGGCGTACGGCTCGGCGTTGAAGGGCGGAACCTCGGTGTAGCCGGCCGACCGGTACAGCGCGATCGCTTCCGTCAGGGCTGAGTTCGTCTCGAGCCGGACGGCCGGCGCGCCGTGCTCGGCGGCCAGCCGTTCCAGCTCGGCGAGCAGCCGGCGGCCGAGCCCCAGTCCGCGCGCGGACTCGTAGACCCACATGCGCTTCAGGTGCGCCGGCTCGGCGTCGCGGAACAGCAGCACGCCGCACCCCACCGGCGCTCCGTGCAGCATGGCGACCAGGAGCAGCCCGTTCGGCGGGCGCACATCGGCGGCATCGGCGCGGATGCCATGGTCCAGGGAGAACCCGCCGTCGAACCGGACGTCCAACTCGGCGGCGTAGGCGCGCAGGCAGTGCCGGGCGACCGGGTCGTCCGGGTCGGTCACCGCGAACCGCACCGACGCCGCCGTCAGCAGCCGCTCGACCTCGGCCATCGCCGCGACCAGCCGCTCGCGCTGCCGGCCGGGCAGCGTCGCGAGCAGCTCCGCGGCGAGCGCGTCGCTGCGCTCGTCCAGTAGCCGCCGCTCGGCCCACCCGGCCTCGGTGAGCCGGGCCAGCCGCACCCGCCGGTCGGCCGGGCTGGGCTGCGTGGTCACCAGTCCGGCCGCCTCCAGCGAGCGCAGCAGCCGGCTCACGTAGCCGGAGTCGAGGTCGAGCGCCGTACGCAGCGACCGCACGTCCCGGCCGTCGCCGATCTCCCACAGCAGCCGCGACTCCCCCAGCGGCCGGTCGCGCGCGAGGAACCGGTCGTTGAGCGCGCCGACCTGCTGCGTGACGACGCGGTTGAACCGCCGCACCTGCGCGATCATCGTCTCGTCCATTCTCTGACTCTAGTCAGCTTCTTCCCTCCACACCTCCCTCCCCCGAGTTGGGCGGGTGCGGCGAGGGCGGGTGCGCCCTAGAGTCGCCCCATGACGGGACTCGATCTGAGCGGGCGGCGGGCGCTGGTCACCGGCGGGGGCAGCGGCATCGGCGCCGCGGTGGCCCGGCGGCTGGGCGCGGCGGGTGCGCACGTCATCGTCGCCGACGTCGACGGCGAGCGCGCGGCGTCCGTAGCCGGCGACTGCGGCGGCGAGCCGTGGCAGGTCGACCTCTCCGACACCGCCGCTCTGGCATCGGCCGAGATCGACGTCGACATCCTGGTCAACAACGCCGGCATCCAGCACGTCGCCCGGCTGGAGGAGTTCCCGCCTGACCGGTTCGCGTTCATGCTCCGGCTCATGCTCGAGGCGCCGTTCCTGCTCATCCGCGCCGCGCTGCCGGGCATGTACGCGCGCTCGTGGGGCCGCATCGTGAACGTCTCCAGCGCGCACGGCCTGCGGGCGAGCCCGTTCAAGTCCGCGTACGTCGCCGCGAAGCACGGCCTGGAGGGGCTGTCGAAGGTGACGGCGCTCGAGGGTGCGCCGCACGGGGTGACGTCGAACTGCGTCAACCCCGGCTACGTGCGCACGCCGCTGGTCGAGGCGCAGATCGCCGACCAGGCCGCGGTGCACGGCCTGCCCGAGGAGCGCGTGGTCAGCGAAATCCTGCTGGCCAACGAGGCGATCAAGCGCCTCGTCGAGCCCGACGAGGTCGCCGAGGCGGTGGCCTACCTCACCGGCCCGGCCGCCCAGTCGATCACCGGCACCGACCTCGTCATCGACGGCGGCTGGTCGGCGCGCTGAGCATCGCGGCCGCTAGACCGACGTGCCGATGGCGTACTCGATCAGGCGGACCGCCTGGTGCTCGAAGAGGACGGTGTAGTGGTTCACGCCGCCGGCCGGGATGACGCGGACCGTCGGCGGCAGCTCGGCCGCGGCGATGCGCTCGGCGTCGAGCAGGCCCTGCGGCTCGTCCAGCAGCCCGCGCGCGGCGTACAGCAGCGTCGCCGGGACGGTGCCGTCGCGCAGCGCGCGCAGCACGACCGGGTCGGCCAGCACGTCGGCGCCGTCGGCTCGCACCGCGTCGAGCACGCAGGACGAGCGACGCTCGCCGTCGCGGCCGACGAGGTCGTGCCGCAGGTACGCCTCGACCAGCTCGCCGTACGGTGCGTCGAGGGCCGGGCCGATCGCCGGATGCTCACGCCAGAAGTCCAGGTAGGCGGCTTCGTCGGCGAACGTCATGGTGAGCCGCCGCATCGCCGGGCCGATCACCTGCTCCAGAGCGGCGTCGATGTCGCCGTCCGGAGCCGGGAACCCGACGCCGCCGTCGATCAGCACCAGCGACGACACCCGGGACGGGTGGAGGTACGCCGTCAGCGCCGCGACGTAGGCGCCCATCGAGTGGCCCAGCAGCACCGCCGACTCGACCCGGGCGGCATCGAGGACGGCGACGACGTCGGCGGCGTGCGCCTCCAGCCCCCACGGCCCGCGGATCGACCGGCTGTCGGCCCGGCCGCGCAAGTCGGGCGCGAGCAGCCGGACCTGGCCGTCCAGCGCTTGCGCGACCGCACCGAAGGCCAGCGCGTTCGCGGTGATGCCGTGCAACGCCATGACGACGGGGGCGCCGGCCCCGCCGCGTCCCAGCTCGTGGACCGCGAGCGTCCCCCCGTCGACCGCGACCCCGAGCGTCATCGCGTGTCCAGCCCGCTGACCAGCGCCGCCACGAACTCGTCCGGTTTCTCGATGTGCGGGCTGTGCGCGGTGCCGGCGATGACGGTCTCGCTGGTGACGCCGCCGGCGGCGCGGTAGGAGTCGAGGACGGCGCGGGTCTGCGCGACCATCGGCTGCGGCGGCGCGGCGTCCTCGCCCGGCCAGCCCGGCACGGCGCCGATGGAGCCGAGGTAGGCGAGGTCGAACAGCGACGTGTCGGAGACGATGACGTCGTCGGAACCGCGGATCCAGCGGATGGGCGGCTTCGGGTCGATGGCGTCGAGCCCGTCCAGGCGCAGATGCGTCGGCGCCATCGTGTTGAGCACGCCTCGGGTGCCCGGGCCCACGCCCGGCCAGGCGTCGGCGGCCACGGAGTCGCCGGGATAGTGGTCGTCGCCGACGGCGGTGGTCAGCATCGACTCGACGTAGGCGTCGGCGTGCTCAGGCACGAACGGCGGCTTCACGTACGACGACAGCATCACCTGACGGGGCGACAGCGCGCCGTCGTCGCCGCGGTCGCCGTCGCGCAGCCGCGCCACGAACTCCGGGTTCGCCGCACCGCCGCCGGACCCCGCGGCCGACGGATCGCACAGCTTCCCGTCCGCGCCTCGGGTGCCGCCGAACCCGTACGGCGAGACCGGGTTGACCAGCGTGACCGACCGGTACCGCGCGGGCGCGTCGAGCAGCAGCTGCAGCACCACCGCACCGCCCATGCTCCAGCCGACCAGGTGCGCGTCGTCGAGCCCGAGGGTGTCGAGCAGCCCGGCGACGTCGTCGGCGTAGTCGCGGACGCCACGGGTCGCGTCGACCGGCAGGGTGTCGGTGCCGCCGAAGCCGCGCAGGTCGACCGCGACCGGGCGTAACCGCTCAGGCAGCCGCAGCATGGCCGGCTGCCAGAACACGCTGGACGACACGTTGCCGTGCACGAACACGACCGGTTCCCCGGTGTCGCGGCCGGCCACCGTGAGCGTGTTGACGGTGAGCCGCGGCGTCTGGTGACGAGTCGCCGTCACGCCCGGCATGAGCATGGATGTCATGGCCCCCTCCTCAGGAGGATGATGCCCTACCCGAGGCCGGGCCGCACCGGGGCGACCGCCGGAATGGCGCAGGTCAGGTTTCGTGCGCCGCGCTTTGCAATGAGCGCCTCCACGCACCACGCGACGCGAACGGCGTACGGCCGACGGCTCAGCGTCACGCCAGAACAGGGCGAACGCCGCGCGCATCGAGGAGCCCAGAATCGACCCCGTCCCCTGCTCGCTGCCCGTTCTTGGTCGCGAGCACCATGAGTTCCACCCTCGCCGGGCCGGTTCGTGGTGCGTATCGGTGCTCATTGCGGAGCGGCCAGCACCGCCGTGGCGAGCAGGACCGGACCGGACGATCACTCGCCGGGGAAGCGCAGCCCGATCTGCCGGCGGATCTCGTCGAGCGTCTCCATGATCGCGACGGTCTCGTCCAGCGGCATGACGTCGCTCTCGGTGGCGCCCTCGCGCAGCAGCCGGCCGACCTCGGCGGCCTGGTGGCGCAGCCCGCCGCCGACCCGGGTGTGCTCGAACCGCTCCGGCTGCGACGACCCCGGCCGGAGCAGCGAGAACGACGTCGGCGCGTACCAGACGTCGTCGATCTCCAGCCGCGCCTGGGTGCCGGAGATGACCGCGCGGTTCGCCGTCCGCGCCCCCAGCGTGGTGGTGACGACGGCGTGCGCGCCGCCCTCGTAGGTGAACACCGCCGACGTCTGGGCGTCGAGGCCGTTCGGCAGCAACGTGCCGGCCGCGACGACGCCGGCCGGGCGGCCCAGCACGTACGACGCCAGCGACACCGGGTAGACGCCGAGGTCGAGCAGTGCGCCGCCGGCAAGCGCGGGGTCGTGCAGCCGGTGGCCGCCGCCGGCCGGGATGGCCTGGCCGTGGTCGGCGACCACCGTCGTGATCTCGCCCAGCACGCCCGAGCGCAGCAGCTGGTCGATGCGGCGGAAGTGCGGCAGGAACCGCGTCCACATCGCTTCCATGAGGAACACGCCGCGGTCGCGCGCCAGGTCGACGACCTCGCGCGCCTCTGCGCCGGTGACCGTGAACGGCTTCTCGCACAGCACCGGCTTCCCGGCCTCCAGGGCGAGCCGGACGTTCGCGGCGTGCGCCGTCTGCGGCGTGGCGACGTAGACGACGTCGATGTCGGGGTCGTCGACCAGCTTCTCGTACGAGCCGTAGGCCCGCGGCAGGTCGAACCGGCCGGCGAAGCCGCTCGCGCTCTCGTCGCTGCGCGAGCCGACGGCGACCACCTCGGCGTCGTCGAGCAGCTGCAGATCGCGCGCGAACGAGGCCGCGATGCCACCGGTGCCGAGAATGCCCCATCGGATGCGCCGAGCCGAGTCCGTCATCTGTCGCTCCTAGCGGTACCCCGTGACGTCGGCGGGTTTGCCGGCGTCCTGCACCTCCACCAGGTACCGCCAGGCGTCGGGGCGGCTGCCGTCGAGGTCAGTGAAACCATAGACCCGCGCCAGCTGGCCGCTGGACAGCGACTGCCCGTTCCAGCGTGCGACGTCCGGGTCGGCGGCCAGCGCCGCGACCGCCCGGCCGACGAACCGCGGCGTCTCCGAGATCGCGAAGTGCGGCTCCCGCTCGAGTGCGTCGCGCCACGTCTCCTCCGTGACCCCGAAGTGGCTGAGCATCAGCTCCGAGCGCAGCCATCCAGGCGTCAGCGCGACCGCCGTCGCACCGCGCGGCCCCAGCTCCTGGCCGAGGGCGAACCCCATGCGCAGCACCGAGGCCTTCGCGAGGTCGTAGAAGAACGACACCCGGTAGTTCGCCGCGTTGTAGTCGGCGGTGCCGTCGGTCATCTCGACGACCAGCCCGCCGGGCGTGCGCAGCAGCAGTGGCAGCGCGAAGTGACTGGTGACGATGTGGGTGTCGACGGCGAGCCGGAGGATCCGCAGGCCCTTCTCCAGCGAGTGCTCCCACACCGTCGCGTCCCAGGCGAACAGCAGCTCGCCGCCCCAGATGTCGTTGACCAGGACGTCCAGGCGGCCCTGGTCGGCGTCGATGCGGTCGACCAGCGCC
Organism: Jiangella rhizosphaerae; assembly: GCF_003579925.1. Taxonomy (GTDB): domain Bacteria; phylum Actinomycetota; class Actinomycetes; order Jiangellales; family Jiangellaceae; genus Jiangella; species Jiangella rhizosphaerae. The sequence goes on along the minus strand of NZ_QUAL01000018.1, from coordinate 52,691 downwards.
TTCACCTGCTCGGGCACGAGGTGGTCGACCTGCACCGGGATGCCCGTCCCGCCGGCCGCGGTGACCAGCTCCGCGGTTTCCTCGATCGTCTCGGGCAGGTCCTGCTCCGACCGCTGCGCCCGCGTGCTGCGAGCGGTGCAGTACACCGTCGCGCCGGCCGCCCCGAGTTCGACCGCGATCCCCCGCCCCGCGCCGCGCGACGCACCGGCGACGAGCGCGACCTTGCCTTCCAGCGTCTTCTCCATGGACCGATGGTGACGGACAGACGCTGACACGGAGTGTCAGCGATCGACCCCGGAGCGTGCCGGGCTGGCAGAGTGGTGTCCGATGACCGAACCGATGACGCGGGCGGCGACGGCGTTCCTCGCCGCGCTCGACCCCGGACGGCTGGCGCAGGCGGCCGCGCCGTTCGACGCGCCCGACCGGCGCACGTTCACGTACCTGCCGCGGCCCCGTCCCGGGATCGCGCTGGGCGAGCTGTCCGGCCAGCAACGATCGCTGGCGCTGGAGCTGCTGGCCACCGGGCTGTCGGCCACGGGGCTCGCCGACGCGCGGGCGATCATGGACCTCGAGACGGTGCTCGGTGCCGTCGAGCGCGCGGCCGGGGTGCCGACGTGGGAGCGGCGGCAGCCCGGGCTGTACTGGTTCCGGGTGTACGGGACGCCGGGGTCGGCGACGTGGGGGTGGCGGCTGGGCGGGCACCACCTGGCCGTCACGGTGACCGTGGTGGACGGCCGGGTCACCGCGACGCCGCAGTTCTTCGGCGCCAACCCGGCCACCGTTCCCGGCGGTTTCCCGGGCGCCGGACGGCGGACGCTCGCCGCCGAACAGGACCTCGGCCGGGCGTTGGTCACGTCGCTGCCGCCGGCCGAGAAGGCCGCCGCCATCACGTCACCGGAGGCGCCGCGCGACATCCTCACCCGCGACGACCCGGTCGCCGACGCGGGACGGATCGCGCCGGGCCTCGCCTATGGCGACATGCCGCCGGACGCACGCGAGCTGCTCGAGCGGCTGGTCCGGCACTACCTCGGCCGGGTGACGACGGCCGCCGCGGCGCCGGCCTGGGCCGAGATCGCCGCCGCCGGGCTGGAGCACGTCACGTTCCGCTGGGCCGGCTCGGTCGAGCCCGGCCACGGCCACTACTACGCCGTCCTCGGACCGACGTTCCTCCTCGAGTACGACAACACCCAGCACGACGCGAACCACGTCCACTCCGTCTGGCGCGACCTGCGCCACGACTGGGGCGACGACCTGCTCGCCGCCCACCACGCGGCGCAGCACTCCTAGCGAGCGAGCACCCGCGACACCAGGAAGTCGCGGACCACCTGCCGGAACCGCTCGGGCTCCTCCATCGGCGGGGAGTGGCCGGACTTCTCGAACACCACCAGCTGCGAGTCGGGGATCAGCGAGGCGATGGTCTCGCTGCACTCGACCGGCGTGATCCAGTCGCTGCGGCCCACCGTCACCAGCGCCGGGCAGGTCACCGACGGCAGGCCCGGCTTGACGTCGTAGGTCAGCTGGTTCACCGAGAAGGCGAAGTTGTGCGTGGCGTAGTGGTAGTCGACGGAGTCGACGCGCGCCTGGATGGACGCCGGGTCGTACTCGTGGTCGTAGAGCGGCAGGATCGACGCCCAGCAGTCGCGGAAGTCGTCGTTGTCGCGGATGCGGCCCTCCATGATGCGGGCCAGCTTGTCCTCGTCGACCTCGATGCGCGACGAGGCGCGCGCGTTGGCCATCGCCGCCTCCTCGTGCGAGTGGTCCGGCGCGGTGTCGCGCAGGACCAGCGCCAGCACGCGGTCCGGGTGGGCGATCGCGTACTCCATCGCGAGGAAGCCGCCGTACGACCCACCGGCCATGACCAGCGACTCCGCGCCGGCCCAGGCGCGCAGCGCGTCGATGTCGGCGACCCACTGCTCGTGCGTGAACGGCGGGACGTCGCCGCTCTTGCCGCTGCCGCGGGCGTCGAACACCAGCACCCGGCACAGGTCGGACAGGTGCCCGAACGCCGCCGTGGGCTCGTTCCTGGACCCGAGGCCGGGGGCGCCGTGGTGCGCGATGAGCAGCGGCTTGCCCGGGTCGTCGCCGCCGAGCACCTCGACGTCGAGCGGGTTGCCGTTGATCTCCACGATCATTTGCTTGCTCCTCCTAGGACAGCGCGATGACGACGTCGTCAAGGTCTCGGGGGAAGGCGGTCAGCCGCTCCGGTCCGTGCTCGGTGACCAGCACGGTGTCGGAGATGCGGTAGCCGGCGTGGCCGGGCACGTAGATGCCGGGCTCGCTGGAGACGACCATGCCGGGCGCGAGCTCGGTGTCGTCGCCGTCGGACAGCCACGGCGGCTCGTGGAAGTTCAGGCCGATCCCGTGTCCCTGACGGTGCCGCAGGTACTCGCCGTAGCCTGCGTCGCGGATGACGTCGAGGCAGGCCCGGTTGACGTCCTGGCAGCGCGCCCCCGGCCGCAGAGCACGAGTGCCGGCCTCCTGCGCCCGGTGGTCGGCGGTGAAGTAGGCCACCTGCTCCTGCGTCGGCTCTCCGAGGAAGAACGTCCGCTCGCTCTCGGCGTACCGGCCGCCGACGGCGCCGCCCAGCGACAGGATGAACGTGTCGCCGGGGCGCAGCCGGTACGACGACGGCAGCCCGTGCGGGTAGGCGGAGTTGGCGCCGCCGTAGACGAGGCCGCCGGTCAGCATCGGCACCACGACGACGTCGGAGTGCGTCTCGTACATCCACCTGGCGCCGGCGCGGACGACGTGGTCGGCCAGCTCGGCCTCGGTGGGCAGCTCGCCGCCGGCGACGGCGGCCGCCACCAGCTCCACGCCGGCGGCCAGCATCACGTCGCCGAGCCGGCCGGCCTGCCGGTGCAGCTCGACCTCCTCCGGCTGCTTCACCAGCCGCAGCTCGTCGACCAGCGCCGACATCCGCCACGTCACGCCGCCGAACACCGCCTCCAGCTGGGCCAGCCGACCGGTCGACACCGCCGGCGAATGCCCCCACACGCCGCTCGACGGCACCGCCTTGGCCAGCGCGGCGAACGGGCTGTCGACGCCGGGGAACTCCTCGAACGCCACCAGCTCGTCCACGACCGCGTTCTGGGCCTGCGCGTGCTCGCGTTCGAGCTCCGGCACCAGCAGCACGACGCGGTCCGCGCCCACCCAGACGACGGCGGGCCGCTCGTTCGGGTGGTGGAAGAAGCCGGTCAGGTAGGCGACGTCGTGCCAGTCGTCGACGACGACGGCGTCCAGCCCGGCGGTCTGCATGCGCGTGCGCAGCCGGGCGTGGACGTCGCGGTAGAACGCGGCGGGCAGCCGCTGGGAGAAGGTCATCGGGTCCCGTCCTGTCGGGTTCGGGGGTTGCGGGCGTCGTTGTAGGCCAGCGCGACCAGGGTGGCCGCGACGACCAGCAGCAGGATGGCCAGCGACGGGAAGAACGCCGTCCACCACGAGGAGCTGAGCGCGCCGGAGCGCTGGGCGTTGTAGAGGATCGTCCCCCACGACCAGCTGGACGGGTCGCCCAGACCGAGGAAGGCCAGGCCGGCCTCGCTGAGCACCGCTCGCGACGCCGTCACCACCACCGACACCGCGATCACCGGCGACACCGCCGGCAGCACGTGCCGCACCAGCACCCAGCGGTTCGGCGCCCCCATCACGTGCGCGGCGTCCACGTACGACAGCGTCACGATCGGCAGCGCCTGCGAGCGGACCACCCGGGCCACCTCGGGCCAGGAGAACACCGCGATGACGACGACGAGCGTCGTGACGCTGGGCCCGGCCAGCGCCGCCACCAGGATCATCAGCGGCAGCACCGGCAGCGAGAGCATCACGTCGACGAACAGGCCGAGCACGCCGTCGAGCCGCTTGAAGTACGCACCGCCGACACCGACCGCCACACCGAGCACGATCGCCAGCGCGGACGCGCCGAGGCCCACCGCCATGCTCGTGCGCGTCCCCCAGACGACCTGGGCGAAGATGTCGCGGCCGAGGTGGTCGGTGCCGAACCAGTGCGCCGCCGACGGCCCGGCGAGCACGTCCTCGCCGTAGCCGCGCGGGTAGTCGGCGATCAGCGGAGCGGCCAGCGCGACCAGCAGCAGCACCACCAGCAGCCCGGCCGCGACCAGGCCGAGCGGGTTGCGCCGGAACGCCCGCCACGTGCGGCTGGCCGGCGTCGGGCCCGCCGCGGGCTCGACCGCCGTCGTCAGCTCCTCGCTGAGCCCGCTCATGCCGCACGCACCCGCGGGTCGAGGAGGCCGTAGGCGAGGTCGGTCAGCAGGTTCGCCACCACGACCGCCGCCGCCAGCAGGACGAAGGCGCCCTGCAGCACCGGGAAGTCGAGCTGGCCGACCGACTCGTAGATCGCCCGCCCGACGCCCGGGTAGGCGAAGATCGTCTCGGTCAGGACCGCGCCGCCGACCAGGAAGCCCAGCTGGAGCCCGACGAGCGTCGTCGTCGGCAGCAGCGCGTTGCGCAGGGCGTGCTTCCACACCACTCGGCGCTCCGGCGCGCCCTTGGCCCGTGCCACCGTGCAGTACTCCTCGCCGAGCGCGTCGATGAGGTTCGTCCGCAGCGTGAGCACGTAGGCGCCGATCTGCAGCACCACCAGGCTCAGGCACGGCAGGACGAGGTGCCGCAGCATGCTCGCGTACGCCTCCAGCCCGTAGACGTCGTCGTCGATGGCGCCGCCGATCGGGAACCAGCCCAGCCAGAGCCCGAAGGTGTAGAGCAGCGCGATGCCCACCGTCGGGACGAACAGCGACTGCCCGATCACGCCGCCGACCTGGATGAAGCGGTCGAGGGCGCCGCCGCGGTGGGTGGCCGCGAGCACCCCCAGCGGCAGCCCGATGAGCAGCGTCAGCACCAGCGCGCTGCCGGTGAGGATGAGCGTCCACGGCAGCCGCTCCAGCAGCACGTCCGCGACCGGGATCGACTGCCGGAACGACACGCCGAGGTTGCCCTGCAGCAGCTCACCGAGGTACGTCACGTACTGCACCGCGAGCGGCCGGTCGAGCCCGAAGTCGGCGAGGATCTGCTGGCGCTGGTCCTCGCTCATCGTCGGGCTCGCGATGGCCAGCGCCGGGTCGCCCGGCAGCAGCCGCACGAGGAAGAACGTGACGCTGACCGCGAACCACAGCGTGAGCAGGCCGCGCAGCACCCGCAGCGAAGCGAACCGGAGCAGGGCCATGTGCGCTCAGTCCGCCGCCCGCACCGACGCCAGCGACTGCGGGTTGACCACCGAGAGCAGCTCGCTGGGCTTGGGCTGGAAGCCGGTCCACTCGTTCGAGGCCGCGAAGGTGAACTGCTCGACGTACATCACGTTGTCGTAGACCTGCTCGGTGACGATGCGGGCCAGCTCGTGCAGCGGCCCGCGCGCGTCCTCGACGGTCAGCGCCGACGACGCCTCCGCGAGCAGCCGGTTGATCTCGGGATCGTTGACGCCGGCGTAGTTGATGAAGCCGTCCGGCGCGAACAGCAGCGAGAAGTTCGACTGCGGCTCGTCGATGATCGCCCAGGACCCGGCGTAGATGTCGAAGTCGCGCTCGTTGGTGCGGGCCAGGTAGGTGTTGCGCTCCAGGCCGGCCAGCGTGATGGTGATGCCGGCCTCCGCCGCCTGGTCGCGCACCAGCTCCGCCCACGAGGAGATGTTCGGGTCGCCGGCGTCGTAGATCATCTCCAGCTCGAGGTTCTCGACACCGGCCTGCGCCAGCAGGTCGCGGGAGAGCTCGGGGTCGTACTCGTACTCCTCGGCCGTCTCGTCCACCCACTGCGCGAACGTCGGGGTGAGGACGCTGGAGTTGGCCGACACCGCGTTGCCGCCCAGCACGACCTCGCGGATGGCCTCGTAGTCGACGGCGTGCGCGAGCGCCTGGCGGACCTCGACCCGGTCCAGCGGCGGGCGGCGCATGTTGTACTGCATGTGCGCCCAGCCCAGCGACGGGACGCTGAACGTCTGCAGCTCCTCGTCGCCCTCGACGTCGCGGGCCACCGACGGCGGCAGTGCGTTGCCGATGAGGTCGATCTCGCCGGAGCGCAGCGCCAGCACCTCGGTGTTGACGTCGGGGTAGACGCGGAACACCACCCGGTCGAGCACGGCGCGGCCGTCCTCGGCGAGCGGATAGTTCTCCACCGCCTCCAGCACATAGCGCTGCCCGCGCTCGACCTGCGTGAGCACGAACGGGCCGGCCGACACCCAGTCGGAGTCGTTGGCGAAGTCGGCCACCGTCGGGGCCTGCCCGAACACGTGCTCAGGCACGATCGGCATCCAGAACCCGATGCTGTTGAGGAACGCGCCGTCCGGCCTGCTGAGGGTGAACTCGATGCGGGTGTCCGACACGGCCGTGGCGGACTCGTACGCACTGATCATGCCCGCGACGGTGCCCAGCTGCTCGGCCTTGATCGCGTCGATGGTGAAGACGACGTCCTCGGCGGTCAGCGGCTCGCCGTCGGACCACTCCATGTCGTCGCGGATCTCGATCCACGCGCTCAGGCCGTCCTCGCCGTAGCCCCATTCCGTCGCCAGCGCCGGCACCTTGGTGCCCTCGTCGTCGATGGTCATCATCGCGGGGTACATCAGGTTCGTGACCCAGCTGTCGGTGCGGCTGTTGCCGACCAGCGGGTTGAAGTTGACGACGTCCGCGGTGGTGCCGATGGCCAGCTCGCCGCCGCTGCCGCCGTCGCCGCCCTCACCGGCGTCCTCGGACGCGTCGCCCGACGCGCCGTCGGGCTCGGACGGGACGCAGGCCGCCAGGCCCGCCAGGGTCAGGGCCGCCGCCGCGCCCAGCGCGGCGCGCCGGCCCAGGCCGCGCATAGTGCTCATCTCTCCCAGACCTCCTCGATGACACGCATGGCGTTGCCGCCGATGACGGCGCGGATCTCGTCGTCGGAGTAGTCGTGTGTGACCAGCCAGCCGACGATGTTCCAGAAGCACTCGGCCGGGTTCTCCAGGCCGTCGACGTACTCGACCTCCTCGTAGTCGACCGAGCCGTGGGCGTCGCCGATCGACAGGTGGCCGGCGAACAGGTGGTGCAGCCCGACGTGGTCGCCGAACAGCGTGTCCGGCCCGAACCCGACGTGCTCGATGCCGACCAGGTCGACGCAGTACACGAAGTGGTCCATCACCGACTCCAGGCTGTGCCGCGGGTGTTGCGGCGACAGCGTCGTGTGCGGTGCGGCCTCCAGGCCGATGACGCCGCCGCGCTCGGCGCAGGCCTTGATGACGTCGTCCGGCTTCATCCGGTTGGTCGGCCACACCGAGCGGGCGCCGGCGTGGGTGATGATGATCGGCTTCGTCGAGTGCTCGATCACCTCCAGCGAGGTGAGGTCGCCGGAGTGCGACACGTCGACGACGATGCCGAGCTTGTTCATGCGCTCCACGGCCTTGCGGCCGAACGCGGTGAGCCCGCCGTCGCGGCGCTCCTTCAACCCGCTGCCGAGCGTGTTGGCCTCGCTGTAGGCGATGCCGAGCTGACGGACCCCGAAGCCGTAGAGGATGTCGATGCGGTCCAGCTCGTTCTCGATCGGGGTGGACGCCTCCAGCCCGGCGATGAGCGCGATGCGGCCGGTCTCGTGCGCCCGCCGGATGTCCGCGAGCGTCTCGGCCTTGATGACGAAGTCCTGGTGGGCGAGGTCGGAGAAGCGCATGCCGAGGTCGGCGATGATGTCGGTCCACTTCCAGCCGGCGTGGCTGGTCACGCACGCCGTGCCGTCCATGAAGTTGTCGATGACGGCGGTGAGGCCGGACCGCGCGAGGCCCTCGTAGCCGGTGCGGTGCCGCCCGTGCCGGTTGTAGTCGATGGTCTCGCCGATGTCGTCGGGGAACCGCGTCGGGTGCTCGTGCGTGGACACGACGACGCTCTCGGTCAGCAGCCGGGTGACCCGTTCCCGTTGCGCGTCGGACAGCTCCAGCCCGCCGTACTCGGGCACCCGGCCGAGCTCGGGCGCCAGATCGAACGCCTTGTAGTCGATGCCTTCACGCAGGTAGCTGTACGAGCGATACCCGTCGTAGCGCTTGGCCGGTTCGAGCACGGCAGACCTCCCGGAATCCTTCATCAACCCCACCGACGATGGCAGATCTCGGCATTCACGGCAAGTATTGCGACGGAGATCGGCGTAACGTTCATGTTGCACGCTGGATTTCGGCGCCCCGTCCGATACGATGGCCGCCATGACGGACGAGACCGTGCTCGACGACCTCGACCGGCGCATCGTCGCCGCGCTGCAGACGCACGGCCGGGCGACGTGGCAGCAGATCGCGCGGGCCGTCGGCACGTCCGACACCACGGCCGCCCGGCGCGCACAACGGCTGTTCGGCTCCGGCCTCGTCCGCGTCGTCGCGTCCGCCGACCCGCTGCGCAGCGTCGGCGGCTACCCCGTCCTCGTCCAGGTCACCTGCCGCGTCGGCCAGGCGCCGCGGGTCGCCGCCGAGCTGGCCGCCCGGCCCGACGTGCGCTTCGCCGCCCTCATCACCGGCACGTTCGACCTCATCGTCGAGCTGATCGTGCCGTCGCAGCGCGCGCTGGCCCGGGTGCTGTTCGAGGAGATCGAGCAGGTCGACGGCATCCTCTCGACAGTCACCGAGACGGTGATCGCCCAGCACAAGGTCGCCAACGTGTGGGCGCACGGCACGCTGTCGCCGGAGGCCATCGCGACGCTGGAGTCCGAGCGCGGGCCCATCGAGCAACGCGACCCGAAGCCGCTCGACGAGCGCGACCACGCCCTCGTCGAGCTGCTCGGCGACGACGCCCGGCTGAGCTTCGCCGAGCTGGCCGCCCGGCTCGACATGAGCGAGTCGATGGTCAAGCGGCGGCTCGACACGCTGACCCGGGACGGGCGTGTCCGCTACACGACGATCGTCCGGCCGGAGCTGCTCGGCTACGGCGTCGAGGTGTTCTACTGGCTCGCCGTCGACCTGCGTCACCTCGACGAGACCGCCAAGGCGCTGGGCGAGCGGCCGGAGGTGCGCTACCTCTCCTCCACCGCCGGCTACAGCGACCTGACCTGCGAGGTCGTTCTCCGGCACCAGGACGATCTGCTGACCTTCAACACCCGCGTGCTCGGCGAGCTGCCCGGCATCCGCCGGGTCGAGATCGGCCTGGAGCTGATCACCGTCAAGCGCGCCTTCACCCTCGTCGAAGGGGGCGCCCTGTGACCACACCCGCGCTCGCGATCCACCGCCTCGGCGTCGAGTTCCGCACCGGCGACGGCACCACCACCGCCGCGCGCGACGTCAGCATCGAGGTCCGGCCGGGCGAGATCCTCGCGCTGGTCGGCGAGTCCGGCTCGGGCAAGAGCGTCAGCGCGCTCTCCGTGCTGGGGCTACTGCCGCCGACCGCCGTCCGCACCGGGCGCATCGAGGTCGGCGGCCGCGACGTCACCACGCCCGACGGGCCGACCCTGCGGCGGCTACGCGGCCAGGACGTCGCCATGGTGTTCCAGGACCCGATGACGGCGCTCAACCCCGTCTTCACGGTCGGCTCGCAGATCGTCGAGGCGCTCCGGCTGCACACCGACCTCAGCCGCCGGGCCGCGCGGGCGCGGGCCGTCGAGCTGCTCGGCCTGGTCGGGCTGCCCGACCCGGAGCAGCGGTTCGGGTACTACCCGCACCAGCTCTCCGGCGGGCAGCGCCAGCGCGCCATGATCGCGATGGCCATCTCGTGCGATCCCGCCGTCCTCATCGCCGACGAGCCGACGACGGCGCTCGACGTCACCGTCCAGGCCGAGATCCTCGCGCTGCTGCGCAGCCTGCGCGACCGCCTGGACTCCGCCATCCTCATCATCACCCACGACATGGGCGTGGTGGCCGACATCGCCGACCGCGTCGTCGTCATGCGGGGCGGCGAGATCGTCGAGGAGGCGCCGGTCGAGCAGCTGTTCGCCCGGCCGGCCCAGCCGTACACCCGCGACCTGCTGGCCGCCGTGCCGCACCTGGGACGGCAGGAGGTCCGGCCGGCTCCGGCCGCGCCCGGCGACGGTCCGCGCGCCGCGCTGGAGCTGCACGACGTCGTCGTCGAGTATCCCGGCGGCTTCGGGCGCCCCGCCTTCCGCGCCGTCGACGGCGTGTCGCTCACCATCCCGCGCGGACAGGTGCTGGGCCTGGTCGGCGAGTCCGGATCGGGCAAGTCCACGATCGGCCGTTGCGTGGTCGGCCTGCTGCGGGCGGCCTCCGGGCGGGTCGTCGTCGACGGTCAGGACGTCACGAAGGCGTCGCGAGCGGAGCTGCGCGCGCTGCGGCGCACCGTCGGCATGGTCTTCCAGGACCCGGCGTCGTCGCTGAACCCCCGGTACACCATCGGCGACAGCATCGGCGAACCGCTGCGGCTGCACGGCCGGCCGCGCGCGGAGGTGGCGCAACGGGTCACCGAGCTGCTCGAGAGCGTCGAGCTGCCGGCGGCCTGGCGCAACCGCTACCCGCACGAGCTCTCCGGCGGCCAGCGCCAGCGGGTCGGCATCGCCCGCGCCGTTGCGCTCGACCCCGTCCTGCTGGTCGCCGACGAGCCGACCAGCGCCTTGGACGTGTCCGTACAGGCGCGCGTGCTCGAACTGCTCATGGACCTGCAGACGCGGCTGGGCTTCTCGTGCCTGTTCATCAGCCACGACCTCGCCGTCGTCGAGCTGCTGGCCGGCAGCATCGCCGTCATGCACCAGGGCCGCATCGTCGAGCAGGGCGGCAGCGCCGACATCCTGTCCGCTCCGCAGGACGACTACACCCGGCGGCTGCTGGCGGCCGCCCCCGTGCCCGACCCGGTCGAGCAGCGGCGCCGGCGGGCCGAACGCGAGCGGGACCTGGCGCTGGGCTGATCGCGCCTACGGGAACGAGAACGGCCGGTCAGGAGGAGCCTGACCGGCCGGGACGTGGTGTGGAGCCGCCTGTCGGAATCGAACCGACGACCTATTCATTACGAGTGAATCGCTCTACCGACTGAGCTAAGGCGGCGCGTGCCCGGCGAACCGGGCACGGTGCATGAGTATAGGGCGTGAAGGTGCCCGGCACCCAATCGAGGGGTCAGAGAGCGTCGGTGGTGATGGCAGCGCCGAGGGCCGACCCGGCCACGTACTGATCCCAGGTGTAGTTCCAGTCGGCCATGCCGGGGTCGCCACGCTGGAGGAGGTCCTCGGGGCCGCGGGTGGAGTTGGCGACCGTGACGATGTCGCCGTACTGCGCCAGCTGGAAGAACGTGGCGCCGTTGGCCTGGCTGAGGTTGATGCACCCGTGCGACACGTTCTCGGACCCCTGCGATCCCTCGGACCACGACGCCGAGTGGACGAACGTGCCGCTCCAGGTCAGGCGGACGGAGTTGGGCACCTCGAGGTCGTAGTAGTTCGGGTCGTTCGGGTCGCAGGTGATGTTCGCGTTGCACGAGGTCATCTGCCGCGTCTCGAACTTCTCCAGCACGATGTACGTGCCGTTGCGGGTGGCGAACTCGGGCGCGCCGAGACTGGTGTCCCAGGTGGCCACGGCCGCACCGTCGACGCTGTAGGTCATGGTGTGGGTGGCGGCGTCGACGGTGGCGACCTGCGCCTTCCCGACGGTGAAGTCGAGGTCGTAGGAGCGGCCGCCCCAGAGGTCGGCGCCGGCCTGGACGCCGTTGAGGTCGAGGTTCAGCCGCACCTGGGTGCCCGACGGCCAGTACTCCTTCGGCCGGAAGTGCACCTCCTGCGAGCTCACCCAGTGCCACGAGCCCTCGACCTGCGGGTTCGACGCCACGTGCATGGCCTGCTCGACGTTCTCGCGCTCGGTGACCTCTTGGTCGAACCGGACGGTGATGGGCGCGCCCACCCCGACGACGGCGCCGTCGGTGGGCTGCATGCTCAGCGTGAGGCGGTTGGCGTCGGGCACGGCGCCGACGGCGAAGGAGTCGGTGAACGTGTGCTCCATGCCGAGCCGGTCGGACGCGACGACCGTGACGGCGTAGGAGGCGCCGGGCTCCAGCGGCGCGGCGCTCTGCCAGCTGCTGCCGTCGTCGCCGACCTGGCCCTCGACCGGCTCGCCGCCCTCGGGGGCGACCTCGACGGAGTCGATGTGGCCGCGGGGGACGCTCAACTGCAGCGGGGTGCCGAACGCCACCTCGTCGCTGATGCCGTCGAGGCGCAACGGAACCCGCTGCGACTTGGGACCCTCCGCCTGCGCGGTGGCGTCGCCGCCCGCGCCGCCGTCGTCGGAGCCGCTGCACGACGTCAGCAGCACCGCCGCACTCAGCACGAGCACGGCCCGGCGGATGGTCAAGCGAAGGCGCATCACTCCATTATCCGCATAGTTCGCGGCGATTCACGAGGCGCACGTCGTGCCGTCGTCCGGCACCGTGCCGGCCAGCAGGTACGCGTCGACGGCCTCGTCGATGCAGTTGCTCCCCGCGAGGTAGGCCGTGTGCACGGTGGAGTCGTAGGTGAGCAGCACACCGGACGACAGCTGCTCGCTCAGCGACTGCGCCCACTCGTACGGCGTGGCGGGGTCGCCGGTGGTGCCGACGACGAGGATCGGGTCGGCGCCCGGTGCGGCGACCGGCGGGTGCGGCGCCGGCGCCCCGGTGGGCGTGGCCGTGGGATCGTCGTCGCCGCCGACGCCGGCCTCGGCCAGGCCGTCGGCCAGTGCGGAGCAGCCGAACCCGCCCCAGGCGAGGAACGGCCCGAACACCTGCGACACCGCGCTGAACTCGGCCAGGCTCGCCCGCGCCTCGTCGGCGGTGGCGGTCTCCGGATGGTCCATGCAGTTGACGAGGCTGATCACCTCGTTGGCGTTGCCGTTGTAGGTGCCGTCGCTGTTGCGCTCGAGGTAGAGGTCGGCGAACGTCATGAGCAGCGTGCCGTCGTCCTCGGTGAGCGCGAGGTCGAGCGCCTCGTTGAGCGGCTCGTAGCCCTCGTCGGCAGTGAGGTACAGCGGCAGGATGATGCCGTAGAACGCCAGCGACTCGGTGAGCGGGCGGTTCTCGTCGTCGGTGGCCAGCGGCTCCTGGTCGGCCTGCCGCAGCAGCCCCGCCAGCGTGGCGCGCGCCTCGTCGTCCGACGAGCCGAGCGCGCAGTCGCTCTGGTCGAAGCACCAGGTCAGAAACGCCGACAGCGCCCGCTCGAAGCCGCGCGCCTGGCCGAGGCCGAGGTCGTCGCCGGACAGCGTGGGGTCGATGGCGCCGTCGAGCACCAGCCGGCCGACGCGGTCGGGGAACTGGTCGGCGTAGAGGGCGCCGATGAACGTGCCGTACGACTTGCCGAGGTAGTTGAGCTTCTCGTCACCCAGCGCCGCGCGCAGCACGTCGAGGTCGCGGGCGACGTCGGCGGTGCCGATGTGCGGAACCAGCTCGCCGGAGTTCGTCGCGCACCCGGCGGCGAGATCGCGGATCGACTCCTCCATGTCGGCGATCTCGGCGTCGTCGTCAGGGGTGGCGTCGGCGGCGAGGTACTCGTCCAGCTCGGCGTCGTCGACGCAGTCGACCGGGGTGGACTCGGCGACGCCGCGGGGGTCGAAGCCGACGATGTCGTAGCGCTCGCGCACCTGCTCGGTGACGACCGAGCCGGCCAGCTGCGCGTACTCGACGCCGGACGCGCCCGGCCCGCCCGGGTTGACCAGCAGCGAGCCCAGACGCTGGTCGCCCGTCGCCGGCGCCCGCAGCAGCGCCAGCTCGAGGGTGTCGCCGCCCGGGTCGGCGTAGTCGACCGGGACGGTGGCCGTCGAGCACTGGTAGCCCTCGCCGCAGTCGCGCCACTCGAGCTGCTGCGTGTAGAACGGCTCCAGCCCGGGCTCGATCCCCTCGGTGGCGTCGGGGGCCGGCGTCGACCGGTCCGGCACGTCGGCCGGCTGGCCGTCACGCGCCGGCTCGGCCGAGCAGCCCGCGGCGGCCACCACGGCGGCCACCGCCAGGCCGGCCAGGGCACGGAGTCTCACAGGTTCTCCCCGTCGTCCTCGTACACGTCGTCCTCGATGTCGGGCGTGCGGCGAGCCCCCTGGGCGACGGCGCCCTCGTAAGCCTGCCGGGACCCGCAGACGCTCGCCTTGGGGCAGGCGACACGGCGGCCGGTCTCGCGGTCGCGGACGTACACCGTCTCGGCCGGGACGTTGTAGGCGACGACGGTGCCCTCGACGCCGTCGTCGGTGGTGACGTCGCAGCCGACGGTCGGCACACTGCGCTTGAAGTCCTGGTACAGCGGATGCTCGTACTTGAGGCAGCACATCAGCCGCCCGCACGCGCCCGAGATCTTCAACGGGTTGAGCGGGAGGTCCTGGTCCTTCGCCATGCGCACGCTCACCGGCTCGAAGTCGGTGAGGAACGTCGAGCAGCAGGTGTCGCGGCCGCACGGCCCGATGCCGCCCTGCACGCGGGCTTCGTCGCGGGCGCCGAGCTGACGCAGGTCGATGCGGGCCCGCAGGGTACGGGCGAGGTCGCGCACCAGCTCGCGGAAGTCGACCCGGTGCGGCGCGCTGAAGTAGATGGTGACCAGCTGGTCGACGTCGGGGCGGGTGTCGACGTAGTCGACGCCGACGATCTTCATCGGGAGGTCGTGGTGGCGGATGAGCCGGCGCGCGGCGACCCGGATCTCGGCCCGGCGGCGGCGGTTGCGCTCCTCGCGCTGCAGGTGCTTCTCGGTGGCCGGCCCCTCGCACACGGGCAGGCCACCGATGTCCTCGCTGACCCACTGCGGCGCCCACACGCATTCGGCGACCTCGGGGCCGTCGTCGGTGGGGACGAGGACCTTGTCGCCGACGCGTGGACTGTGCTCACCCGGGTCGAGGTAGTAGAGCCTCCCGTACCGGGTGAAGGCCACTGCCATCACCATGCCCACGCGTCCACCCTAAGGCGTCGGAGCGCGGGAAACGGCATCGCCGCGGCCGGGACGCAGGCCGTCGAGGATGACCGCCAGCGTGCGCCGGCGCACGTCGGGGTCGCCGCCGGCGTGCTCGACCGCCCGGGCGGCGCCGATGAGCAGCGCGTCGAGCTCGGCCGTGCCGACGTCGGCCCGGACCGCACCGGCAGGATGGGTCTGCGTTGGCCTGGGGTTTGTGGCGTTGGCCCCGTCCCCCTGCTGCCCGATTGTCTTGGCCGCGTGCGCGCGCCTCAAGCGGACTATGGAGGCGCTTCGCGCCGGCGATGACCGCTTGACCCGCGCCCCCGCGGCTCAGAACGGGCAGCTATCAGGGGGACGGGGGAAGAGCGGCGACGACGCCGCGTGCGTTCGCCGCGTTTGCGTGTGGCGTTGGTGTCGTGGAGCGTCCACATCGCGAGATTTCGCCGTGATTCGGGAGCCATCACGAGGATTACCCCAGCGTCAACACCCCTACAGCCATGGTGAAGCTCACGAAATCCTCGTGATGTAGACGATCCTGGATGATCATCGCTGTCCACAGCCCCACAAACAGCGCGAAACGGGCGCGCCCAGCGTGAGGCGTGCCCACATCCTCCACGTCTCGCCGAACGCCAGATCGGCCAGCGCCGCAGGTGGTGTGCCGCGCGTAGGCGGTGCCGCGACGTCAGGCGCTGCGGCGGCAGACCACTGGGAGCCGGCGTCATAGCTCACGATCTCCGACGCGCCCTCGTCGAAGACGCCGGTTTCGTAGGTGCCGATCGGCGCGAGCTCCAGGCGCGCGCCGGACGCGGAGTGCGAGATCGGCTCGTCGACGATGTCCGCGATCGCCGGCAGCGCGAACGCCCCGTCAGTGCCAGGCCCGCCGTCGCGGCGGTGGCGGCGCGGACGTGCGATGGACGCGGTCGGGTCACCGGTGGCCCCCCTCATGAGCAACAGGTCGTCAACCGCGCAGACGCCAGAGGGCCTGGGTGTCCGGAAGACGACCGGACGGTGAACGGCGTCAGGCCGCGGCGAGTCGGCGCAGCGCCTCGGCCCGGACACCGTCGACGGCGTGCGGCGCGGCCAGCGGCTCCAGCACGTCGCCGAGCGCCCGTGCGGCGGCGATGATCGCGGCCGGCTCCGCGGCGGCGGGGAGGGTCGCGGCCAACCCGGCCGGCTCGGGCAAGTCGGCGTTCTGCACACTGACCGCGCCGAACACCGGGTAGTCGACGCCCAGCTCGGCGGCGTGCAGCCGCCAGACGAACGACCGCACCTCGTGCAGCGACTCGATGGCCCGCCAGACCCGGCCGCGCCCGGCATGCTTGGCGACGTCGGCCAGGCCCCACCAGCCGAGGAAGGCCCACTCGCGCCGCGCCTCGTCGGTGGCGTGCAGGGTGGACGGCGAGAACGGCTCGGCCAGCCGGCCGGAGCGGTCGAACACCGGCCGCGATCCCGGTGCCAGCCCGGGCCGGCTGTCCGCCGTCATGACGACGAGGCTGAGCTGACGGCCGTCGGCGTACTGCAGGACGAGGTGGTCGGCCGGCTGCTCCGGGCTGCCGAGGTGCTGGATCAGCTCGTCGGCGACGACGGCGTACTCGCGCGCGGCCGCCAGCGCGGCGTCGCGGCGCTCGTCGTACGTGGCGCCGTCGAGGACGACGCCCAGACCGGCATCGACGTCGGAGACGCGGTCACCCGCGCCGCGCCCCAGCGACCCGCCGAGCTCCACCCAGTCGCACCACGGCGTGCGCTCGGCCCACTCGGCGAGCGCGTCGACGATCTTCCACGGGTCGGCGTCGGCGTCCATCGGACGACCTTAACCGGGAGGCGCTCAGCCCTCGCGCAGGGCCAGCGCCATGGACTCGAGCTGGAGCAGCGGCAGCGCGTTGGCCTGCAGCGCCTCGCGCGCGGCGACCACGGCCTCCATGCGGCGCAGGGTGGATGCGGGCGTGCCGGAGCGGGCGAGGCGGTCGATGGACGGGCGCATCTCCTCGTTGACGAGCTCGGTGCGCACGCCCAGCTGCAGCATCATGACGTCGCGGTAGAGCGCCAGGACGTCGACCAGCGCGCGGTCGATGGAGTCGCGCTGGACCCGGGTGCGGCGCAGCTTCTGCTCGCGCTCGAGCTCTTTCACCGCGGCCTCGATGTTGCGCGGCTTGCGGCCGGTGGTGCCGGCGCCGAGCGCCTTGCGCAGCTCCTCGACCTCGCGTTCGTCGAGGGCGTCGCAGTGCTTCTCGGCGTCGGCCTTGGCGGCCTCGACGAGGTTGGCGGCGGCGTCGAGGCACTGGCGGATGTCGGCGAGGTCGAACGGCAGCCGCAGCACCTCGGCGCGGCGGGCACGGACCTCGGGGTCGGTGGCCAGCGCGCGGGCCCGGCCGACGTGGCCCTGGGCGGCGCGGGCGGCGAACTCGGCCAGCTCCTGCTCGACGCCCGCGGTGGCGACGAGGTGCTGGGCGACGTCGGCGTACGGCGGCGTGCGCAGATGCACGACGCGGCACCGGGAGCGGATGGTGGGCACGATGTCCTCGGCCGTGGGAGCGCACAGCATCCACACCGTCCGCTCAGGCGGCTCCTCGACCGACAGCAGCAGCGCGTCGGCGGCGTCCTCGCCGAGGCGGTCGGCGTCCTCGACGATGACCACCTGCCAGCGGCCGCGGGCCGGGCGCAGCGCCGCCCGCGGCACCAGCTCGCGCACCTGGCTGATGCGGATGTTCAGGCCCTCGGTGACCAGCGACGCGACGTCGGGATGGGTGCGGGCGCGCACGTCGGCGCACTCGGAGCACTGGCCGCAGCCGCCGTTGGGGCACTGCAGCGCGGCGGCGAACGCCCGCGCGACGACCGACCGGCCCGAGCCCGGCGGCCCGGTGAACAGCCACGCGTGCGTCATGGCGCCGCGCGGCCCGCCGTCGAGGTACGCGGCGGCGTCGGCGACGGTGCGTTGCAGGGCGGGCACCACGGTCTGCCCGACGACGGTGTCCCAGACGGTCATGTGCGCAGCACCTTCTCGACGGCGACGGCGATCTCGGCCGCGATCTCCTCGGCCGGGCGGGCGGCGTCGACGACGAGGTAGCGGTCGGGCGCGGCCGCGGCCAGCTCGAGGAACGCCCGCCGGACGCGCTCGTGCAGGTGGTCGGGCTCGCGCTCGATGCGGTCGACGTAGCCCTGCCGGCGCACGCGCTCGGCCCGCGCCGCCTCGTCGAGGTCGAGCACGACCGTGAGGTCGGGCAGTAGGCCCTGGGTGGCGAACGTGGAGATGGCGGCGATCTGCTCGCGCCCGAGCCCGCGACCCTCGCCCTGGTACGTGACGGAGGAGTCGACGTAGCGGTCGACCAGCACGACGGCGCCGCGCGCGAGCGCCGGGCGGACGACGTGCGCGACGTGGTCGGCGCGGTCGGCGGCGAACAGCAGCGCCTCGGCTCGCGCGTCGAGCTCGCCGCCGTCGAGCACGATGGCCCGCACCTGCGGCCCGATGCGGGAGTCGCCCGGCTCGCGGGTGACGACGACGTCGCGGCCCTGGGCGCGCAGATAGTCGGCCAGGAGCGCCTGCTGAGTGGTCTTGCCGACACCGTCGCCGCCCTCGAAGGCGACGAACAGCCCTCGCGGTCCGCTCACAGCTCTACTCCTATGTGTCCGGCCGTGCACGTCAACTCATTGGCTCCAACTCACTCCGCCCAGGACCGACGACTCGTGGGAGCCTCCGGCCCCCAGTCGTCGCCGGTGTGCACGGCCCTCCACAGGGTCAGCGTAGTGAATGACACCGACAACGCGGGCGTACGCCCCGAAGACTGGGGACAGCCCCAGCACCGTCCCTGAGTCCGTCCCTGAGAGATCCCTGAGTTCGGCTGCGCACCGTTGCTCCGGCGGCGGTAGACACCGAGTGTGGAGTCCATGGACCTGCTGTCGTTCGTGGCCGTGCCCGCGCTCGCCTACCTCGTCATGGCGGCGTTCGTGGCCATCGACGCGGTGGTGCCGGCGTTCCCGGGCGAGGTGGCCGTCATCTCGTCCGGAGCGCTCGCCGCCGCCGGCCACCTGAACGTCGCCTGGGCGATCACCGCGGCGACGCTGGGCGCGCTGACGGGCGACCTCGCCGTCCATGGCATGAGCCGGCGCGCGCTGCCCGGCGCGCTGGAACGGTTCCGGCTGGGCCGGCGGCTCAAGGCGAAGATCATCCGGGCCCATGACCACATGGGGTCCACCAGCGCGGCGGCCATCATCGCCGCCCGCTTCATCCCGCTGGGCCGGACGACGATGTCCGCGGCGGCGGGGGTGGCCGGCATGCGGCGGCGGCGGTTCGGGGTGATCGCGTTCGCGGCCGGGCTCATCTGGTCCAGCTGGGCGGTCGGGCTCGGTTACGTCACCGGCACGGTCACCGACGCGCCGCTGTGGCTCCAGGTGGCGATCGGCGCGGCCGTCGGCGTCCTGGTGGGTGTCTGGGCCGGCGCGGCGCACACCATCATCCGCACCCGGCGCCGGATGACCGACCGCGCCCGCGCCGCCGAGGCCGCGGCCGCCGGCCGCGACGAGCCGTCGCCGTCACGAGCCCCCGAGCTGGTCTGCTGAGGTCACTGCGCCGGGTGGCGTGGCAGGCGGTCGCGCATCGCCCCGGGCTGCGGCCGTTCGCGCTGCGACGCCCCGGACCAGTCCTCCGGCGAGTCGACCCAGCCCGCGAAGAGGACGAGGCCGCTCTCGCGGTGGACGGCGAGGAAGCCGAACGGACGGTCGTAGCTGACGGCGACCGCCTGGGCGCGGTAAACGGGCATCGACACCGCCCGCAGCCCGATGGCGGTGACGGCGGCCGCCTCGAAGCCGGTCGCGCTGAAGATGGCGACAGCGGCCTGCCGGGCCTGGTCGACGCGCAGCGGCACCGGCCCGATGGCCGGGAAGTGGTCGCGGTCGCCGGTGCTGACCGCGCGCAGCCCGAACACGTCGGCCTGGCGCAGCAGGTCGTGCAGCGAGCGGACGGTGAACCGGGCGGTCCTGAGCACCAGGCCGGGACGCTGCGCGGACACCGTCGACACCCCGGGCCAGCGCGCGACGTCGCCGGACTCCAGCAGCGCCGCGCCGCCGGTCACCGCGGCGTCGCCGGCCACCAGCGGCACCGCCGCGGCGAGCACGTCGCCCGAGGCCGCGCCCTCCTCGCCGAGCACGAGGTGGACGTCGAGGCCGTTGTCGCCGGCCACCCTGGTCAGCGTCAGCGGACCGGCGGCGGAGTCGGCGACGCGCAGGTCGTCGGCATCGGGGGTGGTGCGCTGGAGCCCGGCCAGGCGCCGTCCGGCCCAGACGCCGCCGGAGACCTGCCACGGCTCGTCGGAGAACTTGCGCTGCCACGTCGTGCGCAGCGCGAGCGCCGTCGCGAGCGTCAGCATCAGCTCGGGCCCGGCCTGGACGGGGAACCGCTCGATCAGCCCGTGCGTCCGCTCGCGCGCCCACGCGTCGAGGACCGGCTGGTCGACGGCGGCGTCGCCGGTGAGCTCGCCGAACGTGCCCGACGGCAGGGTGTCGCGCCACTCGGGCCGGACCTGCGCCGCCTGCTGCGCCCACAGGCCGAGCGCGGCGTCGACGCCGTCGAGGTCGGCCAGGGCCTTGAGCACGTCGCGCGCGGCGTCCATGGACTCGTCGGCGGACAGCCCGACGGCGGCGGCCAGTTCGTCGCGGCCGGGCTCGTCGGCCGACGACGCCAGCACGGCCAGCAGCGGCCAGAGCCCCGCGCCGGACAGGACGCCGGCGCCCTCGGTGCGCCGCAGCCAGGCGGCGGTGAGCTGGTTGACCTCGGTGGCGTACAGGCTCATGGCAATCATCCTCACGTGTCGGGCCTTGCACGACACAGTCCGCTCTCTATCCGCCTCGCGCTCTCGACCGACGGCTCGCGGGAGCCTCCGGCCCCCGGTCGCCGCCGGTGTGCAAGGCCCTCACAGGGAGCCTAGGCGCTCGTGCGTCACCACACGACGAGCCAGGCGACACCGCCGGTGATGAGCGCGGCGCCGAGCACCGTCACCATGGTGACGGCCTCGCGGATCCGCAGCACGATCACGCTCACCGGGATCACGATCATCGGCAGCGCCGACGAGATGGCGACGGCCACCGCGACGTCGATGTGCGCCGCCGAGCCGATCACGCTCATCTGGCCGCCGATGGTCAGCCCGCCGGTCAGCGTCCACCAGGCGACGCCGCGCCGGTCGGCCCGCCGCACGCGGGCGACGAAGCCGCGCGGCGAGACGTGGAACGCCAGGTACGCCGCGGTGCCGGCGACCGCCCCCAGCACGCCGCCGGCGATCGGCTCGGTCCAGTCGTCGACGGCGGCGCCGCGCAGCACGTTGCCCAGCCCATACGACGCGGTCGCGACGACCGCCGGCGCGAGCAGCGCCAGCCGCTGCCGGGCGGGCTCGTCGGCCTGCGGCGGACCGGACGGCGTCGAGCGGTCCGGCCGGCGGTTGGTCAGGTAGACGCCGAGCACGACGACGAGGATCGCCGCGACGTCGGCCCAGCCCAGCGCCTGGCCGAGGAGCACCCAGGCGAAGACCATCGTGAACATCGGGTTCGCCGCCTGCACCGCGCTGGCCCGCGACGGCCCGAGCGTCTCGACGGACCTGAAGTAACCGCGCCGGCCGAGGTAGGCCGAGAACACCCCGGCCACCAGGAACATCGCGGCGGCGGACCAGTCGACCCGCAACGGCTCGGGCCGCAGCAGCAGCTGACCCGCCAGCAGCGCACCGCCGGCCACGACGTTCGTCGCCAGCGAGACGAGGAACCCGAGCCCCTGCTCCAGGCGGCGACTGGCGGCGCGCACGACGAACGCGTTCGCCGCGAACAGCACGAGCGCGACGAGCGCCAGGCCGTCACCCATCCGAGCCACCGCCGTCTCGCACGGGGACAGTGCACCACCATCGTCGCGGGCCCCTTGACCCGGCTCTCTGATTTTGAATATGTTATCCGAACTCTGCCGGTTCAGCGAGAGCTACGGAGGGTCCGCCGATCGTGAGCGAGGTAGCGGCACGTCACCGGTTCCTGGCCTACGCCGTCGGCGGCTTCGGCCTCAGCATGAACGCCGTCCTCTATCTGCTGGTGCCCCTGCGGGCCGACGAGCTCGGCGCCGGCGTGGGCGTCATCGGCCTGCTGATCGGCGTGAAGGCGCTGTTCGAGACGGTGCTGTCGGTGCCGATGGGCGCGTTCATGGACCGCGTCGGCGCCAAGCGGTCGATCCAGCTCGGGACCGCCGCCACCGCGCTCGTGGGCGTCGGCATGATGGCGGCGTCGTCGCTGTGGCTGCTGTTCGTACTGCAGGCGCTGATGGGCGTCGTGCGGCCGCTCGGCTGGATCGGCGGCCAGTCCTACGCCGCCGGGCTGCGCGGCGGGTCGCACCGCAGCCACGACGCCGGACGGTTCAGCTCCGTCGCCAACCTCGGCCAGATCGTCAGCCCGATCCTCGCCGGCGCACTGGCCGGCTGGCAGGGCCCGCGAGCGGGGTTCGCGATGGTCGTGGCCCTCGGCGCGGTCTTCTTCGCCGTCAGCCTCGGCCTGCTCGACGTCGGCCGGGCACCGGCGGCCGCGGACACCGGCTCCGGGTTCGGCGCGGCGCTCGGCCTGATGCGGCTGAGCCGGATCCAGACCGTCATGTTCCTGACCTTCAACCGGCTCTGGGTCCCGGCGGCGTGGTCGTCGTTCTTCCCGCTCTACCTGGTCGGCCACGGCGTCTCGCCCACCGTCGCCGGCAGCGTCATCTCGGCGATGGCGGTCGTCGCCACCGTGACCTCGTTCTTCACCGGCCGCATCGCCCGGCTCGGCACGCCGGTGGCCGTCACGTCCGTCGCGCTCGCGCTGGGCTGCCTGGGCGTCGCGGTCTCGCCGGTGTTCGACACGATGCCGTTGTGCTATCTGGCCGCCGCGCTGGTGGGGATCGGCCAGGGGCTGAGCCTGCCGATGCTGATCACGCTGATGAGCGACGCGGCGCCGCCGGAGCAGCGCAGCCTGGCGCTCGGCCTGCGCTCGGGCGTCAACCAGGCGGCGGCCACCGTCGCGCCGGTGGCGATCGGCCCGCTCATCGGTGCGGCCGGGCTGGCGGTCGGGTTCCCGGTGGCCGCCGGCATCGGGCTGGCGTTCGTGCTCGCCGCCACCTGGAGCGCCCGCCGCGACCGCGTGACGGCGAACTGACGCTTCCCAGACCGGCGCGGTCAGTCCAGGCCGAGCTCGGTACGCAACGCGGCGACGTGGCCGTCGGCCGCGACGTCGTAGCGGGCCAGCTCCACCCGGCCGTCCGGACCGACCACCACCGTCGACCGGATGACCCCGGTGACCGTGCGGCCGTCCTTCACCTTCTCGCCGTACGCACCCCACGCGGCCAGGGTCGTCGCCGACGGGTCGGAGGCCAGCGGGAACGTCAGGCGCTCCTTCGCCGCGAACTCGGCCAGCCGCTCCAGCGGGTCGGGAGAGATGCCGACGACGTCGTACCCGGCGGCCGCCAAGGAGGCCAGCGAGTCGCGGAAGTCGCAGGCCTGTGTCGTGCAGCCGCTCGTCATCGCCTTCGGGTAGAAGTAGACGACGACGTGGCGGCCGCGGTAGCCGGCGAGGCTGACGCTGCCGCCGCCGGCCGTGGGCAGGGTGAAGACGGGCGCGACGTCGCCGGGTGCGAGCCGAGTGGGCATGCCTGCTCCAGGGTCTAGGTGAGGCCGACGAAGAGGTAACCGGTCCACGGCTGCAGCCCCATCAGCAGGACCACCAGGCCGTAGGCCGCAGCGGCGCCGGCCAGGCCGCCGATCAGGGCGACGTGGAGCCGCTCCTTGGCCGACAGCATGATCGCCGCGATGAGCACGCCGGTCGTGACCACGAACCCGGCGACCAGGATGCCGACGTAGAACAGCACGCAGAACGCGGCCATCGCGAGGAACCGGCGGCGCCTGACCCCCGTGATCGCGATCAGCGTGTCGTAGGAGTCCTTCTCCAGCTCGTCCTCGAGCTCCTCGGCCAGGTGCGGATGCTGGACGTCGTGCCCCTCGGTGCGCGCGTCGGCGCGGTCGAGGACGGCCTCGGCGAGGTGCGGCAGGTGCGGTTCCCCGTCCGCTGCCGGCCTGCGGCGGCGCAGGTGCAGCGTCGCGATCTGCACCACCAGCGCCGCCGCCGCGACGGCGGCCGTGATGACCGGCACCCGACCGGCGTTGTCGGGGTACGACGCCATCGTCGCCAGATACCAGAGGACGAAGGCGAGCAGGATCCACGAGACGATCAGCTCGAACCGGCGTTCGTTCATCGGTTGCTCCCACCTGCCTCACCGGCGGCCACGACGGCGCCGCCGCCCGGTCCGCCGGACTCGTCCTTCGGCCGCCGCAGGGCCTTGCGCACCGGGCCCCACAGGACGGCGACCACCGTCAGGCTGAGGATCGCGGCCGTGATGGGCCGCAGCACGAAGCCCGAACCGTAGAGCTGCAGGGCCAGGCCGAGGTTCTGGTCGACGATGGGGCCCAGCACGAACCCGAGGATCACCCCGGCCAGCGAGTAGCCGAGCGCCCGCAGCACGTAGCCGGCGAACCCGGCGATCACCGCGATGAGCACGCTCAGCATGAACCGGGTGTCGACGAACGCGCCGATCAGCGAGACGGCGACCAGGGGCGGCGCCAGCAGCTGCGGCCGCAGGAACGCCAGCTTCGCGAACAACGGCGCCATGGCGAGGCCGAGGACACTGGCGAGGACGTTGCTCAGCGCGCAGATCCACGCGATGAGGAACACGATGTCCATGTGGTTGTCGATCATCTGCGGTCCCGGCACGTAACCGAGGATCAGCAGGATGACGATGACCAGCGCCATGCCGGACGAGCCCGGGATGCCGAACGCGAGCGTCGGCACGAACGAGCCGCCCTCCTTGGCGTTGTTGGCCGACTCCGGAGCCAGGACGCCGACCGGGTTGCCCTTGCCGAAGGAGTCGGGGTCCTTCGAGCGCGCCTTGGCGTAGCCGTACGCGCCGAACATCGCGACCGTGCCGCCCATGCCGGGCACCAGGCCGCAGATCGAGCCGATGACGCCGCCCTGGATGACCATCTTCCAGTTGCGGACGGTGTCCCAGACACCGTCGATGACGCGGCTGCCCTTCGCGCGGCTGGTCTGCGCGGGTGCCTGCGCCGCGATGGCCTGGCCGCGGGTGTAGAGGACGAGCATCTCGGTGACGGCGAACAGCCCCATCGTCATCGCGGTGATGCCGAGGCCGCTGTTCAGCTCGAGGTGCCCGAAGGTCATGCGGGCGATGCCGGTGATGGGGTCGAGTCCGATGAACGACAGCATCAGGCCGAGCGCGCCGGAGATGATGCCCTTGATCTTCGTGCGGGCACTGGAGACGCCCATGACCATGATGCCGACGATGCCCAGCGCGAAGATCTCCGGCGGCCGCAGGTAGGTGATGAGCTGCAGCGCGACCGGGATCGCCAGCAGCAGGATGACGACGCCGAACATGCCGCCGAACGCGCTGGACGCGGCCGAGACGCCGAGCGCGCGGCCGGCCTGCCCCTTGCGCGCCATGGGGTAGCCGTCGAACGTCGTGACGACCTGTTCCCCCGAGCCCGGGACGTTGAACAGGATCGAGGTGATCGACCCGCCGAACGACTGCGCGCCGTAGGCACCGAGGATGAACGCCAGGCCCTGCACGGGCTCCATCCCGATGATCACCGGCATCAGCAGGGCGAGCGTGGCGAGACCGGCCAGGCCCGGCAGGAAGCCGAAGACGAGGCCGATCGCCATGCCGATGGTGAGGTACACCAGCGACATCGGCTCGAGCAGCATCAGCAGACCGTCGAGAAGGGCCTGGCCCATAGCGGAACTCCGTTACATGCGGGTGTTCGGGTCCGTGCCGGGCGTGGGGCCGCGCGTCCGCCGACGCACGACCCCGCGCCTGTCGTCTCAGTCCGCCAGCAGGTCGGCCAGCGACTCGATCGACTCGTTGACCGTGCTGGAGAGCTCCATGGTGTCAGCGCGGTTCAGTGCGTTCACCGGGTAGCTCGCGGCCTCCATCTCCTCCGCGTAGCCGCTCTCCGACGCCGCGGCGAAGATCGCCTCGGCCAGGAAGTCGGCACGGTCCTCCGGAACGCCGGGCGGCCCGACGACCATCCGCTCCAGGTCGTAGATGGAGGCGAGCGGGGCCAGCTGCTCCTTCTGCGAGTCGTCGCCGAAGTCGCCGATCACCGGGACGTCGGGCAGCTGCTCGAGCGGCTCGTTGCTCACCGCGACCACGCCGTGCGCCCCGGACCCCTCGACCATGAGCACGCCCGCGCCGCCGGAGTTCACCGACACGTCGACCTCACCGGCCAGCAGCGCGGCGTCGGCCTCGTTGCTGCCCGGGTACCCGCCGATGATCTCGTGCGGGAAGTCGAACACGTTGGAGATGGCGACGGCGACGTAGTAGGCGTCCGAGCCCACGCCGCCGAGGCCGAACTTCACGGTGTCGCTCGCGTCGAGGATGTCCTCGAACGACGTGTACTCGGAGTCCGGCGCCGTGTACACCAGTGGAGGCAGCGCGCCGAGCCGGCCGTACTGCGTCCATTCGGTGCTCTCGAACGTGACGCCGTCAGTCCCAGTGACCTCGGCGAAGACCGCGCCGGGGTAGTTGATGAGACCGACGGTGAGGCCGTCCGGCTCCGCCTGGTAGACGGCGTTGGCGCCGATCAGCCCGCCGCCGCCCGGCTGGTTCTCCACCCGGATCGTGGTGTCGGGCAGCTGCTCCTCCAGATACGGCACGAGCAGCCGGAGGTAGCTGTCGAACCCGCCACCGGGGTTGTAGGGCACGATCATGGTGAGGGTCTTGCCCTCGTAGAAGGCGGCCGGGTCCTCGTCCTCGCTGCCTGCGGTCGGCGACGCGGCGTCGCTGCCGCACGCCGCCAGCACCAGCGCGGCCGCCGCGGCGGTCCCGGCCAGCATCAGGCCTTTCGCGTGTAGCCCTCGCATTGCACGTTCCCCACTTCGCTCGCGGTGGACGATCGGGAGGGTCGGCCGGCTACTTGTCCGTACCGCCCTCGGGGAAGCGCTCGATGGCGTGCAGGCCGAGCGCCTTCATCGAGAAGGTGTCCTGGACGGCGAGGTAGCGGCAGGTGTCGGTCTCGCTGTCGTTGAAGTGCTGGTGCCACATCCACACCGGGAAGCTGAACAGGTCGCCCTCTTCCCAGTCGATGCGCTGCTCGTTGACGCCGTCCCAGCTGATGATCGAGTGGCCGAAGCCCTTGACGATGTAGATGACGGCCTCGGTGGTGTGCCGGTGGTTCACCGACGCGCCGCCGGGCGGGAGCTCGCTCAGGTGCGGCTGCAGGCGGATGTCGTGGCCGAGACGGTAGAACCGAGCGCTGGTGTTCCGGTACTCGCGGGGCGTCAGCTCCGTGGTCCGGAGGTCCTTGATGAGCACGGCCTCCGTGGGCGGGTTCTTCTTGTTCCACGTCTCCCGCTGCCCCATCTCACTGTTGCGCGCACCGCTCAGCGGCTGCTCGCGACGCTCGATGTCGGCGAGGTCCGGCACGGACTTGCTCTGCGGTTCCACAGTCATGCGATGGCCTTCTTCCTGTGCGTCCGACCTGGATCGGGATGGGAGCCTCCGCGACGCTCCACCATGACGGGCGTCACTTTTCCGGGAGCTCTGAGGAGAGGATACATGATACAGAAGCTGGGTCAATGGTCTCGGGTGACTCGCTCGATCCGTCGACACTAGATGGCTGACCTGCTTCTATGACGTGACGACGGTGTCAACTCCGGCCAGCCAGCGCTTGACCCGGCCGACCGATTCCACCGGCGCCTCCCAGAAATAGCCGTGCTTGACGCCGGGAATCACGGACAGCGTCGCGGACGGCAGAGCGCGAGCCAGATACAGCGACTGCTCCAGATGTGAGCCGGTGCCGCCGGCGTGCGCGTCCTCGTCGCCGACGAGCACCAGGGTGGGGTGGGCGATGAGCCGCAGCAGCTCGACGGTGTCGTGCTGCTGCCGCGCCATGACGTGCCGGAAGTAGTCGGTCACCGTCGGCCGGCCCGCCCAGAACGCGTCGAACAGCCAGTCGACCGGCTCCGGGTGGGCCAGCGCATACGACTCGGTGAAGAAGGTGTCGCGCTGGAGCCTGCGGACGTAGCCGTCGTATCCCAGCTCGACCATCCCGGCCGCCGTCGCCACGGGGATGCCCGGGGTGTGCCGGTCCTCGTGGCCGGGCAGCGGCCCGGGCCCGCTGGCGGCCAGGACCAGCCCGCCGACCCTGGCTCCGCCCTCGAGCGCCATCCACTGCGCGACCCGGCCCCCCATCGAGTGGCCCAGCACGTGCGCGCCGGAGACCCCCAACGCCGCGAGCAGCCCCAGCGCGTCGCGGGCCAGCGTCCGGGTCGAGAACGGGCCGGACGGCCCCCTGGTGCGGCCGGTGCCGCGGTGGTCGTAGGTGATGACGGTGTACTCCCGCGCCAGGTCGTTGACCATCCCGGGCCACCACGTGCCGCCGTTGTACCCGGTCCCGGCGACCAGCAGCAGCGCCGGCCCGGCCCCCGTCACCCGATAGGCGATGTCCAGCTCCCCCACCCGAACTCTGCTCATCTGGCCTCCTGGATTTGATTAAATATCCAAACTAGTGGGACGGATGGCGGCGGTCAACGGACGAATCGGGCCGCCGGGTGGCGGCTTACGGCAGGCCGGCCAGCGGCAGCCGTCGCACGACGAGGGCCACGACCGCGGCCATCACCCCGAAGACCACGAGGGCGACCGCACCGCCGAACCCGGTCGCCAACGCGCCCGCGACGAGCGCGAACACCGGCCGCAACCCCAGGTGGGCCATCGAGAACACCGCCATGACCCGGCTGCGGAACTCATCGGGCGACAGCATCTGCAGTGACGCGCTCAGCAGCGGGATGCTCAGCGAGAAGCCGACCCCGAGCGGCAGCGCCCCGAGGGCCAGCACCGGCAGGCTCCCGCCCACCGCCACCACTGCGGCGCCCAGTGCCTGCAGCCCGAACGCCGTCGTCAGCATCCAGCGCCGCGGCAGCACCCGCTCGATCAGCCCGAAGCCGGCCAGGCCGAGCATGGCGCCCACGCTGTTGCCCATGATGACGACGCCGGCGGCGTCGGGCAGGTCGAGCTCCGAGGACAGCGTCGGCGCCAGGGTCCGCAACGCCTCGACGGCGGCGTTGGTGAGGACGACGGCGGCGAGGATGGCCGGCATCAGCGGGGTCCGGGCGACGAACCGCAGCCCCTCGGCCACCCCGCCGGACGAGCGCCGCGGCGCCGCCACCTCCCCGCGTCCGGCATCGGCGTCGACGCGGATGAGGAGCATCGCCACGATCGGGCCGAGGCAGCTGGCCGCGTTGAGCGCGAACGCCCACGTCGGCGTGGCGGCGAGCAGCAGCACCGACGCGATGCCGGGCCCGGCGATCTGCCCGAACTGGAACTGCACGACGTTGAGGGCGGTCGCCCGGGCGACCATCGGACGGGGCACCAGCAGCGGGATCAGCGCGAGAATCGGCGGTTTGGTGAACGCGTTCGCCGTGCCCAGCAGGAAGCAGGTCACCACCAGCAGCAGCGGCGTCAGCGCGCCGAGCCCGCTCAGCACGGCCATCAGCGCCGCCACCACGAGCGCCGCCGACTGGCTGACGACGACCATGCGGCGGCGCTCCACGCGGTCGCCGAGCGCACCGGCGGGCAGGCTGAACAGCAGGTTCGGGATGAAGATCGCGAAGTTGACGACGCCCACCAGGAACGGCGACCCGGTCAGCGACAGCATGAGCACCGACGCGCACACGTTGCTGGCCCAGTTGCCGGGACTGGACACGATGCCGGCCCACCAGTAGATCGCGAAGTCGCGCCGCCGCAGCGGGCTCCGGCCGTCGCCGCCCGGCGCGTCGCTCATCCATGCCTCCTCGGCAACCGTGATTTTCGATACGATATCTAAAACTCACAGTCGAAGGAGCCCCCATGACCGGACCCGGGTTGCGCTCGCTGGTCTACGCCGCGCTCCCGCCGAACGCGACGCCGACGGGCACCGCCTGCCACCCGATCCACCGGCACGTGCTCGAGCACGCCGAGGGTGACATCGTGGAGCTGACCAAGCAGAAGATGAGCGCGGAGTTCGGCGACCAGCCGCACGTCGTCCTGACGATCAGGGACGGCGACCTCGACCCCGCCACCGACGGCGAGCTGATCGGCCCGCTGACGCTGACGGCGGGCGGGTTGCTGGTGTTCGGCGTGGCCTACCGACTGGAGGAAGCATGAACGTCACCGAGGAGTACTGCCCCGAGTGCGACTCGGGGCAGAAGGTGGAGCTGAGCCGCGCGGACCAGCCCGACGCGCGCGGCTTCATCGCCGTGCTCTACCAGTGCGAGGAGTGCGGCACGGCCTGGGACGCCTACGTCCGGCCCGAGTCCTGACCACCCGCGACGACGATCAGCGGCCGGCCGCCGCGGGATCGTTCTCGGAGACCAGCTTCTGCAGCTCCTCGGACACGTGCGACAGGTGGTCGCGCAGCCACTTCTTGCCGCCCTCGAGGTCGCCCTTCTCCAGGTGCGACAGCAGCCCGGGGTGGCCGCCGTGCTCCTCGGTGACCCGCAGCAGCAGGAGGTAGCGGCCGACGGAGCCGCGCAGGTGCTTGGCCTCGGCGAGCGCGCGCGGCCGCTCAGCCAGCGCGTAGAGCTTCTCGTAGAAGTCCTTGCGGATCTCGAGGCCGTCGGCGAGGTCGTCGGCGGCCTCCATGGCCTCGGCCGACGCGCGAAGGTCGCGCAGGATGTCCTCGGTGAGGTGCGGCATCGCCCGTTCGAGCAGGTACGTCTCGAGCAGGATGCGCAGCTCGTAGATCTCGGCGATCTCGTCGGGCTGCAGGACGGAGACGGTGACGCCGCGATGCGCGTGGATGCGGACCAGGCCCTCGCCCTCGAGCTGGCGCAGGCTGGCCCGGACCGGCATGCGGCTGACGCCGAGCGTCGCCGCGATGTTGTCGAGGTTCAGCCGCTGCCCCGGAGGGAAGTGGCCCTGCAGGATCGCCTCACGGATGAACGTCTGCGTCATGTCCTCGACGGTCTGGAAGGTGCCCCGCACGGACTGGGCGAGCCGGTCGAGGACCTCCTGCCCCGCCGACTGACCGTTGTCCGCTGCGGCGGACTTCGCCTTCGCCATGATTGTTCCCCTGCCTCCGGTATTTCTCGAAGATACATTAGTCAATCGCTGCTCATCAGGCGCCACACGCGCTCGGGGGTGAGTGGAAGACGGTCGGGCCACCGGCCGACGGCCCGCGCCACGGCCGCGGCCACCGCACCGCCGATGGGGTTGAGCGTGCCCTCCCCCGCGCCTTTGGCGCCATACGGTCCCACACCGTCCCTGCGCTCGGCAATCATCAGATCGATCTTTCGTGGCAGGTCCTTCATCCGGGGGACGCGATAGTCGACGACGTTGGCGTTGGCCAGCTGCGCGCCGTCGTAGACGAGCTCCTCGTACAGCGCGCCGCCGAGGCCCTGCGTGGCCGCGCCGAGGTCCTGTCCCTCCACGGCACGCGGGTTGATGGCGAAGCCGACGTCGGCGACCGTGACCAGCTGGTCGACGGCGACGACGCCGGTCTCGGGGTCGATCTCGACCGCGACGCCGACCATGCCGACCTCCCAGAACGGCGGCATCTTCTGCGTCGCGCCGTCGCGGCGCAGCAGCCCGACGCCGGTGACCTCGCCGGCCGAGCCGCCGAACCACTGCCGCACGACGGCGCCGAAGCTCAGCTCGCGCCCGTCGGGGCCGGCCACCGCGCCGGGCAGGTCGCGCACCTCGCCGGGCGCGCACTCGAACAGCTCGGCGGCCATGTCGCGCAGCCTGGCGCGGGCGTCGGCACAGGCGCGCTGCAGCGCCAGCCCGACCAGCGTGGTCGTGCGGCTGGCGCCGGTGGTCCGCTCGTACGGCGTCACCGACGTGTCGGACTGGACCACCGTGACGACGGACAGGTCGACGCCCAGCTCCTCGGCGGCGACCTGGGCGAGCAGCGACCGGCTGCCCTGGCCCATCTCCGTCGACCCGCTGAGCACCAGCACCGATCCGTCGATCTGGATGCGCACCTGGGCCGTCGAGATCGGGTACGCGCCGGCGTCGGACGCGGAGCAGCCGAAGCCGATGCCGTAGTAGGGGACGTCCTTGCGGTCGCGCTCCAGCGACTCGACGACCATCTCCAGGTCGGCCGGGATGTCGGCGTCGATGCCGCGCTTGCCGGGCAGGATCTCCTCGCCCTTGCGCACCAGGTTGCGCCGCCGGATGTCCGCACCGGAGATGCCGAGCCGCTCGGCGGCCCGGTCGAGGTTGGTCTCGCCGGCCAGGTTGCCCTGCGGCGCGCCGAACCCGCGGTACGACGACGCCGGTGCGGTGTTCGTGTAGACCGACCGGCCGCGGACGCGCAGGTTCGGCACCCGGTACGGGCCGAAGCAGCGGTTCACCGCCTTGGCCATGACCAGCGGGCTGTTGTCGGCGTACGCGCCGGAGTCCATGACGATGTCGAAGTCGCGCGCGAGGATGGTGCCGTCGGCGGCGAAGCCGCTCTTGACATGGATCCGCGCGGAGTCGACGCGGGTGGTGTAGATGGCCTCCTCGACGCTGAGCGTCAGCTTCACCGGCCGCCCGGTGACCCAGGACGCCACCGACGCCAGCGGCTCGACCTTGGTGTACGACTTCGAGCCGTAGCCGCCGCCGAGGTACGGCGACGTGACCCGGACCCGGGCCAGCGGCAGGCCGAAGACGCGGGCGAGGTCGTCGCGGACCATGTACGGGTGCTGCGCCGTGGAGACGACGCTCAGCGCTCCCTCGTGGTACGACGCCACGGCGTTGTACGGCTCCATCGCGTACGCGTAGAGCATGGGGAAGTGGACGGTGTTCTCGACGACGGCGGCGGACTCGGCGAACGCGGCGTCGACGTCGCCCCAGCCGAGGGTGACCTCGTGCGCCAGGTTCGTCAGCGCCGGCTCGGCGGTCTCCTCGTCGACGTGCGACAGGTTCTTGAACGACTCGTCGCCGGTGGCCTCGTAGCTCTGCTCGTGCACCAGCGGCGCACCGTCGGCCAGCGCGGCGTCGACGTCCATGACCGCCGGCAGGTCCTCGTAGGAGACCCGGACCAGCTCGACGGCGTCGGCGGCGGCCGCGACGGTCTCGGCGACGACGACGGCGACCGGCTCGCCGTAGTAGCGCACCTTGCCGGTGGCCAGGATCCAATGATCGGCGATGATGTGGCCGAACCGCGCGTGCAGCGACGCGATGTCGTCGGCCGTCACGACCGCCACGACACCGGGACCGGCCAGCGCCTCGGCGACGTCGATGCCGGTGATCCGCGCGTGCGCGCGATCGGACCGCACGACCTTCGCGTGCGCCATGCCGGGCATCGTCACGTCGACGCAGTACTGCGCCGCGCCGGTGACCTTCTCGACGAGGTCCGGACGGCGCACCGACCGGCCGACGACGTTCTCACCCATGCGCGCCTCCTCGCAGCCGCTCGGCGGCATGCTCGACCGCCTCGACGATCGGCTGGTAACCGGTGCACCGGCAGATGTTGCCCTCGAGGTGCTCGACGATGGCCGCGCGGTCGGGGACGTCGTCGCCGTCGAGCAGCGCCTTCGACATCATGAGGAAGCCCGGCGTGCAGAACCCGCACTGCAGCGCGAAGTGGTCGACGAACGACTCCTGCAGCGGGTGCAGGGTCTGGCCGTCGGACAGCCCCTCGACGGTGGTGACGGCGGCGCCGTCGGCGTCGGCGGTGAGGAACGTGCACGAGCTGACCGGCCGGCCGTCGACGAGCACGGTGCACACGCCGCACACCTGCAGTTCGCAGCTCACCTTGGTGCCGGTGAGCCCGAGGTCCTCGCGCAGGAAGTCGGCGAGCAGCGAGCGCGGCTCGACCTGCCGGTCGACGCTGACGCCGTTGACCTCGACGGTCACAGGGACGCGCGGAGGACCTTGCACCGGCTCGGACGCGGACTCGCTCATGCGCTCACCTGCTCCAGTCTCGCCAGGGCACGCCGCACGTAGACCGCGGTGACGTGCCGCTTGTACTCCTCGGACCCCGACAGGTCCGGCGTCGGGTCGACCCAGCCGGCGACCTCGTCGGCGTCGATCTCGCCGAGCGACCCGAACGACCACGCCAGCGGCACCTCGCCGACCGCGCCGACGCCCAGCCGGTACCAGCCGGCGGCGTCGTCGGCCAGCACCGCGACCCCCACTGTCGGACGCTCCATGGTCTGGAACTTCACGTACGCGCCGCGCAGCCCGTCGCGCAGCGGGACGCGGACGTCGACGAGCAGCTCGTCGGGCTCCTTCTCCGCGTAGTACGGGCCGGCGACGAACTCCTCGACCGGCACGGTGCGCCGGCCGCCGGGTCCGGCCAGCGTGACCGACGCCTCCAGTGCCATGAGCACCGTCGCGACGTCGGACTTCGGTTCGGCGAAGCAGAGGTTGCCGCCGATGGAGCCCTGGGTGCGCACCCGGGCGTTGCCGATGTGCTTCTCCATGCGGGCGAAGACCGGCAGCCGTTCCCGGACAACGGGGTGCGCCGCGAGGTCGGCGTGCCGCTCGGTCGCGCCGATGACCAGCACGCCGTCCTCGACCCGCACCCCGGACAGCTCTCGGATCCGTTTGAGGTCGACCAGTGCCGCGGGCCGGTGCAGGCCGGCGCGCATGGCGAGCAGGAGCTCGGTGCCGCCGCAGTACGGCACCGAGTCCTCGGACAGCTCGCGCAGCGCGTCGTCCAGTGTGGTGGGTCGCAGCAGGGCGAACGGCGGCAGCGTCATGCGGCGCCCAGCACCTTCCCGGCGTTGGAGAAGAACTCGTTGATGATCTTCTCCGCCTTCTTGGTGATGGTGCCGCCGCCCATGGCCGCGACCTTGCCGCTCACCTCGTACACGCCGGCCACGCGCACCGTCGTGCCGCCGCCGGCCGCCGGCTCGAGATCGAGGGTGGCGTCGACGACGAGCCGGGAGCCGACCTGGCGGTCCTCGCCCTCGGCGTGCACCGTCACGTGCTCCTCGGTGCGCACGTCGCTCAGCGTGATGGCGAGGTCGGCGCGCAGCTTGAACGGGCCGAGCCGGTCCAGCAGCACCGCCGTGTACCGCTCGAGGTGGGCCAGTTCCTCGGCCTGCTCGAGCACGCTGATCCACGACACCAGCACCGGCACGTCGGTCAGCGTCGCCCACGCCTGCGCCGGCGCCGCGGACACCGTCAGCTCGCGGCCGAACTCGTTTCGAGGCATGCGGGCCCCTTTCTCGTACTCAGCTCTTGAGCTTGGGCAGGACCTCGGTGCCGAGCAGCTCGATCTGGTCGAACCACTTGTCGAACTTGAAGCGGAAGTCGAAGACCAGGTGCTCGACGCCGGCTGCCTCGAACTTACGGCATTCCTCGACGGCGCCGTCGACGTCGCCGGCGATCAGCTGGCCCTCCAGGTCCTCGACCGTCTCGAAGCGGCCCGACGGCGGCTTGACCGCCCACTTGGACTTGTTCGCCCAGGCCAGCAGGCCGGGGATGTTGACGTGCTCGAGCGCCTCCTCGCGGGTGCGCTCGATCGAGGTCGGCGGGATGACGGCGATGGTGGGACGCTCGCGACCGGCCGCCGCGGACAGCTCCTCGATCGTCTCGATGCGCTTGCGCAGGGTGGCCATGGCGATGCGGCCGGGCATCCAGCCGTCGCAGAACTCCACCGCCAGCCGGGCCGAGCGCGGCGTCGCGCCGCAGTACCAGAACGGGATGCGCCCGCCCAGCGGCTTCGGCTCGATGCTGACGTCCTCGAAGGAGAAGTTGTCGTCCTTGTAGGTGACCTCGTTCTCCGTGAAGACCCGCTTGAGGATCTCGGCGTTGGAGCGGACCAGCTCGACGCGGTCGCGGTCGCCCCAGCCGATCGCCTCGAACTCGTGGTCGAAGGTTCCGGCGCCGAAGCCCAGGATGAGCCGGTCGGCGCCCAGCAGGTGCGACATCGTACCGGCCATCAGCGCGGTCACCAGCGGGTGCCGGAACGGGATCAGCGAGCCGGTGCCCAGCTGGATCCGCTCGGTGACGGCGCCGATCGCGGTCAGCGTGGTGAGCGCGTCGTAGAAGGTCCGGTTCGGCTTCTCCATCTCGCCGTGCGGCTCGAACACCAGGTGGTCGCGCACCCACACCGAGTCGAAGCCGAGCTCCTCGGCCCGCTGGGAGCCCTTGAGCAGCTTCTCCCGGTCGGCCTGCTCACCGAAGTGGGGCAGCAAGAGTCCATATCGCATTCGTATCGTCCTTCGGGGGTGGGCGTCAGAGGTGGGCGGTGGCGAGCCGGCCGTGGCCGGGCTTGCCGACGACGGCGCCGTCGGCGAAGACGTCCGTGCCGCGGACCAGGGTGCGTTCGAACCGGACGCCGAGGCTCCGGCCGTCGTACGGCGTCCACCCGCAGCGGGACAGCACGCCGTCGTTGGTGATGGTCCACGGGCTGTCGAGGTCGGCGATGACGAGGTCGGCGTCGTAGCCGACGGCGATGCGGCCCTTCACGCCGGTCAGGCCGAACGCGTCGGCCGGCCGGCGGGCGGCGGCGTCGACGGCGCGCTCCAGCGGGATCCGGCCCTGGCGGACGGCGTCGAGCAGCAGCGGGTAGTAGTACTGGATGCCCGGCGTGCCCGTGTGGGCGCTCCACATCTTCGTCCAGCCGATCTCCTTCTCCTCGCGCGTGTGCGGCGCGTGGTCGGAGGAGATCATGTCGATGGTGCCGTCCAGCAGGCCCTCCCAGACGGCGGCGCGGTGGTCGTCGGGCACCCAGTACGACAGCGCGTACGGGCCCAGCGTCTCGACGTCGCGCCAGGTCGACAGGAACAGCGCCCAGTGGTTCACCTCGCCGGTGACGTCGACGCCGCGGGCCTTGGCCCGGCGCACCGCGTCGATGGACCGGCGGGTCTGCATGTGGGCGATGTGGATGGGGCAGCCCGACGCCTCGGACAGCCGCAGCACGACGTCGATAGCGGTGTCCCAGATGACGCCGTCGCGGGCGGCGTAGGCGCCGGCGTAGCCCTGCGGGGTGTTGTCGCCGCGGGCCAGCACCTCGCCCTCGATGTAGTCCATCAGCGCCTGGTCGTGCGGGTGGATGATGAACCGCTTCCCGGTGGGCTTGATCAGGTCCATCATCTGCAGCAGGTGACCGTGGTCGTGCATGCCGGTGCCGGCCGGGTGCGGGTAGGTGCGGCCGGTGTCGACCACCATGTAGATCTTGTAGGCGTTGATGCCGGCCTCGGCCATCGACGCGATGTCCTCGAAGTTCGTCGGCGCCGGGTTGTGATTGTAGTCGACGATCGACTTCTCTGCGTACAGCGCCAGCACCTCGTCGAGGGTCTTCCGGTCCGTCGTCGGCGGGTCGAGGTTCGGCATGCCGAAGATCGTGGTGACGCCGCCCACCGCGGCCTGCTCGGTCGTGGTGGTGATGTCCTCCTTGTGCGTGTACCCGGGCTCGCGGGTGTGCACGTGGACGTCGACCATGCCCGGCAGCACCAGGCGTCCGGCCGCGTCGACGACGGTCGCGTCGTCGCCGATGACCGTACCGGGCGAGACGAGGCCGGCGATCTTGCCGTCGTCGGAGATCAGGACGTCGGCACGGACGGTGCCGCTCGGAGTGACGACGTCGCCTCCGCTGATCCGGGTCGTCACTGCCATGTCACTGCCCCTCCAGGTAGGTCACGGACTCGGCCGGGCCGTCCTGCGTCGTGATGACGACGTCGCCGTTGGCCAGGTAGGTGTCGAACCAGCCCACGATCGCCGGGGTGACCTTCTCCCAGTACTTGTCGTAGGCGGCGTAGTGCGTGGTGTGCCGCTGCATGACCAGCCGGCGCGGGCCCTTCGCGGCCTCGTAGATCGCGACGGCGTGGTCGGTGGGCGTGGTCGCGTCGCCCTCGATGCCGATGACCATGAGCGGCGTGGTGAGCGTGCGGGCCGCGCTGAGCGGGTCGTACTCGAGGATCTCGTCGGCCGCGGCCAGCGAGACCGCCGTCGGGATGCGGCTGTCGACGTCGGCCTTGACGGTCGTGGCCCGCCGCTCCGGCGTCGGGACCATGATCTCCTCGCGCGGGTGGACCAGCCGGCCCTTGCCGGTCGTGACCCGCTCGCGGCGGTCGTCGTCGAGGCCCTTGAGGAAGTCCAGCCACTCGTACTCCGAGCGCATGCGGTGCAGCCAGTCGCGTCCGTTCGCGACGGGGAGCTGGCTGACGGCGGCCCGGACGCGGTCGTCGACGGCGGCCAGCAGGACGGCGTTGCCACCGCCCGTGCCGCCGGAGCCGAACACGCCGATGCGGTCGGCGTCGACGTCGTCGCGCGTGGTCAGGTAGGTCACGGCGTTGCGCAGGTCCTGCAGCTGGACGGCCGGGGAGAGCTTCTTCTCGCCCTCGGAGTCGCCGAAGCCCCGGTAGTCGAAGATCAGCACGCCGAACCCGGCGGCGGTGAGCGCCTCGTGGTACCGGACGTACAGCTTGGCGTCCTTCAGGCCGAGCCAGCCCGGCCCCTGCACGATGGCCCGCAGCGGCCCGTCGGACCGATCCGGCGTGCGCCAGGACGCCGAGATCCGGCAGCCCTCGCTGTAGAAGACGACGTCTTCGCTCCGCATCGAACCTCCATTTTGGATAATTGATACAGAGTCTAAAGTGCGGGACCTGATCGGGCAAGACGCTGGACCGGCACGACGGCGACGGCGCCGGCGAGGCAGGCGGCACCCGACACCAGGAGCCCGGCGCGCGCACCCCACCACTCGCACAGCAGGCCCATCAGCGGCCCGCCGACCGGGGTGCCGCCGAGGAACACCAGCCCGTTGATCGCCATCACCCGGCCGCGCAGCTCCGGCGCGGTGCGCAGCTGCATCAGCGCCCGCGCGAGCGTGTTGACGACCATGTTCGTCACGCCGAGCAGTACGACCGCCGCGAGCGCCACCCCGAGCGCCGGCGCACCCGCGACGGCCAGGTTCACCGCTCCGAACGCCGCGCAGGCCAGCAGCAGCCGCCGCGGCGTCGCCGTCGTGGCCGCCGCGGCCGCCATCCCGCCGGCGACGGCGCCCAGCCCGAGCGCCGCGGTCAGCCAGCCGTAGACCCGTGCGTCGCCGTGGAAGACCTCCGACGCCAGGATCGGGAACACCACCCGGAAGTTCTGCCCGAACACCGACACGACCGCGACCAGCACGATCGCCAGCCGCAGCTCCGGGTGCCGCCAGACGTAGCGCAGCCCAGCGCGGGCCTGGCCGGGCGCCCGCGGCACCGGCGGGCGCCGCCGGAGCGTGCCGACGTCCATCAGCCACAGCGCGACCAGCACGGCCAGGAACGAGACCGCGTTGATCACGAACGTCACGCCCACGCCGACCAGCACGATCAGCGCGCCGGCCAGCGCCGGACCGGCCAGTCGGCCGGCGTTGTTCACCAGGCTGTTCAGCGCCTGCGCGTTGACGATGTCCGCCTCGCCGACCAGCTCGGCGACGAACGTGTGCCGCGCGGGGTTGTCGAACACCGTCACGATCCCCAGCCCGGCGGCCAGGCCGTAGACGATCGGCAGGGTCGCCGTGCCGGTCAGCGAGAACGCCGCCAGCGCAGCGGCCAGCACGGCCTGGGCCGCCTGCGTCACCATGAGCAGCCGCCGGGTGTCGACGCGGTCGACCACCACCCCGCCCCAGACGCCGCCGACCAAGACCGGCAGGAACTGGCACACCATCGACACACCGAGGGCGAACGCGCTCCCGGTCAGCTCCAGGACCAGCCAGTCCTGGCCGATGCGCTGCATCCAGGTGCCCACCACCGAGCAGCTGTGCCCGGCGAAGAACCGCCGGTAGTTGCGCTCGGACAGCGACCGGAACACGCGCCCTCGTGCCGCCCGCAGGCCCGCGAACACGCGCACCGGTCGCACCCGACGAGACGGCGCTCAGCGCGACCCGGCCCGGGCCTCCGGCCGCGGCAGCGCCGTGCAGTGCGCCGGCGGCAGGTGCAGCGACACCGGCTTGCCCGACGACAGCCGCGCGGCCGCCGGCGTCCGGCACTGCAGCTGCGAGTTCGGCAGCCGGACCTGGTACTCCATCGCCTCGCCGACGAACAGCCGGGTCTGCACCTCACCGGTGAGCACGTTGTCTCCGCCGGTGCTGCTGTCGTCGCGCAGCACCTCGACGTGCTCGGGCCGTACACACACCACGCACTCGTCGCCGACGCCCACGCCGGAGGTCGCGGCCACGGTCAGCGGGCCGTCGGCCGTGTGCACCACCCAGCCGTCCGGGGTCTGCTCGCGGACGACGCCGTCGATGAAGTTGGTGGTGCCGACGAAGTCCGCCACGAACGGGTTGGCCGGCTTGAGGTAGATGTCGAACGGGTCGCCGAGCTGGCTGATCCGGCCGTCCTTCATCACCGCGACGGCGTTCGACATCGACAGCGCCTCGGACTGGTCGTGCGTGACGTACACCGTCGTGATGCCCTGCTCGCGCTGCAGCCGCTTCAGCTCGAACCGCAGCGACTCGCGCAGCTTGGCGTCGAGGTTGGACAGCGGCTCGTCCAGCAGCAGCAGCTTGGGCTCGATGACCAGCGCCCGGGCGAGGGCGAGCCGCTGCTGCTGACCGCCGGAGAGCTTCGTCGCGTACCGGCCGGCCAGGTGGCCCAGCTCCACGACGTTCAGCGCGCGCTCGACCCGCTCGGTCACCTCCGCCTTCGGGGTGCGCCGGCGCTTGCCGACCCGCAGCGGGAACGCGACGTTGTCGAAGACGTTCATGTGCGGCCAGATGGCGTAGCTCTGGAACACCATGCCGAGGTTGCGCTCATTGGCCGCGATCGAGATGCGCCGGTCGTGCGAGAACAACACGTGGTCGTCGACCACGATCTCGCCGGTGTCCGGGCGCTCCAACCCGGCGATGCACCGCAGCGTCGTGGTCTTGCCGCAGCCGCTGGGCCCCAGCAGGGTGAAGAACTGGCCCTCCTCGACGGTGAAGGTGACGTCGTCGACCGCGTGCACGCGGTCGTGCTTGGACGCCGTCTCCTCCTTGAACGCCTTGCAGAGCGCGTCGACCTGAAGCATGTGCGTCCACTCCGTCCGTCAGAGGTCCCGGACGCCGACCCTGGCGCCGAGCTTGTAGGCGACACCGACGAGGATCATCAGGGCGACGACCATGACGACGCCGACGGCCGCCAGCACGCCGGTCTCGCCGTTCTCCCAGAGCTCCCAGATGGTCACCGACAGCACCCGGGTGTCCTGGGAGTAGAGCAGGATCGAGCTGGACAGCTCGCGGACCGACACCACGACGATGTAGACCCAGCCCGCGACGATGCCCGGCGCCATCAGGGGGACCACCACCCGGCGGAAGGTGTCGCGCCAGGTGGCGCCGGACATCTGCGCGGAGTCCTCGAGCTCCGCGCTCACCTGGCCCAGCGACGACGTCGCGTACCTGATGCCGTACGGCAGGTAGCGGGTGACGTAGGCGATGAAGAGGATCAGCAGCGTCCCGTAGATCGGCAGCGGCGAGCGCAGGTAGATGAAGATGAGCGCCACGCCGAGCACCAGGCCGGGCATCGCCAGCGGGAAGCTGGCCAGCGTCTCGAGGAACCGCGCCCCGCGCATCCGCGACTTCAGCACGAACCAGGCGACGACGCTGGTGAACAGCATGACCGCGGTGGCGCTGGTGACGGCCAGGATCGCGGAGTTGCGCACCGCGTCGACGACACCCGGCATGTCGAACA
Source organism: Jiangella rhizosphaerae (assembly GCF_003579925.1). Lineage (GTDB taxonomy): Bacteria > Actinomycetota > Actinomycetes > Jiangellales > Jiangellaceae > Jiangella > Jiangella rhizosphaerae. Next base: position 11,315 of record NZ_QUAL01000018.1, on the reverse strand, counting down.
TCCGCTCGTAGTTGCGCAGCGTCAGGGTGTCGAGGGCATCGATGCTGGGCGTCTGGTAGTACGGCAGCAGCGACATCCACACGAGGATCGCCACCGGCAGCACCACCACCACCACGAAGTACAGGGCGAACAGCACCGACACCGGCCAGCGCCAGCGGCCGAGGTCCAGCGGCCGCGGCCGGAAGCCCTTGCCGGAGATGGTCTGGAACCGCTCGCCGCGCCGGTTGACGCGCTGGACGAACAGCAGCCCGGCCACCGTGAGGAGCAGCAGGCTGATCGAGTAGATGGCGGCGATGTCGTAGCGCACCGGGTAGGTGTGCAGCGCCTGGTAGATGCGCGAGGTGAACACCCAGTTCCCGGACGGGATGCCGAGCACGGCCGGCGTCTCGAACGACTCCAGGCCGCGCACGACCATGACGAGGATCGCGCCGAACAGCGCCGGGCGCACCAGCGGCAGCGTCACCTTGCGGATGACCGACGGCACGCTGGCCCCGCTCATCAGCGCCGACTCCTCCAGGGCCGGGTCGGTGGCCTTGAACGCGGCGAACATCAGCAGGAACACCAGCGGCGACAGGTGCATGCCGTCGATCAGCGCCATCCCCAGCAGCGAGAACGCGTCGATCTGCAGGAAGTCCAGGCCCACCGAGCGCAGCAGGATGTTGATGACGCCGACGTCCTCGCTGAGCAGGAAGACCCAGGCGATGGTGAAGAGGATGCCCGGAATGATCAGCGGGACGATCGACGCCGCGTACAGCAGCGGCTTGAGCGGGGCGTTGGACCGCACGCAGAAGAACGCCAGCGCCGTCCCGCTCACCGTGCTCACCGCGGCCGAGCCGAAGGCGAAGACGAACGAGTTGACCAGCATCTCCGGCGTGCCCTCGACGCTGTAGGCGGCGCTGATGTTGGCGAGGCTGAAGCCCTCACCCGTCGTCAGGCCGCGCCAGGCCAGGTAGAACAGCGGCGACAGGACCAGGTAGGCCAGGATCGCGAGGACCACGACGCCCAGGACGTACACCGCCCTGGGCCGGCGCGGGCCGCGCTCGGCGCCCGGGGCGGCGTCGGGGGACGGCGCCGGCCCGGCGTCGGCCAGCTGCGTCATCCCTGGCCCCCGCCGCGGATGACCTCGTCCCAGAGCGTCGCCCATTCCTCGTACTCGTCGGCGATCTCCTGGACGTCGACGACGATCGGCTCGATCGTCTCGCCGCCCAGCGTCTCCTGGGCCAGCGAGGCGTTCGCCGGCGTCCGGCCCTCCTCGACGAACAGGCGCTGGCCGCCGTCGGCGCTGAGCACGAAGTCCTGCAGCAGCAGCGCCGCCGCCGGGTTGTCCGAGAGGCACGGGACGGCGATGCCGGTGATCTCGGCGACCACCGGGATCTGCACCGGCGCCCACTCCAGCGGCGCGCCGGCGGCCTGCAGCTCCAGCGCACGGTGGATGTAGTTGTTCGCGGCGATCGCGTACTGGCCGGCCACCACCAGCTCGGTCGTCGTGGTGTGCCCGGAGGTGATGGCGGAGTTGGCGGCGATGTCGCGGAAGACCTGGACGGCCTCGTCGCGGGTCTTGCCCTCCTCGCTCTCCATGTACTTCACCAGGCCCGCGAACCAGAACACGTCGCTGCCCTCGAGCGCCAGCCGCCCGGTGAACCGCGGGTCGGCCAGGTCCTCCAGCGACGTGGGCGCCTCGTCGGCGGACATCATGCCCGAGTTCCAGACCGGCACGATGTAGCTGAGCCGGTCGCCGGTGAAGTTCTCGAACTTGCCGGCGTCGGTGAGCTCGTCGATGTACGGCGACGACGCCGGCGCCAGCAGCCCGTTCTCGTCGATGATCGACATCTCCAGGGAGTCCAGCTCGACGACGTCGGCGCCGGGGAAGTTCGCGGCGGACTCCTCGAGCACGCGCTGGCGGATCTGCTCGCTGCCGGCCCGGTAGACGTTGACGGTGAGGTCCGGGTACTGCTCCTGGAAGGCGTCGACGACCGGCTGCGGGTCGTTGATCTCGGTGTAGAAGTCGACCTCGCCGCCCTCGGTCTCGGTGGCCTCGGCGACGAGCTGGTCCTGGCGCTCCTGCTGGTCCATGCCGTCGGTCTCGCCGATCAGCTCGACCGCCCGGGAGCCCTCGCAGACGTCGCCACCGGCGGCGGTCTCGTCGGAGCCACCGGCGGGCGAGCCGCAGCTGGTCACCACGAGCGCGCCCGCGGCGAGCGCGCTGATGGTCAGGAGCCGGGTCGGGCTTGGGCCGCGGTGCAGCTGCTGGAGCAACATGTGCTCTCCTCTGGCGCCGGTCGATTGGCTATTAGATGTTGTATCCGCAGAACGTAGGATGTGACCTCGGTAACAGTCAATGGGCGCGGAGACGCAGCTCAGTTCGTTGTGGATCCGTTATCAACTGTCGCCGCCTGGTTGCGCAGCCAGGCCGTGACCTCCGCCAGCGACAGGACGTCGGCGTACTTCTGGTCCATGTCGAACAGGTTGATCGCCCGTGACGCCTCGTGCCGGTCGTAGACGCAGTCCTCGACGACGATCACGTTGAGGCGATGACTGCGGCCATCCACCACCGTGGCGCGGACGCAGCCGCTGACGCTCTCGCCGCAGACGATGATGGTGTCGACGCCCCGGCCGATCAGGTAGGCCGCCAGCGGCGTCCCGAAGAACGCGCTCGGCGCCGTCTTCTTCAGCACCACCTCGCCGGGGAGCGGAGCGGCCTGCTCCACGATGTCGAGCCGCCGGCGATGGCGGTCGGCCTCCTCCGCCGTGCGGACGGGCGGCGCGTGCCGGCCGCCGAGGCGGGCGCCCCACGCCGGGATGCCGGACTCCTCCGAGCTCAACGCCGTCAGGTGGATCACCTCGACACCGCACTCGCGCGCCGTCGCGAGCAGCTGCTCGATCTTCTCCAGTGCGGCCCAGCCCTCCAGGCCGGTGCTGCCGGGCCAGGTGGCGATGGCGTCGAGGATCGGCTCGGGCTCGTCGCCGACCGCCTTGCGGTAGTTGTCGACCGAGAGCACGACGGCCCGCCGGCCGAAGCCGTACGACCTGGTGGGCGGTGACGCGGCGAGGTGCGCCTTGTCGCGATCGGTGAGGAAGGCATCCCAGACACGCTCAGTCATGCCGCGGATCGTATCTTTTATCCTTGACACACAGTAGCCGGTACTCCATCGTGGGCAGGACCTGGACGAGGCGCCCATCACAGCGAGGAGCACGCCGCATGACGACCCACCACGACGCGTCGGAGCAGGCCACCGGCGGTGAGCGGCACGGCCACGGGCACGGTCACGGTCACGACGACCACGACCCCGCCAACCCGCGCCGCACCGGCAAGCTGCACTACCACGAGGACGAGGTGCGGCCGCTCGCCGCGAAGGCGATCATCCACAAGCAGCCGCACCTGGACCTCTACGCCGACGGCGACCGCCAGCACCCCGCGCGCGACGTCGACCTGCCGCTGCGGACCATCCAGCTGCACATCTCAGAGCTCGCCCCGGGCCAGCAGACCCGCCTGCACAAGCACCACAACGAGGCGGCCATCTACATCATGAAGGGCGTCGGCCACTCCGAGGTCCAGGGCGTGAAGTACCCGTGGGAGCAGGGCGACTTCCTGTTCATCCCGACCATGCAGTGGCACACGCACGTGAACTCCGGCGACGAGCCGGTGCTCTACATGGGGATCACCAACAAGCGAATGCTCGACTGGCTGGGCCTGGACCGCAAGATCGAGGCCGGCAAGCACGTCCCGATGGAGGAGGTCGAGAAGGAGATCGCCTCGGGCAGCTTCTCGCCGTACTCGCACTACAGCATCGACCCCGAGACCGGGGTCCGGTTCGGCCCGCCCGGGTTCATCACCCACGGCGACTGAGCCGCAGCGTCCCGCCCTCTCCGCCCACTCCACGTTGATCTTGGAGTTTCGCGGGGAGGGCGCGGCGCCGCCGACGCGGCCGCGGTCAGCTGCGCGACCGCGCGGCCCGCTTACGCGGCGCCGGGCCCTTGGCCCGCTTCTCCGCGATCAACTCGACCGCCCGCTCGTGCGTGAGCTGCTCGATGTCGGTACCCCGCGGCACCGTCACGTTCGTCTCGCCGTCGGTGATGTAGGGGCCGAACCGGCCGTCCTTGACCACCAGCGGCTTCCCCGAGGCGGGGTCGGTGCCCAGCTCGCGCAGCGGCGGCGTGGCGGCCCGGGCGCCGCGGCGGCCCTTCGGCTGCGCGAACAGCTTCTCGGCCTCCTCGACGGTGACCGTGAACAGCGACGCCTCGTCGGGCAGCGACCGGGAGTCCGAGCCCTTCTTGACGTACGGGCCGTAGCGGCCGTTGGTCGCCACGATCTCGTTGCCCTCGGCGTCCTTGCCGACCACCCGCGGCAGCGTCAGCAGCCGGAGCGCGTCGTCGAGCGTCACCGTGTCGACCGACATGGTGCTGAACAGCGACGCCGTCGGCGGCTTGGCGTTCTTGGGCGCGTCGTCGGGCAGGATCTCGGTGACGTACGGGCCGTACCGGCCGGACTTGGCGACGACGGTGTTGCCGGTGGCGGGGTTGACGCCCAGCTCGCGGTCGCCGTTGCCGCGGGCCACCAGCTCTCGCGCCTTCTCGGCGTCGAGCTCGTCGGGCGGGAGGTCCTCGGGGATGCTGCCGCGGTTGCCGTCGGCGTCCTCGAGGTAGGGCCCGTAGCGGCCGACCCGCACCGTGAACCCGTCGCCGATGGGGAACGACGAGATCTCGCGAGCGTCGATCTCGCCGAGGTTGTCGGCGAGCTTCTTCAGGCCCTCGATGGTGTCGTCGCCGTGCCAGAACTGCGCCAGCTCCGCGGCGCGGTCGGCCCGGCCGGCGGCGATGTCGTCGAGGACGTCCTCCATCTTGGCGGTGAACTCGTAGTCGACCAGCCGGGTGAAGTGCTCCTCGAGCAGCCGGACCACGGCGAAGGCCAGCCAGGCCGGCACCAGCGCGGTGCCGCGCTTGAACACGTAGCCGCGGTCGAGGATGGTGCGGATGATCGACGCGTAGGTGGACGGGCGGCCGATCTCGCGGTCTTCCAGCTCTTTGACCAGCGTGGCCTCGGTGTAGCGGGCCGGCGGCTTGGTGCTGTGGCCCTCGGGCTCGACGCCGGCCGCCGTCAGCCCCTGCCCCTCGGTGAGGTGCGGGAGCCGGCGCTCGCGGTCGTCGAGCTCGGCCTCGGGGTCGTCGGCGCCCTCGACGTAGGCCTTGAGGAAGCCGTGGAAGGTGATGGTGCGGCCGGACGCGGTGAACTCGACGTCCTCGCCCGTGGCGGCCGTGGCGCCCACCCGGACGGTCAGCGTCTCGCCCTTGGCGTCGCGCATCTGCGAGGCGACGGTGCGCATCCAGATGAGCTCGTACAGCCGGTACTCGTCGTCGCGCAGGCCGGTCTCGGCCGGCGTGCGGAAGGTGTCGCCGGCCGGGCGGATCGCCTCGTGCGCCTCCTGCGCGTTCTTCACCTTGCTGGTGTACTTGCGCGGCGCGTCGGGCAGGTACTCGGCGCCGTACAGCTCCGCCACCTGCGCCCGGGCCGCGTTCAACGCGGAGTCGGACAACGTGATGGAGTCGGTACGCATATAGGTGATGAAGCCGTTCTCGTACAGCCGCTGCGCCACCTGCATGGTGCGGGCCGCGCCGTAGCCCAGCTTGCGCGAGGCCTCCTGCTGCAGCGTGGTGGTGCGGAACGGCGCGTACGGCTTGCGGGTGTACGGCTTGGCCTCGACGGAGCGGACGGTGTAGTCGACGTCGCCCAGCGCGGCGGCCAGGGCGCGGGCGCGCTGCTCGTCGAGCACCGCGACGTCGCGGCTCTTCACCTCGCCGCGCGCGTCGAAGTCGCGGCCGGAGGCGACCTTCGTGCCGTTGACGGTGGCCAGCCGGGCCTCGAAGGCGTGCGGGTCGTCGGACGTGCCGGTGTCGAGCGTGGCGGTGAGGTCCCAGTACTCCGCCGAGCGGAACGCCATGCGCTCGCGCTCGCGGTCGACGACCAGGCGCGTCGCCACGCTCTGGACCCGTCCCGCCGACAGGCCCTGCATGACCTTGCGCCACAGCACGGGGGACACCTGGTAGCCGTAGAGGCGGTCGACGATGCGCCGCGTCTCCTGCGCGTCGACGAGGTCCTCGTCGATGTCGCGGGGGTTCTCGACGGCGGCCCGGATGGCGTCGCGGGTGATCTCGTGGAAGACCATGCGGCGGACCGGGACCTTCGGCTTCAGCTCCTCGCGCAGGTGCCACGCGATGGCCTCGCCCTCGCGGTCCTCATCGGTGGCGAGCAGGAGCTCGTCGGCCTCCTTGAGCATGGTCTTGAGCTTCTTGACCTGGTCCTTGGCGCGGCCCGGCGGCACGATGTACAGCGGCTCGAAACCGCCCTCGACGTCGACGCCGACAGGGTTGCCGTACCGCTCGCGCTCGGCCGCGGGGACCTCCGTCTTCTTGGACGGGAGGTCGCGGATGTGGCCGAACGACGACTCGACCATGTAACCGTCACCAAGGTAACCGGCGATGGTCTTGGCCTTCGCCGGCGACTCCACGACGACGAGACGGCGGCGGGCCGTGCCGTTCGTGGATCGGGCCATGAATGCTCCTCACTCCCCGGGCACGGTGAACCGACCCCTTCGGCTCACGAATACTCCCTGCGACAACGCACGGTATCCGACGTTGTTCCCGAGACGCGAAGAGGATAACCGGACGGCGATCGCGGCAGCCAATGATCAACACCGTCCGTCTGCTGCGATGTCAGGCCGGCCGGGGCCGCGGCCCGAACACCGCGGAGCCGATCCGGACCATCGTCGCGCCCTCGGCGACGGCGGCCTCGAGGTCGCCGCTCATACCCATGGAGAGGACGGGGAGCTCGGCTCCGACGACGTCGGCCGCGCGGTCGCGCAGCTCGCGAAGAGCGCGGTAGGACGCCCGCACCGCGGCCTCGTCCGGCGACTGCAGGCCGACCGTCATCAGCCCCCGGACCCGCAGCCGATCCCGCTTCGCGACCTCGGTGACGACGGTGACCGCGCCGGCCGGCGCGACGCCGGACTTGGTCGCCTCGCCGGACGTGTTCACCTGCACGAGCACGTCGAGCGTCCGGTCCAGCGTCTCCAGCCGGCGCTGCAGCCGGTCGGCCAGCTCGACGCCGTCCACGGACTGGACGCAGCTGACGTACCGGAGCACCTGGTTGACCTTGTTCGACTGCAGGTGTCCGATGAAGTGCCGCTCGAACAGCTTCGGACCCGCGAGCGCAGTCAGTTCCAGGTCCTTCTCGGCCAGCTCCTGGACCCGGTTCTCGCCGATCAGCCGGGCGCCGGCGGCGATCGCCTCGGCGATCCGCGCAGCCGGCTGCGTCTTGGTGGCCAGCAGCAGCTCGACCTCGTCCGGCGCGCGGCCGGCCGCCACGCAGGCCGCGTCGACGCGCGCCCGCACCGCCGCCAGGTTGTCCCGGATGTCCGGCATCGATCTCCTTCCGCTGACCTCTAGAGTCCTAGTCGTGACGGTACTGGTCGGCTGGATCCTTGCGCTCGGGATGGTCGTCGTGGTGCCGCTCGGGCTGCGGCTGATCGACGACGACCGGCAGCGGCTCGGGCCGGTCGGGCAGGTGTGGCCGTTCGCCGGGCTGCTCGGCGGGCTGTCGCTGCTGCTCGACCGCGGCGACGGGTTCGCCGTCGTGCTGGCGTGCTGTTACGCCGCCGTGGCGGCCTGGCTCGCGGTGCTGGCGCTGCTGCGGCTGCTGCGCCGCCGGTCGCTGGTCCCCGTCGAGATCGCCGTGCTGACGGCCATGGCGTCGCCGGCCGTCGCGGCCGCCTCGCTGATCGCCGAGCGCGGTGGCTGGGAGCTGCTCGGCTTCGGCATGACGACCCAGCTGCTGACGGTGGCGCACTTCCACTACGCCGGGTTCGCGGCGGCCCTGGTGGCCGGGCTGACCGCGAGCCGCGCGCCGTCGCCGTCGTCGTCGATCGCGGCGCTGACCGTGCCGGGCGGCGTCGCGCTGGTGTTCCTCGGCTACTTCACCGGCGACGGCGTCGAGCTGGCCGGCGCCGTCGTGCTGACCGCCGGCATGTGGCTGCTGGGCTGGACGGTCTGGCGCGACGTGGTGCCGTCGGCGGGCAGCGCGGTGACGCGGGTGCTGCTCACGGTGAGCGCGGCGGTGCTGGCCGCGACCATGCTGCTGGCGCTGAGCTGGGCGGCGGGGCACGTCTGGGACGCCGTCCCGCACCTGTCGCTCACCTGGATGGCGGCGACCCATGGCCTGGCCAACGCGCTCGGCTTCGCGGTGTGCGGCCTGCTCGCCTGGCGCCGCCTCCAGCGCACGCCGTCGCCGGTCCCCTCAGAAGGAGCCCTCGATGAGCACTGACGACCGGCCGGTTGCGGCCGAGCCGTCCGATCTGGAACGCCTCTTCGTCCAGCGCGTCAACGACCGCGACGTCGACGGCCTGGTCGCCCTGTTCGAGGACGACGCCGTGATGGGCGTCTCGCCCGGCCAGACCGTCACCGGCCGCGACGCCATCCGCGGGTTCTTCGCGGAGTACGTGGCCTCCGGCGTCACCCTGACCCTCGGCGACCAGCAGCCCGTCCTGCGCACCGGCGATATCGCGCTGACCTCGACCCGGCTGACCGACGGCGGCGTGACCGCCGAGGTGGCGCGCCGGCAGCCGGACGGCAGCTGGCGCTGGGCCCTGGATCAGTGGAACGTGCTGGCCTGAGCCGCCTCACGGTGCGGCCGTGCCGCCGTACTTCGCGATCTTGAAGTCGACGACGTCGAGGGCGACGCGCAGGGCCTCCATGCGGACGCGGACGGCCTCGCGGTGCTTCACCAGTAGCGCCAGCCGGTCGGGCTCGGTCCCGGGCCCGAGGGCGACCAGCTCGAAGTAGCGCTGGATGTCGCGGATCGGCATGTCGAGCTGGCGCAGCCGGGTGATGAACACGACGCGGTCGACGTCGTCGGCGGTGTAGTGCCGGCGCCCGGCGCTGTCGCGTTGGACGTCGAGCAGGCCGATGCGCTCGTAGTAGCGCAGCGTGTGGGCCGTCACGCCGGTGCGCTCGGCCACCTCGGAGATGGTCTCGGTGGGCTGTGGGATCGGGGTGTCGCGCAGATCGAGCGTCGTCACACCATCGACGGTAGGACTTCGAGCACACTCGAAGTCAAGTCATTCGTAGCCGAACATCTGCGTCCAGTACGGCCCGCCGTCGCTGTCGGCCGCGCCGACCCCGATCGCCTGGAAGTCGCAGTTCAGGATGTTCTCCCGGTGGCCGGGGCTGTCCATCCAGCCCTCGACGACGTCCTCGGCGCTGCGGTAGCCCCAGGCGATGTTCTCGCCGCCCCAGCTGTCGTAGCCGGCCCGCTCGGCCCGCTCGCCCGGGCCGACGCCCTCCGGGGTGACGTGGTCGAAGTAGTCGCGCTCGGCCATGTCCTCGCTGTGCAGGACGGCCGCCTCGTGCAGCCGGTCGTCCGCGTGCAGCGGGCCGCAGCCCTCGTCCGCCCGGATCTCGTTGGTGAGGTCGACGACCTCCTGCTCCCGCTCGGACATGCCGCCCTCGGGAGCCTGCGTGCCGACGTCGGTGGGCTCGGGCTCGGCCGGCTCCTCGGGTTCCTCCGCCGGCGGCTCGGAGGCCGGCGGCTCGGGTTCGGGCTCCTCCGTCGGGGCCGGTTCCTCCTCCGGCTCGGGCTCCGGCTCCGCGGTCGGCGTGGGCGTGGGCGTGGGCGACGAGGACGGCGTCGGAGTGGCCGTGGTAGTGCTCGGCCTCGGGGTCGCCGACGGCGGATCCAGCGGCAGGATCTCGACGCTCTCGGCCCGCGGGACGGCGACCGGGTCACCGCCGCAGCCGGCCGTCGCCAGGACGCCGGCGACGAGCACGGCGACGGCCGCGGTGCTCGCCCGCCTCGGCCGCATGCCGCCTCCCGTCCGCTCGACGGAGGGCATTCTTGCCCCGGCCCGGGCTGCCCGAAACCTCCCGTTCCGCGGGGATCAGAGCGTGCCGAGCCAGGCCCAGACGATGGCGCCGACGCGGCCCAGCTGCGCGGGATCGACGACCGCGGGCACGTCGCCGGGCGAGTGGTAGCCGTCGTACGGGATGCTGCCCAGCCGCGCCGACGGCAGGCCGGCCTTCTCGAACGACCAATGGTCGCTGGACCGGTTCTCGCAGGTCCGCACCGGTACGGCGGCCGCCGCCGCGGCGGCCACGAGCGCATCGCGCAGCGCCGTCGTGCCGCGCCCGCCCGTGCACACCGGCACGTGGTCGGCGGCGACGCCGACGCGGTCCAGCGACACCATGCCGGCCACGGCCGCCGCCTGTGCGGCGGGCAGCTCGCGGACGTAGAACTGCGAGCCGAAGTGGTGCATGGAGTCGCCGTCGCCGCGCGGCTCCTCGGCGCCGAACGCGATGAACCGCACCGGCAGCCCCGGCGGCTGGGCGGCGGCCATCCGGGCCAGCTCGATCATGACCCCGATGCCTGACGCGTTGTCCTCGGCGCCGGGTGCCTGCGGGACGGTGTCGAGGTGCGCTCCGACGACGACGTGCGGCTGGGCGGGGTCGAACCCGGGCGGGTCGGCGATGACGTTGCGCGACGTTCCCGCCTCGACGTCGACACCCCAGGAGTTGCCGTCGGGCACCGAGAACGGCGTCGTGGTGACCTCGTAGCCCAGCGCCGTCATGGCGTCGACGACGTACCGCGCCGCCTGCTGGAACCCCGGCGACGTCGCCTCGCGCGGGCCGATCGTGCCGGCCAGGTGCTCGACCACGGCGTACGCGGCGGCCGGGTCGAACACCTGCGGCAGTGTGGGGGAAGGGGTCGGTGTGGGCGTCGGTGTGGGCGTCGGCGTGGCGGTGGCCGTCTCGGTCGCCGTCGGGACCTCCGATGCGGTCAGGATCGACGGCGCCGGAGCCGGCTCGGTCTCCTCGTCACCACTGCACCCGGCCGCCGTCAGGACGAGGACGGCGGCCGCCCCGAGGGTGTACCTGGCCACGCTGCATGGTACGTCTGCCGCTCGCGCCACTCGGCTGAGCCGGACCTTGTCGGTGGGGGCGGGTAAGATCATTTGCATGTTCGAAGAAGCGCTGTCGACTGCTCCGCCGCCGGAGGTTGCTCCGCCGGTGGAGTGGGAGACGGCGCCATGCGATGACCCGAGCGTCGCCGACATCGATCCGGCGCTGTTGGAACAGTTGTGCACCGGCGGCGAGGCCGCTGTCGCGGTCTTCGACATCGATCAGGTGCCGGCCGGGCCGGAGCTGGCCGCCCGACTGGCCCGGTTCGACCCGGCGGCCGCGAGCGCGGACGAGCTGGTGGAGGCGGTGGCGGCGTCCGCCCGGTTGGCCGCGTGGGTGGCCGGGTTCGAGGCGGGCGCGGCCGCGCAGTT
>NZ_QUAL01000136.1 GCF_003579925.1 Jiangella rhizosphaerae | reverse complement strand
GGGCCGCCGCTCTCCCGGCGGCCGCGGCCGGCGTCCCGCTGGACAGCATCGACGCCGCCGCGGTGACGGTCGACCCGGCCGGCGCCGCCGACTTCTGGGCCACGCTGGCCGGCGGCCGGAACCGGCTGGCGGCCGGGATCGAGCGGGTCTGGCTGGACCCGGCGGTCACCGTGGCCCTCGACGAGAGCGTCCCGCAGATCGGCGGCGACGCGGCACGGGCGGCCGGCCTCGACGGCACCGGCGTCACGGTCGCCGTCCTGGACACCGGCATCGACGCCACGCACCCGGATGTCGCCGGGCGGATCGTCGCCGGCCGCAGCTTCATCCCGGGCGAGGAGCTCACCGACGGACACGGGCACGGCACGCACGTCGCCTCGACGGTCGCCGGGACCGGCGCGGCCTCCGGCGGCCGCTTCGCCGGTGTGGCGCCGGGCGCTGACCTCGTGATCGGGAAGGTCCTGTCCGACGGCGGCAGCAGCGTCGGCTCGTCGGTCATCGCCGGCATGGAGTGGGCCGCAGTCGAGGAGGACGCCGACATCGTGAGCATGAGCCTGGGCGGCGGCCCGACGGACGGGACCGATCCGCTGAGCCAGGCGGTCGACGCGCTGACGGAACAGACCGGAGCGCTGTTCGTCATCGCCGCGGGCAACGCCGGTCGCGACTTCGCCGTCGGCTCGCCGGGGACCGCCGGCGCGGCGCTGACCGTCGGCGCCGTCGACCGGGACGACCACCTCGCCTCGTTCTCCAGCCGCGGCCCGCGCCGGGGCGACTACGCGATCAAGCCGGAGATCACCGCGCCCGGAGTGGCGATCGGCGCCGCCCGCGCGGCCGGCACCAGCATGCCCAACGCGGTGCACATCGACGAGCACTACACCCGGGTCAGCGGCACGTCCATGGCGACGCCGCACGTCGCCGGCGCCGCCGCGATCCTGGCGCAGCAGCACCCCGGCTGGACGGCGCAGCAGCTGAAGGCGGCGCTGGTCGCCGGCGCCGACGACGGCGGTTACACGGTCTACGAGCAGGGCGCCGGCCGGGTCGACGTGGCCCGGGCGATCGGCCAGCAGGTACAGGTCAGCCCGGCGACCGCCGACTTCGGCTTCCTGCGGCTACCGGCCGAGGGCGACCCGCCGACGCGGACGCTGACCTACACCAACCCCACCGACGCACCGGTCACGCTCGAGCTGGCCGCGGCCGCGCGGGACGAGGACGGCGGCGCCGTCCCCACCGGCGCGGTGACCCTCGACCGCGACTCCATCGAGGTGCCGGCCGGCGGCTCGGCCACGGTCGTCGTCACCTTCGACCAGCACGCCGTCGAGCCCGCGCTGTACACCGGCAGCGTGGTCGCGACCGCCCCCGGGATCCGGCTCACCACGCCGCTCGGGATCGTCATCGGCGAGCAGCTGCACACGGTCACCGTCCGCCAGCTGCACTCCGGCGATCCGGAGGGCTGGAGGCCCAGCAACGTGACGTTCGCGCCGATCGACGGCGCCGCCGACGCGTCCACCCGGGCCGGCTGGGTCAGCCTCGGCGACGGCGTGGACGTCAGGACGCCGCAGGAGTGGGCGGACGGCGTGGAGTTCCAGCTGCCGGCCGGCACCTACATCGCGTTCACCAACCCCGTGCAGTGGTACGACGCGGAGACCGGTGGTGAGAACTGGGCCATCCTGGTCGACCCCGAGGTGGAGGTCACCGGCGACGGCGAGCTCGTGCTGGACGCCGCCGAGGCGGTCGAGGTCACCTTCGACACCCCGCTGCCCGCCGAGGGTCACCAGCGCCGGATGATGATGCAGCGCTGGGTGCCCGAGCACGTCGCGGCCGGCGGCGGGTTCGTGACGCTGGGCGAGAACCCCACCACCACGAACGGCCGCAGCAGCTTCTGGGTGACGCCGACCGACGAGGTGGAGACCGGCGAGTTCCGGATGGTCATCGAGAACACGCTCGTCGCTCCCGATCTGACCATGCGGGTGGAGGGGCACGACGACCTCGAGCTGCGACCGCAGTATGCGGAGTGGGGCGAGCCGTTCGCGGCGTTCGGGCCGCCGCCGTTCAGCGTCGAGGAGCCGGTCGTCGACGGCGCTCCCGCCGCGGCCGCGCCCGGACCCGTCGTACGGACCGGCGCGCAGGTCGAGGTGTCGGTCGTCGTCACCAACCCGCCGGGCGCACCGGAGCGCACCGGGCTGGCGGTGCGGACGCCGCTGGGCGCCGGCACGTGTGCCACGGACACCCTCGACTCGGGCCAGTCGACGACGTGCGGTCTGCGGACCGCGGCCGCGGCCGGGCCGCAGATCGTCCCGATCGTCGTCACCGGCGCCGGCCTCGACGCCAACGGCGCTGCGGTGCCGCTGGCCGGCACCGCCGTCGCGTACTACACCGGCGCCGAGGACCCCGCCGACCCGGCGCCACCGGCGGGGCCGGCCGTCGCGATCGTCGCGGCCACCGTCTCCGGACAGGCCGCGAACCTGTCGCCCGGCCCGGAGCTGGAGGCCGGGACCGACCTGACCATCGCCGCGACGGTCCGCAACACCGGGACCACGGCGCTGAGCGACCTCGTCGCCGAGTCCGACCTGGGCCCGCTGGCCTGCCCGCGGCGGACGCTGGCGCCGGGCGAGGAGGCCAGCTGCCTCCTGGACGCCGAGGTCGTGGCCGGCCGGGCGGCGGTCGCCGTCACCGCCGTCGGCCGGAACGACCAGGGTGCGCCGGGCGGCGCCGCCACGGTCGTCTACTACGACGGCCGGGCCAAGCCGGCGATGTTCTCCGGCCACCAGAGCCTGCCCGTCGTGGACGCCGGCTTCGGCACGCCGGCCGAGCTGGCCGGGCTGGACCTGCGCGGCGCGCTGGTGTTGCTGCGTGCCGACCCGGCGCGCTTCGACGGCCAGCCGTGGAAGTGCTGGCCCACGCGGGAGGCCGTCGACGCGGTGGTGGCGGCCGGTGCGGCCGGCATCGCGCTGAGCCCCAACGAGGAGCACCTGTTCTTCGACCGCCCGGGCTCCTACCTGGACGGCAGCCTGTGGTGTCCGGTGGCGCCGCTGCACAGCTCCACCGAGGTGGAGCAGTACGGGGACGCGATCACGCGGGTGCCGCTGGTCTACCTGCCGTTCGACCAGGGCGCCGCGCTGCGCGAGCTGGCCGCCGGCGACGTGAGCGTCGCCGTCGACGGCACGCCCGTCACGCCGTACTTCTACCAGCTGCGCCCGGCGCTGGACGGCGCGATCCCGGACTCGCTGCACTTCACCGTCGACGAGGACGAGCTGGTCACGATCGACCACAGCATCCACGCCGGGGCCACGACGGGGATGGGGCTGTCGCTGGCCGCGTGGCGGCCCGCCGACGCCGCGGCCGGGCCGCGCACGACCGGCATCCGGGCGCTGCCGCCGTTCTCCACGACGGCGCCGTGGGAGGTCACCGAGTACTCCTGGCCGCTGGACCCGGACACCGTCGTGCGCCATGAGGTGCAGGACATCACCTCACCCGCCGGGCGCCAGGTGCGCTACGACGTCTTCGACGAGCCCGCCCGCACCACGATGGTGTGGAACGACTCGCCGCCGGTGCCGGCGCCGGTGCCGCCGCTGGCCGGGACCGCGCCGATCGGCTACCAGACGCACGGCCACCTGCCGCCCGAGATGGCGCCGTGCACCGGCTGCCGGGAGGGCGACGTGTTCTACCCGCACCTGCGCTACACCGCGTCGTCGGACCCCGGCCAGATCGGCTGGGACTTCGTCGGCCAGTACGGTCAGTTCGGTAACGACGGCGGCACCCACCTGTACCGCGACGGCGTCGAGGTCGAGGGCGGGCCGGATCCGGTCGCCGCGACACTGCTCGCCTACGAGCTGCCGCCCGAACCGGCCGACTACCGGCTGACCCACCGGCTCGGCCCGACGGAGACGGCATGGGAGTTCCGCTCCGGCTCGGCCGGCGAGGACCTGCTGGCCGATCCGTACGTCTGCGACTCCGAGTGGCTGACCCGGCTGCTGAAGCGGCCGCCGCTGGGCACGCCGTGCCGGCCGGAGCCGCTGATCTTCCTCCGCTACGACCTGGGGCTGGACCTGACCAACCGGGCGGACGCACCGGGGCCGCAGACGATCGAGGTGAGCACGCACCGCCAGCCGTCGCGGCAGCCGATGCCCGACGTCGCGGGCCTGCGGCTGTGGGTCAGCTACGACGAGGGCGCGCAGTGGACCGAGGCGCGGGTGCGCCCCCGCGGCGGCGGCCGGTTCGAGGCGACCGCGCTGCACCGGCCGGCCAACCGGAGGGCGTCGGACGTGGTGAGCCTGCGGGTCGAGGCGTGGGACGAGGCGGGCAACCGGGTCGAGCAGACGATCCGCAACGCCTACCGGCTCGTCGAGCGGCCCGACGCCGGCGGACCGCGGTGACCGAGCCGGCCGGGCCGCACCGCAGGCGGTCCGGCCGGCTCACTCCACCTCGTTGCGGACCAGCGCGACCGCGGCGTCGACCCGCGCCTTCGTGCCGGGGTCGCGCAGGTCGAGGCCGGAGTCGACGGCCGCGGTCCAGACGATCTCGTCGGCCGGGGTGCGCCGGCCGGTGACGCGCACGCCGCGGCGGCCGTCGACGGCGACGTGGCGGCTGATGACGACGCTCTGGGTGACCTGTTCGCGCACGACGTCGACCAGGCGGCCCGGCGATTCCAGCGCGACCCGGTGGCGACCTCGGCGGCCGCGCGAGTCGGGGACCTCCGTCACGACGAGCACCGCGGCGTCGCCGTCCCAGGCGGCGGTCTCGACGCGGACCCACTCCACCGACGTGCCGCGCAGCAGCAGGCGGCGCGTGGTGGCGACGACGTCGCCGTCGGGACCGCCGGCGGTGGCGAGCACCCGCTCCCCCGGCTCGAGCCCGTCGATGGCAGGTGGACGTCGCCGGCGCAGCTTCACGCCCCCAGCCTAACGAGGACTCACGCCAGGTAGTCGCGCAGCTCGCTGGCCCACTCGTTGCGCCGCAGCTTGGTGAGCGTGCGGTGCTCGATCTGCCGGACCCGTTCGCGGGTGACGCCGAACTCGCGGCCGACCTCCTCGAGGGTGCGGGCGCGGCCGTCGTGCAGGCCGTACCGCAGCCGGACCACCATCTTCTCGCGCTCGCTGAGGCCGTCGAGCACCTGCTCGACCTGGTCGCGCAGCAGCAGCTGAGCGACCAGCTCCTCGGGGCTCAGCTCGTCGGTGTCCTCGACGAAGTCGCCGAACGTGTTGTCGGAGGACTCGCCGACCGGGAGTTGCAGGCTGACCGGCTCCTCGGCGTACGAGAGCAATTCGACGACGCGGTCGGGCGGCAGCGACGTGGCGGCGGCCAGTTCCTCGACGGACGGGTCGCGGGCCTGCTGCTGCGCCAGCGTCCGCAGCACCCGCAGGACGCGGTTGAGCTCGTCGACCACGTGGACCGGCAGCCGGATGGTGCGGCCCTGCTCGGCCAGCGCGCGGCTGATGGCCTGGCGGATCCACCAGGTGGCGTACGTGGAGAACTTGAACCCACGGGCGTGGTCGAACCGCTCGACGGCGCGGATGAGGCCGACGTTGCCCTCTTGGATGAGGTCGAGCAGCGGCAGCCCGCGGCGGGTGTAGCGGCGGGCGATGGAGACGACGAGGCGCAGGTTGGCCTCGATGAGGCTGGCTTTGGCCCGCTGGCCGATGCGGACGAGCTCGACCAGCGCGTCGTGGTCGGGACCGGCGTCGCCGGCGGCCAGCCGCTCGCCGGCCAGCAGTCCGGCCTCGATGGCGCGGGCCAGCCGGACCTCCTCGGCGCCACTGAGCAGCGGGATGCGGCCGATCTCGCGCAGGTAGCGGCGGGTGAGGTCGGTGCCGCTGCCGGCACCGGCCTCGGACGTCCGCGGCGCGGGCGCGGCCGGTGGATCGTCGTCGTCGACGACGGACGCGGGCACAGGCTCGCCCGGCTCACTGACGTCGGAAAGATCACCCTCCGGCCGTCCACGCTGGGACGGCAGCGCGCGACCCTCCACCCTCGATCGGATCACCGGCACCACCTCGGTCCCCCAAGTGTGCCCCGACGAGGTGCCCGGCAGCTACCCTTCCGGCGGAATCGAAGATCATCGACTTCTCGCCCGCTGCCTCACATCCGGGATCTCAGCACGTCGATCTCGCAGCCCGCCAGTATCCGGGACGACCGCACGTGGGTGAGGGATCCGGGTAGCCCTGGCGACCCGGATCCCTCACCCATCGAGGCTCGACCGGCTCAGCGCATGCGGAGCTCGGTGAGGTACCGGTAGCCGACCTCCGCGGTCTGCAGCGGGGTGACGTCCGGGGTGTCGTTCTCGACGATGTACTCCAGCACGCGGTGCGCACGGAAGATCTTCGCGAAGTCGATGTGCCCGGTGCCCAGGTCGGCCATGTCGCCGCCGGCGAGGTGCCGGTCCTTGACGTGGTACTGCAGCGTCCGCTGCGGCGCGGCGTCGATGACGTCGATGGCGAACTGCTCGGCGTCCTCGACCGCGACGCCCGTGTTGATGCCGCCGGTCACCGCCCAGTAGAGGTCGACCTCGAGGTGGACCAGCCTCGGGTCCAGCTCAGACGTCAGCACCTCCCACGGGGTCACGCCGCCGCCGAGGTCGGTCGTGAACTCGTGCGCGTGGTTGTGGTAGCCGTAGCGCAGCCCGTACGACCGGGCCAGCTCGGCCTCGGCGTTCATCTGCTCGGCCCACAGCTGCCAGTCCGACAGCTTGTCCGAGGCGAGGTACGGGACGACGACGAACCGCTGGCCCAGCGTGACGGCGTTCTCCAGCTTCGCCTCCAGCGAGGCCTGGTCGCCGCTGATGCCGTCGTGGCTGGAGGTGGCCGAGATGCCGATCTCGTCGTAGAAGGCGCGCAGCTGCGCGGCCGTGCGGCCGAAGTAGCCCAGCGCCTGCTCGACCTTCGTGTAGCCGTAGCCGGCGATCGATCGCAGCGTCGCGTCGTACAGGGCGCCGGGCGCGAGCGCGTCGCGCACGGTCCACAGCTGGATGCTGATCGCGCCGCGCGGGACGATCTTCCTGGCGGTCGGCTGCGTGCCGGCCGACGCGGGCAGCGCACCGCCGACGCCGGCCAGCACGCCGCCGGCGGCCGCGGCGGCGCCCACCAGGAAGCGCCGCCGGTTCAGCCCACGGCTGCCCAGCGACTCGTCCAGCGCGCGGTCGCCGTCGTATCCGTAACACATCGTCGTGCTCCTCTCGGGTGGTACCGGGGTGGTGCGGGTGGTTCTGCGGAGGATCTAGTCGCCGGAGCTGAAGGCCGCGTCGAACGCGGCGGCCGGCGCGTCGAACAGCCGCGACTTCACGAACTCCAGGGCCTCGGGGGCGCCGCGCAGGCGGTCCATGCCGGCGTCCTCCCACTCGATGGAGATCGGGCCGTCGTAGCCGATCGCGTTGAGCATGCGGAACGACTGCTCCCACGGCACGTCGCCGTGGCCGGTGGAGACGAAGTCCCAGCCGCGCCGCGGGTCGGCCCACGGCAGGTGCGAGCTGAGCCGGCCGTTGCGGCCGTTGCCGAGCTGCTTCTTCGTGTCCTTGCAGTCGACGTGGTAGATGCGGTCGCGGAAGTCCCACAGGAACGCGACCGGGTCGAGGTCCTGCCACACCATGTGGCTGGGGTCCCAGTTGAGGCCGAACGCCTCGCGGTGCCCGATCGCCTCCAGCGTCTGCACCGTCGTCCAGTAGTCGTAGGCGATCTCCGACGGGTGCACCTCGTGCGCGAACCGGACGCCGACCTCGTCGAACACGTCGAGGATCGGGTTCCAGCGGTCGGCGAAGTCGCGGTAGCCCGCGGCGATCATGTCGTCCGACGCCGGCGGGAACATCGCGACGTACTTCCAGATGGCCGAGCCGGTGAAGCCGACGACGGTGTTCACGCCCAGCCGGGCGGCCGCGCGCGCCGTCACCTTCATCTCCTCGGCGGCGCGCTGGCGGACGCCTTCGGGGTCGCCGTCGCCCCAGATGCGGTCCGGCAGGATGCCGCGGTGCCGCTCGTCGATCGGGTCGTCGCAGACCGCTTGGCCCTTGAGGTGGTTGGAGATCGTCCACACCTTCAGGCCGTTCTTCTCCAGGATGTCCAGCCGCGACTTCACGTAGGCGTCGTCCTCGGCGGCGCGCCACACGTCGAGGTGGTCGCCCCAGCAGGCGATCTCGAGGCCGTCGTAGCCCCACTCGCCGGCCAGCCGGGCGACCTCCTCGAACGGCAGGTCGGCCCACTGCCCGGTGAAGAGGGTGATCGGTCGTGCCATGGTGTCTCCTTCGGTTGCGCGCTCGGTCACTTCCGTACCGGGGTGCTGAGCCCCGCGAGGTCGAGCATGAGGTCACGGACATCGGTGGCGGCCAGCTGGTCGCGAGCCGTCGACGGGTCGCTGCACAGCAGCACGGGCCCGTCGGCGGGGTCGTCGGGCAGCCGGCCGTGCGTGCCGCGGACCCACTGCCCGTCCAGCGGCACGACGTTCATCGCGTAGCGCAGGCCCAGCTTCTTCTTCGCCAGGTTGGCGCCCGCGCGCAGCTTGACCCGCGGGTCGGCCGGGTCGAGGAACAGCTCGGCGGGGTCGTAGCCGGGCTTGCGGTGGATTTCGACGCCGCGGGCGAAGTCGGGCGCGCGGTCGTCGTGCAGCCAGTAGTAGTAGGTGAACCACGCGCCGAGGTCGGCGACCAGCACCAGCTCGCCGGAGCGCTCGTGGTCCAGCCCGAACTCGCGCTGCGCGTCCTTGTCCAGGACGAGGTCGACGCCGGGCAGCGCCTGGCACAGCTCCCGGACGGCGTCGAGGTCGGCGGGGTCCTTGACGTAGACGTGCGCCACCTGGTGGTCGGCGACGGCGAAGGCCCGCGACGCCCACGGGTCGAGGTACTCCATGCCGGCCTGCGTGTACACGTCGAGCAGCCCGGCCTGCCGCAGCGCCCGGTTGACGTGGACGGGGCGGCTGGCCGGCCCGATGCCGTACTCGCTGAGCGCGACGACGGTGACGCCCTGGTTCCTGGCGTCGGTGAGCAGCGGCTCCAGCACCCGGTCCACGTCACGGGCCGCGGCGACGGCCTGCGGGCTGTGCGGCCCGAACCGCTGCAGGTCGTAGTCGAGGTGCGGGACGTAGGCCAGCGTGAGGTCGGCCTGCGGCATGAGCCGGCGGGTCGCCTGCACGATCCACTCCGACGACTTGATCGACGCCGTCGGGCCCCAGTACTGGAACAGCGGGAACTCCCCCAGCGACCGGGTCAGCTCGTCGTGCAGGGCCGGCGGCCGGGTGTAGCAGTCCGGCGACTTGCGCCCGTCGGCGTGGTAGATCGGCCGCGGCGTCACCGTCCAGTCGGTGTCGGCGCCCATCGCGTACCACCAGCACACGTTCGCGACCTTGTAGTCCGACGTCGCGCGCCGGGCGACGTCCCAGACCTTCTCGCCCTGGACCAGCCGGTTGTGCTGCCGCCACAGGAAGATCTCGCCGAGGTCGCGGAAGTACCAGCCGTTCCCGACGATGCCGTGGTCGCGCGGCATCGCGCCGGTGAGGAACGTCGACTGGACCGAGCAGGTCACTGCCGGCAGGACCGTGCCCAGCGCCGCCTGCCAGCCGTCGCCGGCGATCGCCCGCAGGTTCGGGGTGTGCTCCAGCAGCCGCGGGGTCAGGCCCACGACGTCGAGCACCAGCAGCTTGTTCGTCACGCGATCTCCTCCATACCGATCTCGACCATCCGGTCGGCGACCCAGCGCAGCTCCGCCGCCAGCCCGGCCACCAGGCCGTCCGGCCCGTCCGGCCGGCGCCCCGGGGGGAGCACCGACCAGGTGTACGTCTCGACCTCCACGTGGTCGGTCACCGCGTGCTCGCCGCCGAACAGCCCGCGCAGCGTCGCCGTCAGGTGCTGCTGGGTGGCGGCCAGCGGCGGCTCCGGCTGCTCGTGCACGGGCACGTGGAAGTGCACCCGCCACGGGCCGTCGTCGGGGAACGCCGCCGACGACATCGCCGCCGGCAGGTCGTCGGCGCTGACGATGCGGCCGCGGGTCCGTGCCCGGGTCTGGTGCAGGAACCGGTCCTCGGCGTAGGGGGCCAGCGCCCTGCGCGCCGCCGGGTCGGACGGGTCGGCGATCTCCAGGGCCGCCGACGCCTGCGTCTTGACGATGGGCAGCCCGGCCGCCGCCAGCGCGGACAGCGCGTCGACGGGCTCCTCGAACTGCGTCGCCAGGTGGCAGGCGTCCAGGCAGATCCCGATGCGGTCGGTGTCGACGGCGCCGAGCTGGGCGACGGCGCCGTCGATGGTCTCGACGACGCAGCCCGGCTCGGGCTCCAGCGCCACCCGGATCGTCCGCCCGGTGTCGGCCTCGATCTTGGCCAGGCCGTCGGCCAGCTGCGCCAGCCGGTCCGCCGCGAGCCCGCGCCGCGCGTCGTCCCACGGCGTGCGCCAGGCCAGCGGGAGGCTGGACACGCTGCCGCGGACGGCGTCGTCGGGCAGCAGCGCCGCCAGCACCCGGGCGCAGCCCAGCGTGTAGGTCAGCCGCTGCGTCGTCAGCCAGTCCGGGTGGTAGACGCCCAGCTTCACCCGCGGGTCGTGGAAGCCCTGGTACGGGAACGCGTTGAGCGTCACCACCTCCAACCCGCCGGCGGCGAGCGTCGTGCGCAGCCGGTCCAGGTCGCGGCGGCCGGCCTCGGACGCCAGCCGTGCGACCACCGGCGCGGGCAGCCACAGGCCCAGCCCCAGCCGGGACACCCCGAGCCGTGAGCGCGCGCCCGCGCCGTACCGCGTCACCTGGTCCAGCAGCGCCTCGACGTCCTCGGTCGGGTGGACGTTCGTGCAGTACGCGAGGTGCACGACGCTGCCGTCGGCGTGCCGGAACCGCATCACGCCTCCGGCCGCTGGCCGCGCAGGATGGAGTTGCCCTGGAACGTCGCGGTCCGCTCGGTGCCGGCGAGGTCGACCTCGTCGAGCAGCAGGCGGCCGCTCTGCCCGTAGAACGCGACGGGGTTCTGCCAGAGCACGCGGTCGACGTCGTCGGCGGTGAACCCCTCGGCGAGCATGGCCCGGCCGGTCTTGACGGTCTTCAGCGGGTCGCTGTGCCCCCAGTCGGCGGCGGAGTTGACGATCATCCGGTCCAGCCCGCGGTCGGCGAGGATGCGGACCATCCGGTGCTCGTCCATCTTGGTGTCCGGGTAGATCGAGAACCCCATCCAGCAGCCGGAGTCGGCGACCATGCCGACCGTGGTCTCGTTGAGGTGGTCGACCAGCACCCGCTCCGGCGGCAGCCCGCTGGCCGCGACGAGCTCCAGCGTCCGCCGGGTGCCGGCGGCCTTGTCCCGGTGCGGCGTGTGCACCAGCACGGGCAGGTCGTGCTCGCCGGCCAGCTCCAGCTGCCGCACGAACACCTTCTCCTCGTCGTCGGTCATCGAGTCGAAGCCCAGCTCACCGACCGCGACGACGCCGTCCTTGGCCAGGTAGCGCGGCAGCACCTCGAGGACGCCGTGGCAGCGCGGGTCGTTGGCCTCCTTCGGGTTCAGCGCGATCGTGCAGTGGTGCCGGATGCCGAACTGCGCGGCCCGGAACCGCTCCCAGCCGACCAACGCGTCGAAGTAGTCGACGAACGAGCCGACGTTGGTGCGCGGCTGGCCGAGCCAGAACGCCGGCTCGGTGATCGCCCGCACGCCGGCGGCGTACATGCGCTGGTAGTCGTCGGTGGTGCGCGACGTCATGTGGATGTGGGGGTCGAAGATGCGCATCAGGCCTCCCCGGCGCTCGGCTCGGACGGGACGGGGAAGCGGCCGGCGACCGCCTCGGGATGGCGGCCGAGGATGCGCCAGGCGTCGCTCGGGACGGACCGCCCGGCGGCCACCCGCTCGTTGCCGTAGTCGGCGACCATGCGGGCCAGCTCCTCGTCGGTACGCGCGTCGAGGTCGGCGACGGCGTCCAGCGGCACGCCGACGAACAGGCACTTGAGCACGCCCTGCCGCCAGGCCGCGGCGTCGAGGTGCCGGGCGGCGTACGGCCCGAGCGCGGCGGCGACCAGCCGGACGTCGTTGGTGCGCAGCGCGTCGGCCACCAGCGGCAGCCCGGCGTCGCCGATGTCGAGCTGGGGCAGCGCCCGCAGCACCGCCCGTTTCTCGTCGGCGTCGCCGTACCGGTACAGCTGACCGACCTCCTCGACCAGCGCGGCCGGCTCCAGCCGGGCGGCGGCGGTCAGCAGCAGCGCCGCGCGGGCCTCGTCCTCCAGCCGGGGGCTGCGCAGCCCGTCGGGGTCGGCCGGGTTGGACGGCCCGCGGGCCACCCGCCGTCCGACCGCGGGGAACAGCACCGAGATCCGCCGGGGGTCGCTCTCGACCTCCGCGAGCAGCTCGGCCAGCCGCTCGCGGGCGGCCTGGTCCAGATGCGGGGTCCGATCGATCGTCGCGCTCATGACGCTCCTTCCTCTCCCCCGTATCCCTGTGCGGTCCCCCGTGCGGCCAGCGCCTCGGCCTGCGCGGCCTTCAGTGCCTCCAGCGAGCGGCGCGCGACGGCGGGCGCGGCGTGCCCGTGCCGCGGCAGCTCGACGGCGGCCAGCCCGCCGTAGCCGACGTCGAGCAGCGCGCCCAGCGCCGCGGGCAGGTCGACCTCGCCCTCGCCGAACTCCAGGTGCTCGTGCACGCCCTCGACCATGTCGTCGAGCTGGACGTTCGCCAGCAGGTCGCCGGCCTGGTGCACGCAGTCGGCGACG
Source organism: Jiangella rhizosphaerae (assembly GCF_003579925.1). Taxonomy (GTDB): domain Bacteria; phylum Actinomycetota; class Actinomycetes; order Jiangellales; family Jiangellaceae; genus Jiangella; species Jiangella rhizosphaerae. Next base: position 1,079 of record NZ_QUAL01000136.1, on the reverse strand, counting down.
GTGCCCGCCTCGTTCGCGACGACGTGCCCGATGTCCAGCGTCACCCGCAGGTGTTCGGGGTCGCCGAGCCGCTTGCGCAGCTCCAGCACCCCGGCGACGGTGTCGACGAACATGCCGGGCTCGGGCTCGAACGCGCACACCATGCCGCGTCGGTCGGCCTCCTCCAGCACGGCCGCGACGCCTGCCGTCAGCCGCCGCCAGCCCTCGTCGGCGCCGACGCCGCCGGGCAGGGTGCCGGACCAGAACGACACCGCCTCCGCGCCCAGCTCGGCGCCGATCCGGACCGCCCGGCACAGCAGGTCGACGCGCCGCTCCCGGCCGGTGTCGGACACCAGGTTCGGCTCGTGCTTGCGCCAGGGGTCCAGCACGTACCGCGCGCCGGTCTCGATGACGACGTCCAGGCCCAGCTCGGCCAGCCGCTGCCCGACCGCGACGGTGCGCGCGGACAGGTTCGGCGCGAACGGGTCCAGGTGCGGGTGGTCGACCGTCAGCGCGACGCCGTCGTAGCCGAGGCCGGCGATGACGGCGAGCGCGTCGTCCAGCCGGTGGCTGCCGAACCCGTTCGTGCCGTAACCGAACCGCAGGGTCCGCGGGTTGTCGCTCATGTCGGCGACACCACCTTCGACAGCGCTCGCACCGCCGGGCCGATCCCGACGACGGCGCCGGCCAGCGCCACCGCTCCGGCCCGCGCGAGCAGCGCCGCCTGCAGCGGGATCACGCCGCGCACCCCGGCACCGGTCGCCGACCGCACCGTCCCCGCGTCGGGCTGCCGGGCCGCGCCGAGCTGCGCGCGTCCCACCGTCGCCGCGTACAACCCCGCGAACCCGGCCGCCGCCGCCCGCCGGGCGGAGAAACCCGCAGGCAGCGGAGACCCTCCGCCCCACTGGAGGTCTGCTGTCCGATGAGACCGCAGAGCTCCATCGCGCGATGGAGCTCTGCTGGCGGAAAAGACGGCAGAGCTCCAGCGGGGCGACGAGTCCCGTCCGGCGCCGGCCGATCCAGCGGCCTGGCGGCCGGCCGGCCGGGGCAGGGCGGCGACCAGCGACGCGGCCGCCGTCGCACCGAGCGCCGCCCGGGTG
>NZ_QUAL01000135.1 GCF_003579925.1 Jiangella rhizosphaerae | reverse complement strand
CCGGGCCCGTCGCGTGGACGGGCCCGGGCCGGCCGTCATGGGGTCAGGACGACCGGCGTCACCGCCGGGGGTTGGTGTCCTTCACGGCCACGGTGCAGCTGATCTGCTGCGTGGCCGACGGGTCACTCTCCGACGTGGCGGTGAGGGTGACCGTGGTGTCCCGAGCCGCGGTGGGCTCGCGCGTGACGTACACCGGGACCTCGACGGTCTCACCGGCGCGGGCCGTGGTGAGCGCGTTGTCGAGCTCGGCGGTCCAGCCCTGGCCGCTGGAGTCGACCGAAAGCCGGTAGACGTCGTTGTTCACCTTGTCGCTGACGTCGCTGACGTGGCCGGCCGCGTTCGTGGCCTCCTCGCCGGTGTTGGTCAGCGGGAACGTGCACTGCGCCGCCTGGCTGGTGCGCAGGCCGGTGACCTCGCCCTCGCCGAGCGACACGCCGCGCTCCTGGTCGCCGGACCCGTCCAGCGACCGGACGGCCAGCGTGTACGACAGCACGCCGTCCTCGTCGCGCTCCAGGTCGACGACGTAGAAGTGCAGGCGGTTGGCCTCGTCGACGTACTCGTACTCCGAGCCGGAGTTCGTCCCGGCGTGGAACGCGGCGTCGTTGAGCTGCCGGTGGTCGGCGATGGTGGCCATGACGGGGGTGCCGTCGGGCTTGTAGAAGTCGACCAGCCCGATGTCCTGCGGGTTGGCGTCGATGACCCAGTTGAAGCAGTTGTAGCCGCAGGTGTTGCTCTCGCGGGTCTTGTTCTTCGCGATGATGACGCCGGTGTCGGGGTTGAACGAGTCGAACCCCATCCGGTCGACGACCTCCATCGTGTAGTGGTCCCAGCCGGTGTTGCCGTGGCAGAAGGGGTCGGTGTCGATGTCGCAGTCCGGCGTGCGGTCCGGGCGGCCCTCGCCGTCCAGGTCGATCTTGATGCCGGAGGTGCCCTCGGGACCGGGATCGACGGCGCGCGCCGTCACCTCGTCGACCACGACGCCGGTGTCGGCCAGCGCCTCACGGCTGACCTGCAGGACGTTCTCCTTCGCGACGATGCCCGCGTGGATCTTGTTGCGCAGCATCAGGCCCGACGGCGACCAGCCGCCCATGTTCGGCGGGACGACCCAGCGCATGTGGTGACCACCGGGGCCGTTGAACGAGCCGCGGTCCATCATGTCCCACGGCGCCGAGCCCACCCGGTGGAACGGCTGCGGCGGGTTCTGCCGGTTGGTGAACGGGTTGTTGTTGTTGTCGCCGATGCGGAAGAAGAAGTGCCCCATCTCGTGCGTGATGGTGCCCGAGCTCTCCGCCTGGCGGATCGACGAGAGGCCCCACTGCTGGGCCGCGGCGCGCCACGAGGTCCACTCGACGTAGCGCGTGGGCGCCCAGTTCGGCATCTCGTTGTCCGGGTCGACCGAGGCCGGCGGGCCCCACTCCTCGGGGATGTCCTCCTTGGAGTTGAACATCATCTCGCCGTACTCCTGCCAGATGCTGGTCTCGTCGTACCCGGCGTAGACCCGCAGGATGACGTCGTAGCCGCAGCGACTGTCCGGGCACGGGATGCCCTTCGCGGCGAGGTCGGCCTTCCAGACCGTGTCGACGTCGCGGTCGAGGTTCCCGTTGCAGGTGAAGCCCTCAGGACAGGCGGACTGCTGGCCCCACTCGTTGAGGCCGTACTCGAACAGGTTCCGCGGCACCTGGTAGGCGCCGAAGACGTCCATCTCGTCGACGCCGAGCCGGCCGCGGCTCTGCTCCATCCAGTACTCGTGGATGGTCCGGCCGTGGTTGTACTCGTTCGGGATCATGTAGAAGTCGTGGTAGAACTGCGGCACCTCGTCCCGCGAGATCGGGTCGATCTGCGGGTTGCCGAACAGGTCCGTCTGCTTCTCCTGCGTCATGACGAACGGCTGGTCCGGGAAGTCGACGGCCACCAGCGCGATCCGCAGCCCGCGCTCACTCGGCTTGACGTCCGGGTCGTTCCACTCGGTGCCCGGGATGTCGGTCCAGTCGTCCCAGGTCATGTCGTACTGGTTCTTCCAGTTCTGCGGGTCGATCGGCTGGACCTCGAAGTCCGGCGGCGCCGCCTGACCGGCGCCCGCCATGCCGACGACGAGCGTCGTGACCGCGGCCGCGGCGAAGCCCAGCCGCCACCGCCTCGCGACGCTCGTTCCGTTGAGCCTCATGCGCATGCGCTCTCCTCACGTATTCTGGATAAAATACGACATTGCACACTTCACGTCACGCCCCCGGATGGCCGGGCGCGCTGCGGAAGGCGTCCGGCCGGCCGGTCTCAGCGCGTCGTGGTGGCGGCGACGTCGACCACGCAGGTGGCCGTCGCCGTCGCCGACGGGTCGCTCTCGGAGGCCGCGGTCAGCGTGACGGTGGTCGACCGGACCGCCCCCGGCGAGCGGGTGACGTACACCGGCACCTCGACGGTGCCGCCGAACCGGCTCGCGGCCAGCTCGTTGTACAGCTCGGCGTCCCAACCGGCGCCGGACGACGTCACCGACAGGCGGTAGACGTCGGCCGCCACCTCGTCGGTGACGTCGCCCGGGTGGGCGGACGCGTCGACCGGGGCGGTCGTCCCCGTGTTCGACAGCGGGAACGTGCAGGTGGCCGCCTTGCCCGGGGTGTGCCGGCTCGCCTCGCCCGGCGCGAGCGCGACGCCGCGCTGCTGCGGCCCGGCGCCGTCGAGCGAGCGGACGGCGACGGTGTACGTCCGCACGCCGTCCGCATCCTCCTCGACGTCGACGACGTAGAAGTGCAGCCGGTTGGGCTCGTCGACCCACTCGTAGGCCGTGCCCGAGTGCGTGCCCGCGTTGAACGTCGCGTCGTTGACCTGGCGCGGGTCGCCGGTGACGACCATCCGCGGCGTGCCGTCGGGCTGGTAGAAGTCGACCATCCCGATGTCCTCGGGGTTGGGGTCGATCAGCCACGAGAAGCAGCTGGCCGTGCCGCAGTTGCTGGCGCGGTCCTTGTTCTTGTAGATCAGCACGCCGTTGCCGGGCGTGTACGAGTCGACGCCGAGCTGTTGCACGACCTCGAGCGTGTAATGGGTGTAGTCGCTCTGGCCCATGCACTCCGGCCCGTGCGTCGACGGGTGGCACGGCGGCGTGCGGTCGACCGGGGCGGCGCCGTCGAGCCGGATCCGCACGCCGAGCAGCTCGTCCTCGCGCGGCCCGGCGGCCCGCGCCCGCACCTTCGCGACGACGACGCCGGACGACGCCAGCCCGGTGCGGCTGAGGTCGACGATGTCGTCGGTGTCGATGAGGCCGAGCTCGAGCTTGTTGCGGATGCTGTGGTGCGGCCCGACCGTCGAGCCGCCGTCGGCCGGCACCTTCCAGCGGGTGTGCATGCCGGTGGGGCCGTTCCAGGAGCCCTGACTCATCATGTCCCACTGCCCGGTGAACGTGCGCTGGGCCGGCACCGCGAACGCGCCGTTGTAGTTGTCGCCGATGCCGAGCAGGTGACTGAACTCGTGCGCGAAGCCCGCGGTGCCCGACGACTCCGCCATGTTCGCGCTGCCGCCGCCGGCGCTGGCCCAGGTGAACGAGCCGGCCGCCCACGTGGTCCACGGGATGTAGCGGGTCGGCATCCAGTTCGTCATGACGCCGTCGGGGTCGAACTCGGCCGGCGGGCCCCACTCGTCGGGCACGTCCTCCGGCGAGTCGAACATCATCTCGCCGAACACCTGCCAGGCGGTGGACTCGTCCAGGCCGGCGCCCATGAAGAACACCAGGTCGTACTGGGCACGCACCTCGGCCGGGACGTTGGCCTCGTACTGGGCGCGCGCGTCGCGGGTGAAGTTGCCGTCGCAGGTGTAGCCGGGCGGGCAGCTGGCGGCGTTGCCGTACGGCGAGTTGCCGTACTCGAAGTGGTGGCGCGGCATCCGGAACGGCCCGAAGGCGTCGACCTCCACGCCGTACTGGCCGTAGGAGTCCTCCATCCAGTACGAGTGCAGCGTCTGCCGGTGGTTGAGGTCGCTCGGCGTGTTCAGCAGGTCGCGGTAGAACTCCGGCACGTCCTCGCGCGGCACGTCGCCGACGCCGATCGGGGTGCCGAAGATGGTGGAACCCTCGGGCTGGGTGATCTGGAACGGCATGTTCGGGTAGTCGACGAGGACGAGCGCGGCCCGCCACGTGTCGACGGACGGCCGCCGGTCCGGGTTGGTCCAGTCGACGCCCGGCACCGGGACGAAGTCGTCCCAGGTGAGGTCGTACTGGTTGTCCCAGTCCTGCGGGTCGATCGGGACGAGCGGCGGGGCGCCGGACGGACTGACGTCCTCGGCGCCGGCGAGCTGCGGGAAGAGCAGCGCGGACGCGGCCACGGCGATCAGCGGCGCCCGCATCCGGACGCGTCGCGACGATGTCGGAGACACAGATCCTCCTCGGCGGCGGTGCGGGACGGCGGCACCGGACGGCGACGCCGGGATGCGGTGATTCTGTGCCGGTATGGGCGGAGCGAGGGTGACATTGTACTGTCACCGGTCACGTTGAACAAGCCGCCTGAGTCTCAGCACCGTCCGCGACCCCACCGAGGGACTGAGCGGCGTTGATCTCGGAGTTGTTCGGCAATTCCCGGGTGAAATGTCCGTGAGATGGCCGAACAACTCCAAGATCAACACTGGTGGACTGCGGCGTCCGGGCCGCCGAATCGCCGGGACAAACCGGGGCAATGGCCCGCGTTACGATTAGGACACAGTAGTGCAATAGCACATCGCACTGTGCCCGCTTCGATGGTAGATCTGTGCTCTGTGGTGCTGCGGGACGCCCGTGCCGGTCGTTCCTTCAAGCCTGCCACAGGCGCAGTGCGCGTCCTGACGCCAGACCCGTGAGCCGGCCGCCCCTCTCGGCTTTGTCGCATGTCGAACCAAGGAGGACCAATGCGTGTGCACCGCAAGGCAGGGCGACTCGTCGCCCTCACCGCCGCCGTAGGGCTGCTGGCCGCAGCCTGTGGCGGCGAGGATTCCGGCTCGGGTGACACCGGCAGCGGCGACGGCGGCGACCCGAAGACCTTCATCTTCGGCGCGTCCGAGGACCCCAAGACCCTCGACGCCGCCTACGTCTCCGACGGCGAGTCGTTCCGGGTGATCTTCCAGATCTACGAGACGCTGGTCGCGCTCGAGCCCGGCACCACCGAGGTCGTCCCCGGCCTGGCCGAGGAGTGGGAGATCAGCCCCGACGGGCTCACCTACACCTTCCACCTGCGCGACGGCGTCACGTTCCACGACGGCGAGCCGTTCAACGCCGAGGCGGTCTGCTTCAACTTCGACCGCTGGTACAACTTCACCGGCCCCGCGCAGAGCGGCGACGTCACCTACTACTGGCAGACGATCTTCGGCGGCTTCGCCACCAAGGAGATCGACTCCGCACCCGACACCAGCCGCTACCAGTCGTGCGAGGCGACCGACGAGCTCACCGCCACGCTGACGCTGACGGAGCCGTCGTCGGCGCTGCTGGCCGGCCTGGTGCTGCCGGCGTTCTCGATCGCCAGCCCGAAGGCCATCGAGGAGGGCGGCACCGAGATCGAGGCCACCGGCGACTCGTTCACCTACAGCGGCGGCTTCGGCTCCGAGGTCGTGGCGGGCACCGGCCCGTTCCAGTTCGTCAGCTGGGACCGCGGCGAGAGCCTGGTGCTCGAGCGCAACGAGGACTACTGGGGCGAGGCGCCCGCGCTGGACGAGATCATCTTCCGGCCGATCGCCGACCCGACCGCCCGCCTCCAGGCGCTGCAGGCCGGTGAGATCGACGCCTACGAGGGCGTCAACGCCGCCGACATCGGCGCCATCGAGGGCGCCGGCGACCAGGTCGTCGAGCGCCCGGCGTTCAACGTCGGCTACGTCGGCTTCAACAACAAGCTGCCGATCTTCCAGAACCCGAAGATCCGCCAGGCCATCGCCCACGCGCTGAACCGGCAGGGGCTGCTCGACGCCGCGTACCCGGAGGGGGCCGTCGTCGCCAACCAGTTCCTCCCGCCGGACCAGTGGGGCTACAACGACAGCATCGAGGGCTACGAGTACGACCCCGACCTCGCGCGCCAGCTGATCGAGGAGTCCGGCGAGACCAACCTGACGCTGGAGTTCTGGTACCCGTCCGACGTGTCCCGGCCGTACATGCCGGACCCGCAGGCCGTGTACGAGTCGTTCGCCGCCGACCTGCAGGCCGTCGGCTTCACCATCGTGCCGAAGACGGTGCCGTGGACGCCTGACTACCTGCAGAACATCCAGGGCGACGGCCTCGGCCAGCTGCACCTGCTGGGCTGGACCGGCGACTACGCCGACCCGGACAACTTCATCGGCACGTTCTTCCGCCAGGACCGGCCGGAGTTCGGCTTCACCGACCCCACCATCCAGGCCAAGCTGAACGAGGCGCTGACGCTGACCGACCAGGCCGAGCGCGAGCCGTTGTACGAGGAGATCAACCAGCTCCTCTACGACTACATCCCCGGCGTTCCGTTCGTCCACAACCAGCCGCTGCTCGCGCTCGCCGGTGACATCACGGGCTACACGCCGTCGCCGGTCAGCCTCGAGTACTTCAAGCTGGTCGACATCGAGGGCTGATCGACACGTGCTGAGATTCATCGTCCGGCGCCTTCTCCTGCTCGTTCCGATCCTGTTGGGTCTGTCGGTCCTGCTGTTCGCGTGGGTCCGCGCCCTTCCCGGCGGTCCGGCACAAGCGCTGCTGGGAGAACGGGCCACGCCGGAAGCCGTCGCGGCGATCGAATCGCAGCTGGGCCTGGACCGCCCGCTCTGGGAGCAGTACCTGCAGTTCCTGGGGCGGGCCGTCCGGCTCGACTTCGGCGCGTCGCTGCAGACCGGGCAGCCGGTCATCGACGAGATGCTGCGCCGGTTCCCCGCCACCATCGAGCTGGCCGTCGCGGCGTTGCTGATCGCCGTCTGCGTCGGGATACCGCTCGGGTACCTGGCGGCCCGGCGGTACGGCACCTGGATCGACAGCGTCGCCGTCACTGGCTCGCTGCTCGGCGTGACGATCCCGATCTTCTTCCTCGCCTACCTGCTCAAGTACGTCTTCTCGGTCGAGCTCGGCTGGCTGCCCACGGCCGGCCGGGCCGACCCGAGGGCCCGGGCGGAGCATCCCACCGGGTTCTACGTCCTCGACGGCATCGTCACCGGCAACCTGGACGCCAGCTGGGACGCCATCCAGCACCTGATCCTGCCGGCGCTGGCGCTGTCGTCGATCCCGCTCGCGGTGATCGTCCGCATCACCCGGGCGTCGGTCCTCAACGTCGTCAACGAGGACTACGTGCGCACCGCCGAGGCCAAGGGCCTGCTGCCGGGCACCATCACCCGCCGGCACGTCCTGAAGAACGCGATGCTGCCGGTCACGACGGTGATCGGCCTGCAGCTGGGCGTCCTGCTGGCCGGCGCGGTGCTCACCGAGACCGTGTTCGCGTTCGCCGGCGTCGGCAAGTTCATGGCCGACGCGATCGTGCAGCGCGACTTCCCGACCATTCAGGGGTTCATCCTGGTCATCGCCGTCGTCTACGTCGTCATCAACATGATCGTCGACCTGGTCTACGGGTTGCTCGATCCGCGGGTGAGGGTCTCATGAGCGTCAACGAGGTGGTCGCCGGCGAGCCGGGCGGTCCGGCCCCGGCCACGACGGAGGCGGCCGCGCGGCCGCCGTCCAGCCTGGGCCGCGAAGCCCTGCACCGGCTGGTGCGCAACCCGATGGCGGTCGTGGGCATGGTGCTCATCAGCATCTTCGTGCTCGTCGCGATCTTCGCGCCACTGATCGCGCCGTACTCCCCCACGGACAACTCGTGGCTGGATCAGGTCCGGCCGGGCCAGTACCCGGGCCCGTCCGCCGAGCACTGGCTGGGCATCGACCCGCTCGGCCGCGACGTGTTCTCCCGCATCATCTACGGCGCCCGGCAGTCGCTGCTCATCGGCGTCGTGTCGCTGGCGCTGGGTGCCGTCGCCGGCATCGCGCTCGGCGTCCTGGCCGGGGCGTTCGGCGGCTGGGTCGACACCGTCGTCATGCGCTTCGTCGACATCATGCTGTCGGTGCCGGGCCTGCTGTTCGCCATCGCCGTCGCGGCCATGCTCGGCCAGAGCCTCACGTCGGTGATGATCGCGATCGCCGTGGTGAACGTGCCGATCTTCGCCCGGCTGCTGCGCGGCGAGATGCTCGGGCAGCGCGGCGCCGACTACGTGCTCGCCGCGCGGTCGCTGGGCATCTCGCGCTCGGCGATCGTGTTCCGGCACGTGCTGCCGAACTCGTTCACCCCGGTCATCGTCCAGGGCACGCTGACGCTGGCGCTGGCCATCGTCGAGGCGGCCGGGCTGGCGTTCCTCGGCCTGTCCGGCAGCGACCCGTCCGCGCCGGAGTGGGGCCGCATGCTCACCGACGCGCAGGAGACGCTGACGTCGGCGCCGATGCTGGCGATCTACCCCGGCCTGGCCATCGTCCTCGCCGCGCTCGGCTTCACCCTCGTGGGCGAGTCGCTGCGCGAGGCCCTCGACCCGAAGTTCCGGCGGTGACGACCACATGAGCCTGCTCGAAGTGCGCGACCTGTCCGTCACCTTCACGCGCTCCGGCCAGCAGCCGGTGCGCGCCGTCGACGGCGTCAGCTTCGACGTCGCCGCCGGCCAGTCCGTCGGCATCGTCGGCGAGTCCGGGTCCGGCAAGTCCGTGACGTCGCTGGCCGTCATGGGCCTGCTGCCGTCGCGCGGCGTGACCGTCGGCGGCACCGTCACGCTGGACGGCAACGAGCTGACCTCGATGGACCAGCGCGACCTGCGCGACGTCCGCGGCCGCGACGTCGCGATGATCTTCCAGGACCCGATGACGTCGCTGAACCCGGTGGTCACCGTCGGCCGGCAGCTGACCGAGGTGCTCACCCGGCACGCGGGGCTCGGCAAGGGCGAGGCGAAGGCCGAGGCCGAGCAGCTGCTGCGCCGGGTCGGCATCCCCGACCCGGTCCGCCGGCTCGGCGAGTACCCGCACCAGCTCTCCGGCGGCATGCGCCAGCGGGTGATGATCGCCATCGCGATCGCCTGCCGGCCGAAGCTGCTGATCGCCGACGAGCCGACGACGGCGCTCGACGTCACCATCCAGGCGCAGATCCTCGACCTGCTGCGCATGCTGGTCGCCGAGAGCGGCTGCGGAATGATCATGATCACCCACGACCTCGGCGTCGTCGCCGGCCTCTGCGACGACGTCCACGTCATGTACTCCGGCCGCATCGTCGAGTCGGCGGGCACGAAGGACCTGTTCGCCCGGCCGTCGCACCCGTACACCGACGGCCTGCTGCAGTCGATCCCGCGCATCGACGACGACGATCCGGCCGACCTGCTGCACACCATCCCCGGCTCGGCGCGCGACACCGTCCCGTGGGACCGTGGATGTGCCTTCCAGCCGCGCTGCGAACGGGCGGTGGCGGAATGCCTGTCCGGTCCGCCGCCGGTGGCCGAACTCGGCACGCCGATCGTGCCGCACCCGGTCCGCTGCGTGCGGCCGGTCGGCGAGGACGTGATCCTGCACGAAGGGAACGTGGCCCGGTGAGCCTGCTCGAAGTCCGCGACCTCGAGGTCCACTTCCCCATCAAGGCCGGGACGCTGTTCCAGCGCACCGTCGGCGCCGTCAAGGCCGTCGACGGCGTCGACCTCGACATCGAGGCCGGCACGACGTTCGGGCTGGTCGGCGAGTCCGGCTGCGGCAAGTCGACGCTGGGTCGCGCGGTGATGCGGCTGATCGAGCCGACGAAGGGCTCAGTCAAACTGGACGGCCAGGACATCCTGTCGCTCAGCGAGCGCCGGATGCGCGCCGTCCGCCGCCAGTTCCAGATGGTCTTCCAGGACCCGATGGCCAGCCTGGACCCACGGCAGAGCGTGGAGTCGCTGCTCACCGAGCCGCTGCGGGCGCACAAGTTTCCCGGCGGCTCGGCCGGGCACGCCAAGCGCGTGCGCGAACTGCTCGACGTCGTCGGGCTGCCGGAGTCGGTGGTGAACCGGTACCCGCACGAGTTCTCCGGCGGGCAGCGGCAGCGCCTCGGCATCGCGCGTGCGCTCGCGCTGAACCCGGCGCTGATCATCGCCGACGAGCCGGTGTCCGCGCTGGACGTGTCGATCCAGGCGCAGGTGATCAACCTGCTCAAGGAGCTGCAGGAGCGGTTCTCGCTCACCTACGTCGTCATCGCGCACGACCTCGCCGTCGTCCGGCACATCAGCAAGACGGTCGCCGTCATGTACCTCGGCGGCATCGTCGAGCAGGCGCCGTCCGCCGACCTCTACCGCCAGCCGCTGCACCCGTACACGAAGGCGCTGATGAGCGCGGTACCGGTGCCCGACCCGAACGTCGAGGAGACCCGCAGCCGCATCCTGCTGCAGGGCGACCTGCCGTCGCCGGCGAACCCGCCGGCCGGCTGCCGGTTCCACACCCGCTGCCCGTGGAAGCAGGCGAGCAGGTGCGACACCGAGCGTCCGACGCTGCGCGAGCTGCCGCTGGTCGCGCCCGGGCACAAGGTCGCCTGCCACTACGCCGAGGACATCCTGGCCGGGAAGATCACCCCGCACGAGGTGAAGCCGGAGGAGGTCGAGCTGACCCCCGCGGCCGAGGGCCCCGGGAGCATCGAGGCGACGGAGGCGCACGTCGCGGGCGGTCTGACCCCCGGAGGACCGCCCGGTGCCCGCTGACGCCGCCGACGTCGTGGTGGTCGGCGCCGGCGTCGTCGGCGCCGCCACCGCCTGGTACGCCGCGCGGTCGGGCCGGTCGGTCACCGTCGTCGACCGCGGCTCCGTCGCCGGCGGCACGACCGGCGCCGGCGAGGGCAACATCCTGGTCTCGGACAAGCCGCCCGGCGCCGAGCTCGACCTCGCGCTGCTCTCGTCCGGCCTCTGGCGAGAGCTGGCCGTCGAGGTGGGCGGGTTCGAGTACGACCCCAAGGGCGGCTTGGTGGTCGCATCCACGCCCGCCGGCTTCGACGCGCTGGTGTCGCTGGCCGCGTCGCAGCGGGAGGCCGGGGTCGAGACGGACGTCGTGCTGGCCGGGGACCTGGCCGAGCACGAGCCGCACCTGACGCCGTCACTGGCCGGCGGCGTGCTGTACCCCGGCGACGCGCAGGTCCAGCCGATGCTGGCGGCCGCCCGGCTGCTGCGGGCGGCCCGGGCGCGCGGCGCGACGGTGCGCACGGGCGTCGAGGTCACCGGGTTCCTGCGTTCCGGCGACCGCGTCGTGGGCGTCCGGACGACGGCCGGCGACCTGCCCGCCGGCGCCGTCGTCAACGCCGCCGGCACCTGGGGCGGCGAGATCGCGTCGCTGGCCGGCGTGGACGTGCCGGTGCTGCCCCGGCGCGGGTTCATCCTGGTCACCGAGCCGCTGCCGCGCATCGTCCGCCACAAGGTCTACGCCGCCGAGTACGTCGCCGACGTCGCCAGCGACGACGCCGACCTGCAGACCTCGCCCGTCGTCGAGGGCACCGAGGCCGGCACGATCCTCATCGGCGCCAGCCGCGAGCGGGTCGGCTACGACCGCACGCTGTCGGTGCGGGTGCTGCGGGCGCTGGCCGCGCAGGCGGTCGCGCTGTTCCCCGTCCTCGCCGGGGTACAGGTCATCCGCACCTACCGCGGCTTCCGTCCGTACTGCCCCGACCACCTGCCGGTCATCGGGCCGGACCCGCGGGCGCCCGGCCTGTACCACGCGTGCGGGCACGAGGGCGCCGGCATCGGCCTGGCCGCCGCCACCGGGCGGCTGATCGCGCAGCTCATCGCCGACGAGCAGCCCGACCTCGACGTCACGCCCTTCCGCCCCGACCGCTTCCCCACCACCCCAGTTGATCATGGAGAAATCGGGCTTCCGGAGGCCGTGGAACCCCGATTTCCCCATGATCAACTCGGTAGGGGGGTCCATGAGTGAGTTCGAGTTCGACGGGCGCCACGTGCCGTTCGCCGACGGGCAGACCGTCGGCGCGGCGCTGGTCGCGGCCGGCGTGCGGTCCTGGCGGACGACCCGGCGCGAGGGCCGCCCGCGTGGCGTGTTCTGCGGCATCGGCGTCTGCTTCGACTGCCTGGTGACCATCGACGACGTCCCCAACCAGCGCGCCTGCCTGGCGCCGGCGACCGCCGATTCGATCGTCCGCAGCCAGGAGGGAGACGGCCGTGGCCACCTCGCCGTTTGACGTCGGGGTCGTGGGCGCCGGCCCGGCCGGCCTGGCCGCGGCCGCCGCGGCGCTGGCCCGCGGGGCG
>NZ_QUAL01000134.1 GCF_003579925.1 Jiangella rhizosphaerae | reverse complement strand
GGTGGCGACGTCACCACCGGCGGGCAGCGCGCGACCGGGGGCCGGGGCCTCCTTGGCCGCGGCCGGCGCGGCCGGCGCGGCCGCCCGGGCGAGCACGTCCTCCGAGAGCTCGTCGGAGCCGATCTCGTAGCCGGACTCGCCGTGGTGGATGCGGTCGACGCCGACCACCTCGTGGTCGTCGTCCACCCGGAACCCGATGGTCTTCTGCAGTACCAGGCCGATGACGTAGGTGACGACGAACGAGTACGCGAGCACCGCACCGGCGCCGACGACCTGCCGCCAGAGCTGGTCGACGCCGCCGCCGAAGAACAGGCCGTCCACGCCGGCCGGAGCGTCCGCCGTGGCCAGGAAGCCGATGGCGACGGTGCCGACGAGGCCGCCGACCAGGTGCACCGCGACGACGTCCAGCGAGTCGTCGTAGCGCAGCCGGAACTTCAGGTCGACCACCAGCGAGCAGATCGCGCCGGCCACCGCGCCCAGGATCAGCGAGCCGACCGGGTTCAGCGCGGAGCACGCCGGGGTGATGGCGACCAGGCCGGCCACCGTGCCCGAGGCCGCGCCCATCGACGTCGCGTGGCCGTCGCGGAGCTTCTCGACCACGATCCACGCCAGCATCGCCGCTCCCGTCGCCGCGACGGTGTTGACCAGCGCGACCGCCGCGACGCCGTTCGCGCCGACCGCCGAACCGGCGTTGAAGCCGAACCAGCCGAACCACAGCAGGCCGGCGCCGAGCATCACCAGCGGCAGGTTGTGCGGACGGTGCGCGCCCTTGGCGAAGTCGCGTCGGCGGCCGAGCACCAGGGCCAGGGCGAGGCCGGCCGCGCCGGCGTTGATGTGGACCGCGGTGCCACCGGCGAAGTCGATCGCGAGCAGGCGGTCGGCGATCCAGCCGCCGTCGCCGTCGGCGAACGCGAACACCCAGTGCGCGACCGGGAAGTACACGAGCGTGCCCCAGATGGCCGCGAACAGCAGCCAGGTCCAGAACTTCGCGCGGTCGGCGATCGAGCCCGACACCAGCGCGACGGTGATGACCGCGAACATGCCCTGGAACCCGACGAACAGCATCGACGGGATCGTGCCCGACAGCGCGTCGGGGCTCATCAGGCCCGAGAGGCCGAAGAACTCACCGGGATCGCCCAGGAGGCCGCCGCCGAGGTCGGTGCCGAAGGCCATCGAGTATCCGTACAGAACCCACAGCACGCTGATGACGCCGAGGGCGCCGAAGCTCATCATCATCATGTTGATGACGCTCTTCGCCCGGACCATGCCGCCGTAGAACAGCGCGAGGCCGGGAGTCATCAGCATGACGAGTGCCGTGGACGCGAGTATCCAGGCGGTGTCTCCGGTATCCATGGGGTGCCGTCCCTCCCTTCCGTGCCGAGCCGCGACGTTGCGACCTGCGAACGCGGACAGCGTGTTCCCCAGGCGTTTCACCAGGTGACGCGGGCGGTTACAAGGTGATGTCGTGACCGCGGACGTGTGTCGGGCCGGTTAATCGCGGTACGGATCAAGGCTTCCGCCGGTCCGATTCCTGCGGCAGGGTTAGGGCGACAGACGCCGGCGTCGCCGGGTCCTCGATGGGGAGGTCTCCGTGATCACCAGCACGATGATGGACGTTCCGCTGCAGGTGCGCCGGCTGCTCGAGCACGGCGCGACGATCCACGGCGGCAGCCGGGTGGTCACGGCCACGGGGACCGGCGCCGGGACGCACGAGACGACGTTCGCCGACATCGCCCGGGGCGCGGCCCGGCTGGCCGGCGCGCTGGCCTCGCTCGGCGTCCAGCCCGGTGACCGGGTGGCGACGTTCATGTGGAACAACCACCGCCACGTCGAGGCGTACTTCGCGGTCCCCGCCATGGGCGCCGTACTGCACCCGCTGAACATCCGGCTGTTCCCGGAGCAGATCGCGTTCACCGCCAACCACGCGGCCGACCGCGTCGTCATCGTCGACAACTCGCTGCTGCCGGGGTTCGCCAAGCTGCTGCCGTCGCTGAAGTCGGTGCGGCACGTCATCGTCGCCGGCGCCGCCGACCGCGGCGTGCTCGAGGGCAGCGGCGTCGGCGTGCACGACTACGAGACGCTGCTGGCGGCGCAGCCGGTGACCTACGACTGGCCCGACGTCGACGAGCGCGCCGCGGCCGCCATGTGTTACACGTCCGGCACGACCGGCCACCCCAAGGGGGTCGTCTACAGCCATCGCTCGATCTACCTGCACGCGCTGGCCGAGGCGCTGCCCGACGTGTTCGACCTGTCCGCGCGCGACCTCATGCTGACCGTCGTCCCGCAGTTCCACGTGCTGGCCTGGGGGCTCCCGTACGCCGCGTTCGCCACCGGCACGTCGCTGGCCATGCCCGACCGGTTCCTCACCCCGGAGCCGCTGGCCGCGTTCATCGAGGCGGCCAGGCCGAACAAGGGCGCCGGCGTGCCGACCGTCTGGGTGGGGCTGCTGCAGCACGTCGAGGCGCATCCGGACGCCGACATCTCGTCGCTGACCGACCTCGTGGTCGGCGGGTCGGCGATGTCCGAGGCGCTGATGCGCGGCCTGGACGCGCGCGGCATCACCGGCCTGCACGCCTGGGGGATGACGGAGATGAGCCCGCTCGGCACGTTCTCCCGGCCCCCCGCTGGCGCGAAGGAGGAGGACGTCGACGGCTACCGGCTCACGCAGGGCCGGTTCGCCGCACCGGTCGAGGCCCGGCTGGTCGGCCCGGACGGCGACGTGCTCGACTGGGACGGCGAGTCCGTCGGCGAGCTCGAGGTGCGCGGCCCGTGGATCACCGGGTCGTACTACGGGGGTGGCGCCAGCGGGGGCGACCCCGGCGAGAATACGACAGCCGACGACGAGGAGCGCTTCGACGAGGGCTGGCTGCGCACCGGCGACGTCGGCACCATCACGCCGGACGGCTACCTGCGGCTCACCGACCGGGCTCGCGACGTCATCAAGTCCGGCGGCGAGTGGATCAGCTCGGTCGAGCTGGAGGGCCACCTCGCCGCCCATCCCGCCGTCGTCGAGGCGGCCGTCGTCGGCGTGCCCGACGAGAAGTGGGGCGAGCGCCCGCTGGCCACCGTCGTCGTGAAGGAGGGCGAACAGGTCGACGTCGCCGAACTGCGCGACTTCCTGGCGACGAAGGTGGCGAAGTGGCAGCTGCCCGAGCGCTGGGCCGTCGTGCCGGAGATCCCGAAGACGAGCGTCGGCAAGTTCGACAAGAAGATCATTCGCGCGGCCTTCGCACACGACGACCTGAACGTCACTACGCTCGGCTGAATGCCGGTCGAGTTCATCGGAGCGAACCCGAGCGCCACACTCATGCGCGCCGACGCGCGCGCCGGATTCGTCTCCCTCTGGGAGGCGGAGTGGAGCGTGCAGGGCTCCGGCCTCGCCGTTCTCGTCTGGGTCGACGGCGACGACGTCGTCCGGTTGCTCACCCCCGACGCGTCGCTGGGCGGCTGGCTGGCCGCGACGTTCAGCCGCTGGTTCCCCGAGCTGGACGGGTTGCCGGAGATCAGCGACCCGGTCGAGTGCGACGTCGTCGAGTGGCACATCGGCTCCGACCACGCACGGGCCAAGGTGGTCGGCGCCGACGGCACCCGCGTCATCGCGACGATCAGCCGCCCCGTCGAGACCCGCCCCGGCGAGGCGGTGGCGTGGCAGCTGGGCGGCGTGCCGTGGACGCTGACCAACCTGCTGACCTTCTGCACCGACGCCACGCTCGAGGTCGACGGCGCCCGGGTGCTCGGACGGCCGGAGGTCGGCGGCGCCGACGGCCACGCCCACTCCTCGGCCGTCATCGCGACCCACGAGACCTGGACCCGCCACGTCCCGCCGCCCCCGTCCCCCTGACCGGCCGCGCCGTTGATCTTGGAGTTGTGCCGGTATCCATCGGACATTTCGGACGGGATTGGCGGCATTACTCCAAGATCAACTCGGTGTGGCGCGGTCGTCGTGGTGGTCGGCGCTCTCGGCGAGGGCCTTGATGGCCGCCAGGCGCGCCTCCCACGCCGTCGCCAGCTCGCTCATGCCGCGTGCCGCCTCGGCCAGCCGCTCGGGCCGGGTCCGGTAGAGCACCTCGCGGCCCACCCGCCGGCCGCTGACCAGGCCGGCGTCGTCGAGCACCGCGAGGTGCTTGACGACCGCCTGCCGGGTCACCGGGAGCGCGCCGGCCAGGGTGCTGGCGCTCGCCTCGCCACGCTCGGCGAGCAGGTCGAGCAGCTGCCGCCGGGTCGGCTCGGCCAGCGCGACGAGCACGGCGTCGAGCAGCGACCGGCTCATGATTCGACGGACTCGGCGTAACCGCGCAGCTCCTCCAGCTCCAGGCGCCAGCCCTCGGTGTTCTGCTCCACGTGCTTCGCCTGCTGGTCCGGGCCGCCGGCCAGCTCGCTGAACCCGCTCTCGACCACCCGCAGCCGGGTGCCGTCGCCGTCGGGAGTGAGCGTGAAGACGACAAGGGTGGAGTTGCCGTCGCCCGGCCGGCCGTCGTCGAGCGCCCAGCGGAACGCGAACGTGGTGTACGGCTCGACGGTCTCGACGACGCCGCGCGAGACGCCGTACTCCTTCCACGTGAGCGTCAGCTCGCCGCCGGGACGCAGGTCGATCTCCGCGCCGGCGTCGGCGAACCAGGTGCCCAGGTGCTCGGCGCGCGTGACGATCTCCCACACCCGGTGCGGGGCGGCGGCGATGACGATGTCGCGTTCGATGCGGTCGGTGGTCATCGGTGGTCCTTCCTCGATCGTTCCTGCAACCCCAGGATTGCACGTCATGCCGCCGTCGCGCAACCCATGAGTTGCAATTAGCGTGGACGCATGAGCGTGCTGATCGACGCCGACTCGCTGGGCCGCCGCTTGGCGGCGGGGGAGCGCACCGCCCTGCTCGACGTCCGCTGGAAGCTCGGCGACCCGCACGGCCGCGACCACTACCTGGCCGGCCACCTGCCCGGCGCGGTCTACGCCGACCTCGAGACCGAGCTGGCCGGCCCGCCGTCCCCGGAACGGGGCCGGCACCCGCTGCCCGACGCCGACGTGCTGCAGGCGGCCGCCCGCCGGTGGGGCGTGCGCGACGGCGACACCGTCGTCGCCTACGACGACCTCGGCGGCATGTCCGCGGCGCGGGCGTGGTGGCTGCTGCGGTGGGCCGGGCTGATCGATGTGCGGCTGCTCGACGGCGGGCTGAGTGCGTGGACGGCGGCCGGCGGCGCGCTGGAGTCCGGGGAGGTGACACCTCCGGAGGGCGACGTGACACTGCGGCCCGGCGCACTGCCGACGCTGTCCGCCGACGACGCCGCCGGGCTGGCCGCCGAGGGCGTGCTGCTCGACGCCCGGGCGGGTGAGCGGTTCCGCGGCGAGACCGAGCCGGTCGACCCGCGGGCCGGGCACATCCCCGGCGCACTGAGCGCCCCGACGACGGACAACCTCGACCCGGCCGGCCGGTTCCTGCCCCCGGACGAGTTGCGCGCCCGGTTCGCCGCCCTCGGGGCCGACGGCAGCCGTCCGATCGGCGTCTACTGCGGCTCCGGCGTCACCGCGGCGCACGAGGTGGCCGCGCTCGCCGTCGCCGGCATCGACGCGACGCTGTACCCGGGCTCGTGGTCGCAGTGGTCCTCCGACCCCGGCCGCCCCGTCGCCACCGGCCCCTGACCCCGTCCGACCCCACCCCACCCCACCCCGCCCCGCCCGCGCCCAAAGTTGATCTTGGAGTAATGCCGGTAACCATCGGACATTTCGCCCCGCATTGGCGGCTTTACTCCAAGATCAACTTCGATAGGGCGGCGGCGATGGCGGGCTCACGGCCGGCGAGGGCGGCCAGCGCGGCACGGGTGCGGCCGGGTTCACCGATCGCGGCGAGGTTCAGCAGCCCCGGGTCGCCGCGGCGCTGACCGGCCTCGATGCGGTCGGCGGCCAGGGCCATCCGGACGTGGACGTGCGCGAGGATGGCCTCCGGCGTCACGTCGCCGTAGGCCGCGGCCAGAAGCCGGAGCCGGCGGGCCACGTCGTCCACCGGAAGCTCGCGGCGCAGCGGCACCGACATCCAGGCCACGAACGCGAGGTCGTCGAGCGCGACGCCCGGCCCGGCCATGTCCCAGTCGACCACGCCGACGACGCGGTCGCCGTCGGCGATCCAGTTGTAGGCCGCGGGGTCGTTGTGACAGACGATCTCGCCGCCGGCCAGCGCGCGGCGCCCGTGCCGCCAGGTCACCTCGCCCGGGGGACGGTAGTCCGCGACGGCGTCGTGGTAGCGGCGCAGCCAGCGCACGCCGTCGGCCAGGAGCGCGTCGGCGACGATCTCGTCGCGGCCGATGGTCCGGCCGGGGATCAGCCCGAGCACCTCGCGTCCCCGCTCGTCGATGCCGCGTACCTCGGGGACGGCGTCGAGGCCGGCCGCACGCAGCCGGGCGAGCAGTGCGTGCACGGCCGGCGTCCACGGGCCGGTCGGCCGCCGCACGGTGTCGCCGACGCGTACGGCGCCACCCACCCGGCCGCCCGGCAGCGGCGTCTCGGCCTCGCTCACCGGGCCGATGCTGCCACACCTCGGACATGGCACACTTGCACCTGCCGGGAGGGCTGCCGGAGTGGCCGAACGGGGAACTCTTGAAAAGTTCTAGGGCGGGGCCCTCTCCGTCCTCATGGGTTCGAATCCCATGCCCTCCGCTTGGACTCGAACGCCGACGCCATCGACCGTGTCGCCGACCTGGTGTCGGGGCTCGGCGTCGGCGCGCGCCCGCTGCGCGAGGCGCTGGCCTTTCTCGTCGCCGGACCGGTCGCGCTCGACGACCTCGTCCGGCGCTTCGCCGTGCCGCGCCGGCAGGTCGAACGGCTGCTCGACGCACTGGACGGCGACCTGGCGACGACCGGCGGCCGGTTCACCGTGCGCCCCGGCGCCCGGACGGCGTATCGGGAGCGGTTCGCGCTGGACCGGCTGGACCGGCCCGCGCTGCCCGGGCCGGCCGACGCACTGCCCGCCCACGACGTGGCCCGCCGCATCGCGGCCGTCGTCGCCGGGGCACCCAAGGCGGTGCAGGCGCTCGACCACGTACCCGCGACCCCGGTCACGGCCCTGCGCCGCGCGTGGTGGCTGGACGGCACGTTCGACCTCGACGGCGCGACGCTGGTCTGCATCGGCGACCACGACCTCACCTCGATCGCGGTGTGCCTGGTCAACCCGCGGGCGCGCGCCGTGGTCGCCGACCTCGACGAGGACCTGCTCGCCTATATCGACGAGCAGGCGGCGGCCCTCGACCTGCCGATCCGGACCGTCTATGCCGACTTCCGGGCCGGCCTGCCGTCGGGCGCGCGGGAGGCCGGCGACCTCGTCTTCACCGACCCGCCCTACACGCCCGAGGGCGTCCGGCTGTTCCTCACCCGTGGCCTGGAGAGCCTCCGCGACCGCGCGAACGGCCGGCTGGTCATGGCCTACGGCCACGGCCGGCATCAGCCGGCGCTGGGGCTGAAGGTGCAGCGCGAGATCGTCGGACTGTCCCTGGCCACCGAGGCGATGCTGCCGCACTTCAACCGCTACGACGGCGCGCAGGCCATCGGCAGCGCCAGCGACCTCTACGTCTGCCGGCCGACGGCGGCCACGTGGAAGGCGCTGCCGCGGTCGGCACAGGAGCCGGTCACCATCTACACGCACGGTCCCCAGTCGCTCGAGGGCGGCCGGCCGGACGCGCGGGACGTCATGACGGCGCTGCTCGACGCCGCCACGGGGCCCGAGGCGTTCGACGTCGGCGCGCTCGTCGCCCTGCAGCGGCCGTCCGGCAGCGGCGGGCCGGCCGGCATCACGCTCGCCGACGTCTTCGCCGGACGGGCGGCGGCCGCGATCCCCAACGCGCGCTCGGCGGCGGTGGCGGCGCACCTCGTCGGCGACCCCAACACGTGGCTGCTGCGCACCCTGCTGGCGCTCGACGTCGGGCGGCTCGCGCTGGCCGTCCAGAACACCCATCCGGCGCTGACGTCGCAGGCGGGGCAGCAGGAGCTGCAGCGGCTGGTCGGCGCCAAGTGGCGGCTGCGGTTCCGGCGCAGCACCCCCGACCAGCGGCACGCGATCGTCGAGGCGGTCGCGGTCCCCGCCGACGACCTGCCGCCGGTGGACGTCGCCCGGCGGTTCCTCCTGGACAACGCCCACCGGCGCCTCGCCACGGCGGCCCGCGAGGCGCTGGTGAAGGCCAGCCGCCGCCTCGACGGCGCACCACTGACCAAGAACGACGCGCGGCGGATGGTCGACGAGTCCGGCCTGCCGCCGCAGGTGCTCGAGTCGCCGCTGATCGAGCTGCCGGCGCATCGCCTCGCGGCGGTCGTCGATGCCATCGGCGCACTGGCCGCCGGCGGGCGTCGCGCGAATTGATCGTTTTCGCCCTCGTCGCACCCCGGTGCTCGCTAGCCTGGATGCAGGTCATGGATGGTTCGACCGTGTCGCCCGGCGAGTTTGCTCGCCACATCACTGTCAGTCAGCCATCCTTGACATGGGTGGGGAATGCGCCGGGGGCGGCGCACGACGGACAGGTAGGAGACCATGAGCACACGGGTGGCCATCGTCTGCGACCAATGCGGCGACCTCGGCAATCTGGGGTCGACGCCACACCACGCTCGCGCGACGCTCTCCGGCTGGAGCCGGTTGCACGGGCTCGACCTGTGCCCGCTGTGCCGGATCATCGCCGAGAACCGCGCCCGGCTCGCCTCCACGGCCTGACCCACAGGCAGGCTGACCTGCGCTCGCGTGACACACTGGGTCCGTGACGCGCACGGTCTACGGCCCACCGACCCAGCTCGCGGTCCGGGGCGTCGGGGTGGGCGCCGCCGGCCTCGGCCTGGTCACCATCGCGCTGACCGTCCTGCTGGCGATCGACCTCGACGGCTGGCTGCGCGCCGTGCTGCTGGTGCTGCTGGCGCTGGCCGCGGTGGTGTCGCTGGTCATCCTGCTGGTCGGCGTGCTTCGGGTGTTCGGCCGCGGCACCCGGCTCGTGCTCGACGACGACGGCTTCGTCAACGCGACGGGGTTCGGCGTGGGGCGGCGGGTCCCGTGGCGCGACGTCCGCAAGGTGCAGACCGACGGCGCCATCGTCTCGGTCGACCTCTCCGGCGGGCGGCAGAGCCTCATCCGCACCTCGGCCATCGACGTCGAGCCGCGAGTGCTGGCCCGCGAGCTGCGCGGCCGGCTCAACCAGGACCGCGGCTACCGTCCGCTCTCCGGCCAGGACGACCTCAGCTGAACGCATAGCGGCCCGGCCGGCCGGGCACACTGCCATGAGTGCGTGGGTCTCTGCTCCTGCTGACGATCGCCGCTCTGGCGGCGGCCGGGTGCGCCGCCACCGGTGGTGGCGGCGCGGACGAGGCACGCACGCCCGCACCGCCATCGGCCGCGACGGCCGAGCCGGCTGACCCGCCCGGCGCGAGCCGCACGCCGTCGCCGTCGGGACCTGAGACCGCGCCCACGCCCAGCCCGACGCCGACGGCCACGCCGGCGGCCACGCTCCCCGGCGGCGGGACGACGATCCTGCCCGACCACCGGCTGGTCGGGTTCGCCGGCGGCCGCTCGCCGGCCTTCGGCCGGCTCACCCCGGACGGCCTGGACGCCGCGGCCGCGCAGATCGACGCCATCGCCGCCGAGTACGACGGCGACGGCCGCACCGTCCTGCCGGTGTTCGAGCTGATCACCGTCATCGCGCACGGGTCACCGGCGGCCGACGGGCTGTACCGCACGCACGAGCCCGACGACGTCATCGCCGCCTACCTGGCGGCGGCCCGGCGGCACGGCGCGCTGCTGCTGCTCAACGTCCAGCCCGGCCGCGCCGGCTTCCTCGAGGAGGTCACCCGGCTCGAGCCGTGGCTGACCGAGCCCGACGTCGGGCTGGCGCTGGACCCGGAGTGGGCGGTCGGCCCGGACGAGGTGCCGGGCGACGTCTACGGCAGCACGACCGGCGCCGAGCTCGACTCCGTCGCCGCCTACCTGTCGTCGCTGGTCGCCGTGCACGGGCTGCCGGAGAAGGTCATGGTCTTCCACCAGGTGCACGCGTCGGTCGTCGAGGACGAGGCGGCGCTGCGGCCGCACCCGGGCGTCGTCACCATCAAGAGCGTCGACGGCATCGGCAGCCGCGCCGACAAGGAGCGGACCTGGACCACCCTCATGCGCACGAAGCCGCCGCACGTCGCCCCCGGCTTCAAGCTGTTCTTCGAGGAGGACGCGGCGCAGGGACCGCTGATGACGCCCGCGCAGGTTCTGGGACTGGTACCGACGCCGGACTACGTGCTGTACGAGTGAGTCAGCAGACGGCGCCGGTGTCGACCGGCTCGTCGGCCGCGGGCTCGTCGCTGGCGTCGTCGCTCGGCGCCTCGTCGGCCGGTTCTTCGCTCTGCGTCTCGGCGTCGTCGGACGCCTGCTGGACGGCGGCGCCGGAGCGGTCGTCGCTGGCGTTGTCGGCGTTCTGGCCGGTCGCCTCGGTGGTGTCCTCGGGCGGCGCCGTCTCGCCGGGACCGGCCGGGGCCTCCGGGGTGTCGGCCAGGATCTCCTGGATGCGCGCGTGCAGCTGGTCGTAGTCGGGGTCGCTGGACGTCGTGCCCATGCTGCCGAAGAACTCGTTGTCGAGCGTCAGGCTCTCCAGCGGCTGCGAGCGAACCTTCACCATGAGCTCGATCAGCGCCGGGAACAGGTCGGCCGGCACGTCGGAGGTGATGATGTCGCCCGCGGCCGACGCGAGGCTCTGGTACTGGCTGAGCAGCGTGGCGGGGTCGACCTTGTCGACGATGGCGTTCATGACGCAGCGCTGCCGCTCCATGCGCTCGTAGTCGTCGCTGCCGCAGCGGGAGCGGGCGAACCAGAGCGCGTGGAACCCGTCGAGATGCTGGTCGTCGCCCTGCTCGATGTAGCCGTTGGCCTGGGTGCAGGTGCCGTCGGGGAGGCTCTTGTTGCCGTACGGGATGTCGCGCGGCACGTCGACGGTGATGCCGCCGAGCGCGTCGACCACCGCCTCGAAGCCGTTGAGGTCGACCATGACGAAGTAGTCGACGTCGATGCCCAGGGCGCCCTCGACCGCCCACTTGGTGGCGTCGGCGCCGGGGTCGCCGACGCCTTCGAACACCTCGGGGTGGTCGCGCGGGACGTTGCGGTAGACGGCGTTGAGCATCCACTCGCCGGCGTCGCCGCCGCCGATGAACCCGTCGGGGTAGGCGTCGGCGAGCGGCGTGCCCTCGGGGAACGGGAAGCGCTGCAGGTTGCGTGGCAGCGAGATCATGGTCGTCGCGCCGGTGTGGGTGTCGATGCTGGCGACGATCTGGGTGTCCGGACGCAGCCCTTCGCGGCCCTCGCCGGCGTCACCGCCGAGGAACAGCACGTTCAGCCGCGGCTTGTCGGCCCACGGGTCGGACATGTCGACGTCGGGCGTGGTGTTGCTGGCACCGCTGGAGGAGATGTTGCCGACCAGCTCACGCTGCGTGAACGCATACCTGGACCCGACCGCCATCGGCGCGACCACCACCGACGCGCTGACGACCACGACGAGCGCACCGGCCAGCCGCTTGCCGGTGGGCAGCCCGTCGGGTTCCAGCGACCGGTGGCTGCCGACGGCGACGAGCAACCAGGCGACCGCGCCGGCCGCGAGCGCCGTCCCGACGATCAGCATCATCTGGCGGTCGCCGCCGTACGACGCCAGCTCCGTCGGCGGCACGAGCACGACGACCGCGAGCCCGAGCACGGCGACGACGCCGAGGATGACCAGGACGGTCGTGCCGAGCCGGCGCTTGCCGGCGGCGATCAGCCCGGTGCCGGGGATCAGCGAGCCGAGCGCGGTGAGCCCGATGAAGCGGCCGTAGCGCTGATTGCGCTGCTGACGACGCGACTGCAACCGAGCGCGTCGAGCACCTTGAGCTCGTCGGGCACGCTGCACCGGCCGGTCACCCCTCCTCGCTCTCACGTCGTCAGCTCTCATGATCCGCTCTATTCGCCGAAGCCAGGATAATCACACCGCCGGCCGGCCCCACCCGGCGTTCGGCGCAACCGCCTGTGTACAAGACGCGCGAACCCGCACATAAGTTGCCGACGTGACCACGGTCACGGCGCCAGCAGCGCTCTGACGTCGGCATCCTCGACCTGGGTGAAGTCGTCGTACCACTCGCCGACCGCGTTGAACGTCGCCGGCATCTCCAGCACCACCACGGCGTCGACGACGTTCGCCAGCTGGTCGACGGTGCTGCGTGGTCCCACCGGCACCGCGACCAGGACGCTGCTCGGCGGCGGTTCCGCCGTCGCGAGCAGCTCGGCCGCCGCCCGCATCGTCGCGCCGGTCGCGATGCCGTCGTCCACCAGCACGACGGTCCGGCCGGCCAGCCGCGGCGGCGGGCGCTCGCCACGCAGTCGCCGCTCGCGCTCGCGCGCGGCCTCCTGAGCGTCGCGGAAGATCGTCTCGACCTCGCCGGGCGCGAGGCGGATCCGCCGGGCCACCTCGCGGTTGACCACCCGGTGCCCCGACGCCGTGACGGCACCCAGCGCCAGCTCCGGCTGCCACGGC
The DNA here is from genome assembly GCF_003579925.1 of Jiangella rhizosphaerae. Taxonomy (GTDB): domain Bacteria; phylum Actinomycetota; class Actinomycetes; order Jiangellales; family Jiangellaceae; genus Jiangella; species Jiangella rhizosphaerae. The sequence continues at coordinate 1,900 of NZ_QUAL01000134.1, read as the reverse complement.
ACACCGGCCTTGCGCACGACCAGCACGTCCAGCTCGCCGCCCACCGCGGCGGCCACCGGCGCCGCGACGGCCACGCCGCCACGCGGCAGCCCCAGCACCAGCACGTCCCCGATGTCGCGGAGCTGCTCCTGCACCGCCGCACCCAGCTGCTCACCGGCCTCGCGACGATCGCGCCAGACCCGCCCGCGAGATCTCACACCACCTGACTTTGCCGTCTCCGGCGCCGGAACGGTAGCCTTGCGTCGCCCGGTGTTGCACCAGTGCTTCGTCGGGCATGGAGGCGTCGCCTAGCCCGGTTTATGGCGCCCGCCTGCTAAGCGGGTTGAGGGCTCACACCCTCTCGCGGGTTCAAATCCCGCCGCCTCCGCCCCACCAGCACCAACGCCGAGGGCCGGTCCACACCAGGACCGGCCCGACGTGCGTCCGTACGGTTGCGGCGTGACCACACAGGTGCCCTACCGGCCGATCCCGGTCGATCAGTCGGACGTCCGCTACGCCTACGGCCCCGACTCCGTCGTTCAGCCTGGCGTGCCTGCCGGCGAGACCATCGAGTTGGGCTGGACAGACAGCGCGATCTACCCGGGAACCTCGCGGAAGTTCTGGGTGCACGTCCCGGCGATGTACGACCCCTCGGAGCCGGCCGCGCTCATCGTGTGCCAGAACGGCTGGCGACGCACGCCTGAATGCGCCCGGCAGCGGGTGCGAACGTCCGCGCCGCGGTCGAGGCGCGCCGCTCGCGCCGCCTGACGCCGCAACGCCACAACTGTGTCGTCGCCGAGCAGCGATGGCGCGTCGACGTCATGGGTTTAGGTCGCTTGCTGGGTCTCAGTCGCGCAGGGCAGCCGAAATCGCCCCACAAGCGCGACTCACACCCAGGACGCGACCCAGACCCAGGACGATGGGCGGTCGCCATCGTTCACGCCATTCGCCGGGCCGCACGCCGACGGCGCCGCCCTGCGGGAGCGGAGAACGACGCGTCGGCGAGGCGATGGTCCTCCGGTGCGCTGCGCGAGCTGGCCCGCTGAGCCGCACTCACTCGACGTAGAGGCAGAAGGGGTGGCCGGCCGGGTCGAGGCAGACGCGGACGTGGTCCTGGGGCTGGAAGTCGGCCACCCGGGCACCGCAGTCCACCGCGTGCGCCACCGCCGCCTCGAGGTCGTCCACCCTGATGTCGAGGTGCATCATCATCTGCTGGTGCTCGCCGTCGGCCGGCCAGACGGGCGGCTCGAACCGCTCCTCGGCCTGGAATGCGAGCGTCGGCCCACCGGCGGGCCCGCGCAGCACCACCCATTCGGGCTGGTCGTCCCGGACCTGCCAGCCCAGCAGCCGGCGGTAGAAGGCCGCGAGGGCGCGGGCGTCGGGAGCGCCGAGGACGAATCCGGACAACTCGAGCGTGGGGGCGGTCGGCATCGAGGTCACCTTTCGACGACGGTGTTCCTGGACCGTTACCCCGTCGGCCATCGAGTTCCCACCTCGTCTGTTGCTAGGGTCGGACCGCTTCGACGTGCTCACGAGAGGTATCCGCAGGTGAACACTTCGTCCAAGCGGTCCGCGGTAGCGGCTGCCCTGATCCTGTCCGCCGGCGTCCTGGCCGGGTGTGGCGGCGGCGACGACGCCGGCGCGGCCGGCGAGACCACGCCGACGCCGGCCTGGGACTCCACGCCCGCCGGCCAGGCACCCGCTGACGCGGAGACCCCCGTGGCCACGGAGGCGGCCGACGGTGCCGCGGACGAGCCGCAGGCCGCACCCGAGCAGCCCGCCGGCGGGGACGGTCCGGCCGGCCAGCCCGCGGGCGATGCGTCGGGCGATGCCGCGGGCGCACCGGCCGACGGCGGCGGCGATGGCGGCGACGGCACCGACGGCGCGGCCGGGCAGCCGCCGTCCGACCCGGGCGGCACCG
>NZ_QUAL01000140.1 GCF_003579925.1 Jiangella rhizosphaerae | reverse complement strand
GATCATCAGTCAACAACGCCTCACGCGACATGAGACCAACAATCGCCGCCTACACCGCCGATCTTTAGGAGACACGCCCTAGCTCACCCCTGCTCGACGGGGACGACGACCAGCTCGGCGACGTTGACGCGCGGCGGGGCGGCGACGGCGTAGGCGATCGCGTCGGCGATGTCCTCCGGCACGAGGATCTCCATGGACTCGCGCCACTGCACCAGCTGCTCGCGGTTGCCGTCGTGCGACATGCCGGCGCCCAGCTCGGTGCCGACGAAGCCCGGCTCGACGTTCTTGACCCGGACCCGGCGGGGCCCGAGCTCGGCGCGCAGGTTTCGGGTCAGGTGCGCCACGGCCGCCTTCGTCGCGCAGTAGACGGCGTAGTCGGCGAAGACCAGGTGTCCGCCGACGGAGCCGACGTGCACCAGATCGGCCGCGCGGCCGTCGCCCGCCGCGGCGATGAGGTCGTCGGCGAACGCCCGGCCGGTGTGCAGCAGACCGGTGACGTTCGTACCGATCATCTGGTCCCACTCGCGGGTGTCGGCGGACTCGAACGGCGCGGCGAGCATGACGCCCGCGTTGGCGACGACGAGGTCGACGCCGCCCAGCTCGGCCCGGACGGTGCCGGCGGCCGCCGCGAGCGCGTCGGAGTCGGTGATGTCGACCGGCACCGCCAGGGCGCCGATCTCCGTGGCGAGCGCCTTCAGGCGGTCCTCGCGCCGGCCCACGACGGCGACGGCGGCACCGTCGGCGGCGAGCCGGCGCGCCGTGGCACCGCCGATCCCGCTGGTGGCTCCGGTGACGACCGCGACGCGGCCGGTCAGGGTTCCCTGCGAAACAGCTGGAGTGGTCATGCACCCAGGCTGCGGCCGGGACCGGCACCCAACCAGATCGCCCGACCACCAGGAGACCGGACCCTGGGAGTCGCACGGCCACCCACCGCACCCACGGGAGCGCCTACGCTCGGCAGGTATGACGGACGGCGACAACCGGCTCGGTGAGTACCTGCGCGCGCGGCGCGAGCTGGCTCAGCCCGCCGACGTGGGGCTGCCCGACGGGTTCGGGCGGCGGCGGGTGCCAGGGTTGCGCCGAGAAGAGGTCGCGATGCTGACCGGCGTCAGCGCCGACTACTACATCCGCCTCGAGCAGGGCCGCGACAAGCACCCGTCCGACCAGGTGATCGAGGCGAGCTGGTCATCGCCTACCACGCCGAACCGGGCAGCCCGTCCGAGCAGGCGCTGGCGCTGCTCAGCAGCACCGTCGCCCCCGAGGACGCGAACGCACCGACGACGAACGTCAGGTCGTCTTGATCCTCACATCCCGGCCAGGATGTCGACCACGACCACCACCGTCGAGTTCGCGGGGACACGCTCGGTCGGTTCGGCGCCGAAGGCCTTGCGGGGCGGAACGACCAGCAAGACCCGGCTGCCGATCGGCTGCCCTGCCAACCCCTCCTGCCAACCCGTGATCGCGTCGGCCAGGCGCATGACCGTCGAGGGACCGTCGTTCCAGGCCGAGACCACCTCCGTCCCGTCCCACAGCCAGGTGCTGTAGTTCACGACCAGCCAGGACTCCGCGGTGACGGGGTCGCCGGTCCCCGTGATCAGCGGCTGCACCACCAGGTCGCCCGGCGGCTCGCCCTCGGCCGGCGTCAGCGTGGGTGTGCCGTCGCCGGCGAAGGTGACGACCGGCAGGCCGGCCGGCGGCGTCACCGCCGTGCCCTCCGCCTGCGCGAACACGGGCGCCGACGCGAGGATCTCGAAGGAGTAGATCGTCGTGAGACCGTCGACCGGGGCGCCGAACAGGACCCGGGAGCCGACGGGCGTCCCGACCATGGCCTCGAGCAGCGGCTCCGGCAGGCCGCCCGGCTCGGCCACGAGCAGCTCGGGGCCCTGCTCGTAGGAGCTGGCCTCGATGGTCTCAGTCTGGGGATTGAAGGACGCGACGTGGACCGCCAGGGCGTCGCCCGGCTCGACGACCTCGCCGGTGCCCACGTCCGCCACCCGGGCGACCTCCCCGGTCAGGGTGAGTCGCGGCTCGGCGTTGAAGAACGGCATGGTGCCCGGGTTCCCGGTCAGCGTGACGCCCTCGAGCGCCGCGACGTCGGCCTCGTGGTCGACGGGCGGGGACGAAGCCGGAGGAGCTGCGGGCCCGGACGGCCCACCGGGCGCGGACGGCTCCGCGGTCGCGCGCTGCCCGGCGGAGGCCGGGGTGTGAGGCTCGTCCCCGGAGCAGCCCGCCAGCAGGAGAACGGCCAGGGCCGCACCGGCCGCGGTGACGGAAGTGGTTCGTCGCATGTGTGCCACCCGCCCCTCAGATGCCGGCCAAGATGTCGATGACGTACACCAGGGTCGACCCGGCGGGGATGAGGTCGCCTCTCCCCTCGTCGCCCCAGGCCAGGTCGGGCGGCACGACCAACATCACCCGGCTGCCGATGGTCTGACCCACCAGTCCCTGCCGCCAGCCCTCGATGGCTCCGCTGAGGACGATGGACTTTCCGGCGCCCTCCTCCCACGTGTTCTGGAACTGGGTGCCGTCCCAGAGCGCGCCGACGACCTGGACGACCAGACTGGAGTCGGCCGTGACCGGCTGGCCGGCGCCGATGAGCAGGGGCTGGACGACCAGCTCCTCCGGCGGCGGGCCGTCGGTGGGAACGATCACCGGCATACGGGCGTCGGTCGTGGCGCTGTCGGCATGGTCGACGAGCGGCAGTCCGGGTCGCAGTCTCGCCTCGGTGCCCTCGGCCTGGACGGGAACGTCCAGCATGGACTCGATCTCGAACGCCCACAGCGTCGTCTCGTCCTCGGCCACCGGCGCGGCAAGCAGAACGCGGGCCCCCACCTGCGCGCCGACCAGCACGTCCAGCAATGCCGCCGGCATGTTGGCCTCGTCGGTCATCAGGATCTGCGGAGCGCCCTCATAGGTGCTGCCTTCCTCGGTCCCGTCGGAGCCGTTGACGGTCACGACATCGGCCACCACGGCGCGGTTCACCTCGATGACCTCACCCGCGCCCGGCTGCATGACGCGGGCGACGGGTCCCGTCACGCTGAGGGGCGGGGTGAAGGCCAGCACGGGCGCGGCTCCGGGTTCCGCCGTCTGTGTCACCGTGGCCAGCGCCGCGGTGTCCGCGGCCGTGTCGATCGACGGGAGCGCCGACGGGACGGCGGCCGAGTCGTCGGCACCCTCCTCGCCCTCGTCTCCGGCACACCCGGCGAGCAGGACGCCGGCCAGGGCCACGCAGGCGGTGAGACAGGTGATTCGGCGCATGGGTTCGGTCCTCATCGTCAAGTCGTGCCAAGACTCCAGCGCAGTGGCCGCTACTGCGGCGCGGCCACTCGCGTCGCCGGATGGGAGCCGTGCCGCCGGGCTGCCCCGGCGGCACGGCCTTGGAGGAGCGACTAGTCGTCGCAGGCGAAGGGCGCGGCCGTGTACTGGTACTCCACGTCCTTCGTGAACGGGAACTCGACCGGGTCGCCGCCGGCGGTGGCCGCGACCGTGAACGTCCTTTCCGGAACGGTGTCGAACCGGGTCCCGATGGAGACGTTCACCGTCTGGCCGGGCGCGATGGACTGGAAGGTCCTCGTGCCCTGCGGCGTGGTGACGGTGACGTCCTCGGCCGCGACGTCATCGGTGTTGGTCACCCGATAGTCCATCCGCGCTCGGTCGGCGAAGCACCGGCCCGACACCTCGGTCGTCAGATCGAGCGAGTCGATGCCCTCGTACGGCACGTCGATCGAGTACGTCTGATCGCCCTTGGTCGCGGTCACGTGTGCCACGCCGTCGGGAATCGAGCCGTTGACCTTGAACCTGGCGTTCGGATGAGCGTCGGGACGCACGTCCGTGAACGTCTGGGTGCCGTAGTCGGTCGTCACGGTGATGTCGATGTTCGGAACCGTCTCCTCGAGGTTGATCACCTCGATGTCGAGCTGCGGCTGCGTTCCGTGCCAGTTGTCGACGTTGGCCTTGGCGAGGATGGACACCGGCGGCCGGTTGTCGGCGGGCTCGTACATGCGGACGTCGTCGAACTGCAGCCAGCCCTCGGTCGAGTTGGTGTACTCGATGCCCATCATCACGAAGTCCGGGTAGGCCGAGTTGGCATGCCACATGTCCGGCCACGTGCGCTTGGTCGTGCTTCCCTGCCGCGTGCCGTCGGGGTTGAACTGGTTGGTCGTCGACCGGGCGTAGCCGTTGTAGCGGCCGTCGTAGTGGTCGCCCGGGTAGGCGTTGTAGCGCCACACCGGGTTGTTGTTCAGGATGAACGGGCGGTAGTAGCGGTAGGTGTGCCAGCCCACGTCCTGGAACATGCCGCTCCACTCGAGCGTGTAGCCCAGCTCGGAGCGCTCGACCGCGAAGGTGTACGGAATGTACGGGAAGAACCGCGGATCGGACTGAGCCATGGCCCGCGGCGCCTGCGAGGTGGTGTCCTCGTAGATCATGCGTCCGGGGTGATCGGGGTCCGGGACGGAGTTGTTGCAGTCGGAGAAGAACCGCTGCGACTGCCCGGCCATGCGGCCGACCTCGTAGTAGCCACCGGCGCTGTTGAAGCCGTTCATGCGGCCGCTGACCCACGGGTTGACGCCGTTGCGATGCGTCTCCTGCATGCGCGTCAGCGTGCCGGTCTCGGAGTTGCAGACCACGCCGTTGTTGTTGCGGTCCGGGTCAGTGGCGAACTGGTCCATCAGCACCTTGCGGTGGTAGTGCCAGAAATGCAGGTTGCGCGGCATCGGGTACTGCACGTCGGTGACCGTCAACGCGTGCAGGCCGTTGTAGCCGGCGCCACCGTAGTTGAGCGGGTTCCAGTTGCCCTCACCGCACTGCGGAGTCGTGTACGCGTTGGTCGGGGTGTCCGGCCACGGGTACTGGTTCTTGCAGTTCTCGCGGCCGAGGGCGTCGGTCAGCGTGAAACCGTTCCACCGCGGGGTACCCGGCTCGATGCTGTACTCGCCGTCGTCGCCGTACTCGAATCCGGGGTGCTCGGTCCACATCGACCACTCCCCGGTCTCCGGGTCATACCGCTCGCCACCCATCTCGTAACGAGTGACCGTGTACTCCATGCGATATTCCGCGGGCATCGGCCTGGTGTTGCGGATCATGGCGCCGGCGGTGGGGTCGTCGGACCTGAGCTCCGCGACGATGTCGCCCGTCTCGGGCTGCCTGATGACGTGGAAGACGCCCGGACGCTCGGGCTGGTTCTTGCCCGACGTGAGGTCCTGCTGGCGGCCCGTCAGCGCGACGGTGATCCAGTTGTCCTCGCCGATCTCCTTGGTCTTCTCCCAGGTCCGGAACGACCTGATGGCCTGGCCGAAGCCCATGCCCATCTCGCCCCAGTAGGCGTCGCCGTCGTCGTCGCTGATGGTGTCGTAGACGTTCTCGTAGTTGTCGAGCTTCCATGGGATCTCGTCCATGTCGATGTCGAGATCCTCTTCGTCGAACAGCTCGCGGTACTTCAACTTCCAGCCCGGCCGGAAGGTCTCGTCGACGGCGGCTTCCGCCCCGCCGTCCGCGTTGTCCCCACTGGCCGACGCCGCCGACGGGCCGGTGGTCAGGGTCAGGACGACCGCCAGCCCCACCCCCAGCCCCAGCGCTGGGGTCAGTTCACGTCTTCTTCGCACTTGTTCTACCCTCTTTCCTTCGGGTGCGTTCGAGAGAGCTTGTGCCGACTTTCATCCCTTCTGTCGAGTCGATTCGGTGGGATACTGACTTCGCCGGTCGGCTTTGTGGTGCGCCTGCGCGGGCGCTAGTAATCGCTGGTCGCGTCGAAGTACTCGGCCGCATTTCCCAGCCGGACCAGCGGCGACGGCACGACGGAGTTTCGGGCGAAGTCTTCTCGCTTGAAGATGGTCGCCATCAGGTTGACGCCCTGCTCGCCGATCGCATCCGGGTCGACCAGGGACGTGGCATTGAAATTGGAGCCGTCCATGATGGCCTGGAAGGCTTCGCGCGTGCCGCCCACGCCGACGAAGATCATCTCATCGGAACGTCCCGCATCGGCCGCGGCCTGCTGCGCCCCCAGACACATCGCGTCGTTCTGGCAGAACACGGCCACGATGTCACCGTGACTCGCCAGGAGTGAGTTCATGACGCTTTCGCCGCCGGCCTCGGTCCAGTCGCCGAACTCCTCGGCCTCGACCAGCGACATCTCGGGCAGGGTCTGCGCGAAGCATTCCTCGAAGCTCTCGGCCAGGAGGAGCCCGATCGGATGATCGGCCGGGCCGCCCTTGACGGTGGCGACCTTTCCCCTGCCACCGAGGGCACTACCGATGTAGTCGCACGAATCCCAGCCGACCGTCGAATAGTCGGGCCCGACCCACGCGTTGTAGAAGCCGGAGTCGAAGAGCCTGTCGACGAAGACGAGCGAGACCTGGGAGTCCTTCATCGCCAAGGACACGCCCGGAGCGTTGACCAGGTCGCCGCCCGAGACGATGATGCCGTCGACGTCCTGAGCCAGCAGACCGGTGACGTCGGCGGCGAGCTGAGCGGCGTCTCCGCCGGCGTCCGTGCTGACGGCGGAGATGCCGACCTCGGCCGCCCGGTCCTCCATGGCCGTGTTCAAGGCGGCCAGATAGGGCGTCGCCAACGAGTAATTGGCGATGCCGATCGTGAAACCGTCGGCCCGGAACGGATCGACGGCAGGCGCGGCCGAGAGCGAGCTGACCGGGCTGGACGACTCCGCCGGCGCCGAAGCACGATCGGCCGCTTGACAGCCGGCGAGGCCGAGCGCGATCACCGTCACGCCCGTCAGAGCCACAAGGGTTCGAGTCGACCGCAGCATGGACGTCACTGTCCTTCTCTGGTGATGGGAAGTGCGTTCTGATATCGGGCAGGCACCGGCCCTGGAGAGGGCTCCGTCCGGAACGAGACTCGCGTTCGACTGTTCCCATATGCGAACCTCGTTCTCATACGCGACGCCACCATAGGGAGCGGCGTCACCTGCCGTCAAGGGGGCCCAGCCGCGGCTGCCGGCGTGGAGGAGACCTTGACGAGGCATGATGCTGGCTGTACCGTCCCGTCCAGAAATACGAACCATGTTCCTAATCGCGAACACACTACGGGCCATCGCCCGGCACACCTGACGCCATCGACGAAGCTGGAGAAGTTGCGGGATGCCTGATCAAGCGGCGTACACCGACGTGACCAACCCCGGCACCGGGGAGGTGCTCGGCCGGCTGCCCATCATGACGCCCGCCGAAGTCGACGCCGTCGTCGCCAACGCCGCCGCCGGGCAGGCCGCCATGGCCGCGATGCCGGCGCACGCCCGCGCTGACCTGCTGCTGCGTGTGGCCGCCCGGCTCGAGGCCGAGCGCGACCCGCTGGCCGCGTTGCTCGCCGCCGAGAACGGCAAGCCCATCGAGCAGACCGAGGGCGAGGTCGACGCGGCCATCCGGATCTTCCGCGGCACGGCCGGCGAGGCCACCCGGCTGTTCGGCACCCAGTACCCACTCGACGCGGTCCCCGGCCTGGAGCGGCACCTTGCGGTGACCGTCCGTGAGCCGATCGGCGTGGTGGCCGCCATCGTGCCGTTCAACTACCCCGTCGAGCTGTACGCGCACAAGGCCGCCGGGGCGGTGGCCGCGGGGAACGCCGTCATCGTCCAGCCGCCCGTGCGCTGCCCGCTGTCGCTGCTGCGCGTGCACGAGCTGTTCGCCGAGGCCGGCGCGCCGGAGTTCGCCCACCAGCTGGTCACGGGCGGGGTCCCGGTCTCGCAGCGGCTGGCCGACCATCCAGGCATCGCCGCCGTCGGCCTCACCGGCAGCACCGCCGCCGGGCGCGAGATCGGCCGCCGCGGCGCCGCCACGTTCAAGAAGGTGCTGCTCGAGCTGGGCGGCAACGATGCGCTCATCGTCTGCTCCGACGCCGACCTCGACGCCGCCACGGACGCCGTGGTGCTCGGCCGGCTGGCGCGCGGCAACGGGCAGATCTGCTGCGCGGTCAAGCGGGTTTACGTCGACGACGCGGTGCACGACGAGTTCGTCGAGTCGCTGGTCGCGAAGGCCGCGGCGCTCACCGTCGGCGACCAGCTGCAGCGCAGCACCGAGGTCGGCCCGCTGATCGCCGAGTCCGCGGCCGAGGCGGTCGAGGGCGCGGTCAAGCAGCTGATCGACGACGGCGCCCGGCTCGCGGTGGGCGGGGTGCGCGACGGCGCCTTCTACACGCCCGCGGTCCTCACCGACGTGCCGGCCGACAGCCCTGCGCTGGCCGAGGAGATCTTCGGCCCCGTCGCGCCGGTCGCCCGGTTCACCGACCCGGCCGAGGCCGTCGCCCTGGCCAACTCGTCGCCGTACGGGCTGCAGGCGGCCGTCTTCACCCGCGACGTCTCCCGCGCGTTCACCATCGCCAAGCAGCTCGACGTCGGCGGCGTCGTCATCAACGGCTCGACGGCGCTGCGCGCGGAGAACCTGCCGTTCGGCGGCACCAAGGACACCGGCGGGCACCGCGAGGGCTATCACCACACCGTCCGCGACCTGACCCGCGAGAAGACCATGATCGTGATGGAGGCGTTCGGGTGACCCTCCGGATCCGCGGCGTCCGCAAGTCCTTCGGGCAGGTCGAGGTCCTGCACGGCATCGACCTGCTGGCCGAGAAGGGCGAGGTGCTCGCCGTCGTCGGGGCCAACGGAGCCGGCAAGTCGACGCTGATCAAGATCCTGGCCGGCGCCCAGCCGGCGTCGGAGGGCGAGCTTTGGCTCGACGGCGAGCGGCTCGACCTGCGCTCCCCCCACGACGCGCACGAGGCCGGCATCCGCACCGTCTACCAAGAGCTCACGCTGGTGCCGGAGCTGACCGTCACCGAGAACCTGCTGATCGGCAGCCTGCCGCGGCGGGCCGGACTGATCGACTGGGCCGCGGCGCACCGGCGCGCCCAGGAGCTGCTCGACGAGCTCGGCTTCGGCGCGGTCCGGGCGACGACGAAGGCCGGCCGGCTCAGCGTCGCCCGCCAGCAGATGGTCGAGATCGCGAAGGCACTGGTCAGCGAGCCCAAGGTGCTCGTGCTCGACGAGCCGTCGGCGGTGCTGGCCGGCAGCGATCTCGACTCGCTGTTCGCGCTGGTCCGGCGGCTGCAGGAGCGGGGCGTCATCGTCATCTACATCTCGCACCGGCTGGCCGAGGTCGCGGCGCTGGCGAACTCGATCGTCGTCATCCGCGACGGCACCGTCGTCGCCACGACCACCCCGGCCGAGACCGACGAGTCCGAGCTGATCGCGCTCATGGCCGGCCGCCGGCTCGAGCGCATCTATCCCGACCGCCGCCCGGCCGCCGGCGACACCGTCCTCTCGGTGCGTGGGCTCACCCGCGCCGGTGAGTTCGAGGACGTCAGCTTCGAGCTGCGGGCCGGCGAGATCGTCGGGCTGTTCGGGCTGGTCGGCGCCGGGCGCAGCGAGCTGGCGCACTGCCTGTTCGGCGACACCCGGCCCGACGGCGGCAGCGTGCGGCTGGACGGCGCCGAGCTGCAGCCCGACGGGCCCCGCGCCGCGATCAGGTCCGGCCTGGCGCTGGTGACCGAGGACCGCAAGCGCACCGGCATCGTCGCGTCGATGACCGTCCGCGACAACATCGCGCTGGCCACCATGCGCGCGACCATGCGGGGCCCGCTGATCGACGGCGCGCGGCAGGGCGCCCGCGTGGCCGGCATGGTGCGGCGCTTCGACATCCGCCCCGCGCACAGTGCCGCCATGCGCATCGACCGGCTCAGCGGCGGCAACCAGCAGAAGGCGATCCTCGCCAAGTGGCTGCTGGCCGGGCCGCGGGTGCTCATCCTCGACGAACCCACCCGCGGCGTCGACATGGCCACCCGCGTCGACATCTACCGCACCGTCGACGAGCTGGCACGCTCCGGCTGCACGGTCCTGCTGATCTCGTCCGACCTGACGGAGGTGATCGGCGCGACCGACCGGGTGCTCGTCATGCACGACGGGCGGATCGCCGGCGAGCTGGACTCGGCCGGCGCCACGGAGGACCAGGTGCTCGCGCGTTCGATCGGAGAGGCAGCAGCATGACATCCCAGACCGCACCGCCGCCCGTCGAGGACGAACGCCGGACCCCCCGGCGCCAGCTCCCTCGGCTCGTGGTCGGCGGCCGCGACGTCACCAGCGGCGTCGGGTTCGTCGTCGCCCTGGTGCTGCTGGTGGTCCTGGCGGCCGTCACCACCGAGAACTTCCTGACCGAGCAGAACCTCACCAACCTGCTGCGGCAGATGGTGACGGTCGGCCTGCTCGCGTACGGGATGCTCGTCGTCATCCTCACCGCCGGCATCGACCTCTCGGTCGGTTCCGTCGTCGCGTTCTCCGGCATCGTCAGCGCCGGGCTGGTCGCCGACCTTCCCATCCCGCTGGCGCTCGCCGTCGGCGTCGCGGCCGGCATCGGGTTCGGCCTGGTCAACGGGCTGTTGATCGCCGGGTTCGACCTCGCGCCGTTCGTCGTCACGCTGGCCGCGCTCACCACCATCCGCGGCCTGGCGTTCGTGTACTCCGAGGTGCCGATCGCGCCGGAGGACCCCGGCTTCTTCACCCTCGGCACGGCGCTGGCCGGACCGATCCCGGTGCCGACGCTGATCATGATCGGGGTGTTCGTCGTCGGCGGCATCTTCCTGACCCGGACGCCGGCCGGGCGGGCCATCGTCGCCATCGGCGGCAACCGCGAGACCGTGCGGCTGGCCGGCATCAGCGTCAAGAAGCACCTGGTGCTGGCCTACACGATCAGCGGCACCTGCGCCGGCCTCGCGGGCGTGATCCTCGCCAGCCGGGTCGGCATCGCGCAGCCCAGCGTCGGCGTCGCGTTCGAGCTCGACGCCATCGCGGCCTGCGTCATCGGCGGCGCCAGCCTCGCGGGCGGACGGGGTTCCGTGCGGGCCACGCTCGGCGGCGTCATCGTCCTCTCGCTGATCAACAATCTGCTGAACCTCCACGGTGTCCAGAGCTTCTGGCAGCAGGTCCTCAAGGGCCTGATCATCATCGCCGTGATCATCGTCCAGCGCCGCTCGATGGGCGAGCGCGCCTGAACGGCAGCACCATCCACCAGCTGACACCACAGGAACAGGAGCAACGGACATGAAGGCTTCCCGGATCGGTGCCACCGTGGTCGCCGGCCTGCTCGCCCTCGGGCTCGCGGCCTGCGGCTCTGACGACTCCGGCAACACCAGCGGCGAGGGGGGCGAAGGCGGCGACTACACCGTCGGCGTCGCGAACTTCACCCTCGGCGGCCCCTACTTCAACGGCATGGACACCGCGATCCGCGCGCAGGCGGAGGAGCGCGGGGTCGAGGCCATCAGCACTGACGCCAACGGCGACGCCGCGAAGCTCGCCTCCGACGTCGAGGACCTGATCAGCCGCGGCGTCGACGCCGTCATCATCTCCGGCGGCCCGCTCGAGTCCGCGCCGGCGGTGCTGAACTCGCTCGACGCCGCCGGTATTCCGGTGGTGCTGGTCGACCGGCAGTTCCAGACCGGCGAGTACACCAGCTGGCTGGGCCCGGACAACGAGCGCATCGGCGTCCAGGACGGCGAGTTCATCGCCGAGTACCTGCCCGACGGCGGCAAGGTCGGCGTCATCAAGGGCGGCCCGGCCGACAACAGCATCGGGCTGGCCCGCACCGAGGGCTTCCTGTCCGTCATCGGCGCCGACCCCCGCTTCGAGGTCGTCGAGGCGCCGGACTTCGGCGGCTGGGGCTCCGACGGCGGCCTTACCGTCATGGAGAACCTTCTCGCATCGCACCCCGACCTGGTCGCGGTGTTCTGCGAGAACGACGCGATGTGCCTCGGCGCGCAGCGGGCCATCGAGAACGCCGGACTGTCCGACCAGATCGTCCTCGCCGGCGTCGACGGCCAGCTGGAGGCGCTGGAGGCGATCGCCGCCGGCTCCAACTACGTCGTCACGGGCCTGAACAGCGCCGACGAGATCGGCCGGCTGGGCCTGGACCGCGCCCTGGACATCCTGGAGGGCGAGGACGTCGAGAAGGACACCGTCGTCGACTCCCCGCAGATCACCCAGGAGAACGCGCAGGAGCACATCGACCGACTGAACGAGATCACCAGCGGGTCCTGAGCCGCGACAGCGCCCCCCAAAGCCGCGGCCGGCCACCCGGGAATCNAGCGCCCCCCAAAGCCGCGGCCGGCCACCCGGGAATCCCGGTGCGGCCGGCCGCGGTTTCGCGTGTCAGCGGCCGTGGACGAGCAGCGTCCGCACGGCCCACACCGTCTGGTAGCCGCGCCACTCCAGGGCGCCGGCCGCCGACGACGAGTCGAAGTCGACGACCCAGCCGCCGTCGTCCTCCTGCAACCGCTCCAGCCGGTCGAGGTCGCGGCCGACGGCGGCCGGGTCGAGCAGCGCGCGCAGCGGCCGGTCCGGCTCCGGCGACAGGTCGAGCAGGTGCATCGCCTCGCCCTCGATACCACCCTCGACGGGGATGCCGCCGTCGGCCGGCACCAGCCGTCCCAGCCACTCCAGCTGGGCGGCCGCCTCGGGCCGGCTGTCGTGGATCACGTCCAGGAAGACCAGAGAACATCAGCTCGTGAGCGTGCGGCCGCTCGGTTGCGGCGATCGTCCGCTAGCAGAAGTCGGTGACCCGCTCCAGCCACGGGTGCCCGACGACGACGGGGTCCAGCCGGGCCGCGCGGTGGGCCTGCCCGGCGACCGCCGAGCTGATCTGCGGCCGTCGCACCCGGTGAGTCGCTCGGCCTGCTCATAGTCGCGCTTGCGCTGCTCGGGCTCGGCTGGAACTTCGGGCTGATCGCCGGCACCGCGCTCGTCGTCGACGCCACCGTGCCGGCCAATCGGGCCCGCACCCAGGGCACCATCGACGTCCTCGTCGCACTCGCCGGAGCCGGCGGCGGCGCCATGTCCGGGGTGGTCATGTCCGCCTCGGACTACGCGACCCTCTCGCTGGCCGGCGGCGCGCTCGCGCTGTTCCTGGTCCCGGTGCTGTTCTGGGCCCGCCGCGACCAGCGCACCACGGCCCGGACCGCCGCATGACCCGCACACCGGCACCGATCCGCCTGGGCCTGCGCGAGAACGCCGCCCAGTTCACCCTCCTGGTAGCCGTCAACGCCCTGGTCGGCGGCATGGTCGGTCAGCAGCAGACCGTGCTCCCCCTGCTGGCCGAAACCGACTTCGGCCTGACCGGGTACACATTCATCTTCGCCTACGTGGCCGCCTTTGGCGTCACCAAGGCCGCCACCAACTACGTCGCCGGCACCCTCGCCGACCGCTACGGCCGCAAGCCCGTCCTTGTGATCGGCTGGCTCTTCGCCATCCCGGTGCCACTGCTCATCATCTGGGCGCCGGCGTGGGAATGGGTGATCGCCGCCAACATCCTGCTCGGCATCAACCAGGGTCTGGCCTGGTCCACCACGGTGATGATGAAGATCGACCTCGTCGGACCGCGCCAACGAGGCCTCGCGATGGGTCTGAACGAAGCTGCCGGCTACAGCGCCGTCGCCGTCACCTCTGTGCTCGCCGGAGACCTCGCCGAACAGCACGGACTGCGGCCGGCCCCGTTCTTGCTCGGCCTCAGCTACGCCGCCCTCGCCCTGCTGCTCTCCACCCTGTTCATCCGCGAGACCCGCGACCACATCGCACTCGAAACCGCCTCCGCGGCACCGTCGCCAGCGAGAGATCGGCAGATCTTCGCCCACGTCACCTGGCGCGAACCCGCGCTCTCCGCGGCCAGCCAAGCCGGCCTCGTCAACAACCTGAACTCGGCTTGTCCTGGGGCGTGTTCCCCCTGCTCTTCGCCACCGCCGACCTCACCGTCGCCCAGATCGGCGTCCTCGTCGCCCTCTACCCCGCCGTCTGGGGCGCCGGCCAGCTTGCAACCGGTTGGTTGTCCGATCGATGGGGCCGCAAACCCCTGGTCACCGGCGGCATGCTCCTCCACGCCGGTTCGCTGGCCATCATCGCGTCCTACCACGACCTCACGGGCTGGGCAGCCGGAACAATTCTCCTCGGCCTCGGCACCGCAATGGTCTACCCTGCGCTGCTCGCCGCCGTCCGCGACGTCGCCCACCCCGCCTGGCGCGGCCGCGCCATCGGCATCTACCGGGTCTGGCGCGACCTCGGCCACGCTGTCGGTGCCATCCTCGGCGGCCTCGTCGCCGACACCGTCAGCCTCACGGCGGCCGTCTCGACCGCTGCCGCACTGTCCCTGACCTCCGGGCTCGTCGTCGCCATCCGCATGTACGAAACCCACCCCGCACCGGGTAGCGGCGGCCCGACCTTTAGGACTTGACCTTGGAGTCGGCTAGAAAGTTCACCGTGCAGGCATGGCCCGTGACCAACATCGGCCGCGGCCTGGCAGGCGGCACCCTGTCCCAGACCAAGCGGCACGGACTGCATAGGCGCGTTCCCCTCGCACGCGGCGCATCGGTGGTTACACGCCGGCCGGGTTGATGGGTTCGGATTGGTAGACGTCGTCGGGTTTGACCCAGACGCCTCGGCCGGGGAGGCGGCCGGCGGTGTCGTCGAGTTGGACGTAGCGGTGGGTGCCGCCCCAGCGGGTCAGGGTGCCGGCCAGCCAGGCCTCGCCGACGACGCCGTCCTGGTCGGCCCAGACGACGCGGACCCTGACGCGGCGGGGGTGGGGCCGGTCGGGGTAGCTGGCGGGGTCGTCCGGGACGTGTCGGTTCAGCACGTCTCGCCATTGCCGCACGTGCGGCGGCTGCTCGGGGTCACCCATGCCGCTACGATAGAACACATGTTCGATGCTCGCTTGTGGTGTCCGGTCATGCATGGTGGGGTGGTCCGTGGTGGGCTGGAACCCTCGGCCTGACATCCCGTGGCGCGAGTTCGAGCGAGCGCTGACCTGGGGCAGCGGATGGCGCAGCGACGGCGCGAAGCTGCCGCCCCGCCCGCGACCCGAGCCGTCGGCGCCGGAGACCCCGCGCACGCCGCCGGCGGTACCGTGGGCGGAGCTGCACTGCCACTCGGCCTACTCGTTCCTGGACGGCGCGTCGGAGCCCGACGAGCTGGTCGCCGAGGCGGCCTTCCAGGGGGTCGGGACGCTGGCGATCACCGACCACGACGGCATGTACGGGGTGGTGAAGTTCGCCGAGGCCGCCCGCGAGGCCGGCATCGCCACGGTGTTCGGCGCCGAGCTGAGCCTGGAGCTGACCCAGCGGCAGAACGGCATCCCGGATCCCGAGGGCCGGCACCTGCTGGTGCTGGCCCGCGACCCCGACGGCTACCGGCGCCTGTCCGCGGCGATCTCGGCGGCGCAACTGCGCGGCAGCAAGGGCCGACCCGTCTACGACCTCGACGAGCTCGCGGGCGCGCACGACGGCCGCTGGGTGATCCTGACCGGCTGCCGCAAGGGCCTCGTCCCGGCCGCACTCGCCACCGGCGGACCGGCGGCGGCTGAGGCCGAGCTGCGCCGCCTGGTCGAGCTGTTCGGCCGCGAGAACGTGGTCGTCGAGCTGATCGACCACGACCAGCCGCTGGACGACGACCGCAACGACACCCTCGTCGAGCTCGCACACGAGGTGGGCGTGGGGGTGGTGGCGTCGAACAACGTCCACTACGCCACCCCGGCCGGCCGGCGGCTGGCGCAGGTCATGGCGGCGGCCCGGGCGACGAGCAGCCTGGCCGAGCTCGACGGGTGGCTCCCCGCCGCCGGTGGGGCGTTCCTGCGCTCCGGTGAGGAGATGCGGGCCCGGCTGGCCCGCTACCCCGGCGTGCTGGAGACCACCGTCGAACTCGGGCAGGCGTGCGC
>NZ_QUAL01000137.1 GCF_003579925.1 Jiangella rhizosphaerae | reverse complement strand
GGCCGGCGAGCCGATCACCGACCGGCGGCTGCTCGGCCCCGGCCTGCTCGACGGCTGGGGCGCGGACGTCGTCGCCGCGCCGGTGCGGGTGGCCGACACGGGCGCGGCCGGCTACCTGCGTCCCGGCGACCGCATCGACCTCCTGGCGACGGCGCTGGACGGCGCCGCGCACACGGACGTCGTCGCGGCGGACGTGCCGGTGCTGGCGGTACCGGCGGCCGGGGAGGCCACGCTCGCGGAGGGTGCGCTCCTCCTCGTCGCCGCGACCCCCGACCAGGCCGCCGGGCTCGCCGCGGCCGCCGTCACGTCGCGGCTGTCGTTCACCATCGGTGTGTCGTGATTTCCCCTGATCAAGGCCCTTCAGCAGCTAAGGTGTGCCCCGGCCAAGCGTCGTCGGACGGAGAAAGGGAGAGCGGATGCTCAAGGGCTTCAGAGACTTCATCAGCAGGGGGAACGTCGTCGACCTCGCCGTCGCCGTCGTCATCGGCGGCGCGTTCACGCTCATCATCAACGCGATCGTCCAAGGGTTCATCAGCCCCTTGATCGCCGCGATCTTCGGTGAGCCGGACCTCACGCGGGTGATGACGTTCGAGATCAATGGTGCCGAATTCTCGATCGGGCTCATCCTCGACGCCGTCTTCAACTTCCTGTGCGTCGCGGCGGCCGTCTACTTCTTCATCATCACGCCGATCAACAAGCTGCGTGAGCTGCGCGCCAAGGAGCCGGAGTCCGAGGAGGAGGCGACCCCGCCGGAGGACATCCTGCTGCTGCGCGAAATCCGCGACGCCCTGCGCGACCGCGTCTGACCGCTCGACCCGTCAGGGCGCCGTCCCGAGCGGGCGGCGCCCCGGCGGTCGCGGGGCTCACCAGTGCGGCGGACGCTCCTCGAGCAGCCGCTCGTCGTTGGAGGCGTCGTCGTCGCCCCAGCCGGTGGGGCGTTCGTCAGTCGTGGTGTCGGGCAGGACCTCGAGGTCGTCCTCCCACCCGGATGCGCTGCTCATGCCCGTGGTTCCTCTCGTTGCTCGACCCCCCGGCCGGCTGCGGTGCCGGCCGGGGGTCGCCGATTCAGTCCAGGTCGCCGGCCTCGACGCGGGCGAGGCGGCGCTCGCGCACCAGGTTGTCGACGTCGATCTCCGGCGCGCCGGTCTCATACCAGAGTGCCGCGAAGACGCCGATGACGTCGCGCTGGCTCAGGATGCCGACCAGCCTCCCATCCTCGACGATCGGCAGGTGCCGGATCCAGTGCTGCGCCATCAGCCGCGCCGCGTCGCGCACGTGGGTGTCGGGCTCGGCCGTGATGAGGTCGCGGGTCATGACCTCGGCGATCGACGTCGTGCCGGGGTCGGCGCCCTGGCCGACCGCCCGCATGACGTCGCGCTCGGTGACGATGCCCACGATCGCGTCACCCTCGACGATGACCACCGACCCGGTCTGCTGCCGCCACATCTGCTCCGCGGCACTGCGCAGCGTCCCCGTGGTCGAGTCGGTGATGGTGGCGTTGGTCATGATCTCGGCGACGCGCACTGGCTTCTGCTCCCCCTGAACACACTCACTCGCTGGAAGATCACCAGCGTAGAACACCTGCGGGTTCGACCGACGCCGGATTTCCGGATCCGCCAGGTCAACCCCGGTTGCCCACCGCAGACCACGTCCGGCGTGGTCACACGTCCTGGGTCTCAGTCGCGTCAAACGGCCGAATCCGGCCCACGAACGCGACTCACACCCAGGACGCGACCCAGGCCCAGGACGTCGAACTACGCCGCGGGTGAGCCGGCGCGGGCGACGCGGACGGCGTGGCGGAGGACGTCGGCGGTGCGGGCGTCGGCGAGGTCGAGGCCGAGATCCGTGGCGAGCAGCGCGACCACGTCGTCCGCCCGGCGGGCGACGCCGTCGGACTCGGTCCAGCGGGCCAGCGAGGCCAGCTCGCGGCCGGTGTAGTCGCTGACCGACCGGCCGCTGACGATCAGCGGGCGGTTGCCCTGACGCACCGGCTCGGGCTCCGCCTCGACATCGCCGGGCGCGGCATCGGACGGTCCCGCCGTCGCCGTCTCCGCGACACCCTCCGCCGAGGCGGCGCCGTCCTCGGTGGACGGACCGCTCCCCTCCGGCGCATCCGCACCGGCATCCGCACCAGCGCCAGCACCAGCGCCGGCCGACTCGCGCACCGGCACGGACCGCTGTCCGACCGGCGGCCGCTGAGCGGCAACGGCGCCCTGCACGGGCACCTGCTCGTCCTCGGGCATGCCGGCGACGATGTCCGCCTCGGCCGCGGCCACCGCCCAGTCGTAGGCGTCGGCGTCCTTGACCGCCTGCTCGTACGCCGCCAGCAGCCGCTCGGTCTCGGCGTCGGGGTCGGCCGCCCACGCCGCCGACCAGATGCGGTGCACCGTCCACCCCAGCCGCGACAGCTGCTCCTGCCGCAGCCGCTCCCGCTCGCGCGCGCTGCGCCGGGCCGCGTACGTCTCGCCGTCGGTCTCGATCGCGAGCACGAACCGCGACCGCCGCGTGGGGTGCCGCACCGCGACGGCGACACCGCCGGGCCCGCCGTGGCCGAGCACGACCTCGCCCTCGACGCCGGCCTCCTGGAGCCGTTCGGCGACGGTCTCGGCGAGCATGCCGGAGCGGCCCGGCGCCGCCGTGGCGCCCTCGACCCAGTCGGGCTGCGGCCCCTTCTGCACGTACGCCAGGAACTCCCCGAGCGCCTGCGCGCCGGGCGTGGTCAGCCGCCGCGGGCTGAGGTCGTCGGCGCCGAAGGTCGCGACGACGGTGAGCCGCTCGCGCGAGCAGAGGGTCGCCGCGCTGAGCCGCCGCTCGCCGCCGGGCCGGCCGAGTGCCCCGAACCGGTAGAGGATGCGGCCGTCGACCGACCGCCCGTACCCCAGCGTGAGGATGATCGCGTCGCGCACGTCGCCGGAGACCCGCTCGACGTCCTTGATGAAGAACGGCTCGGCGCGGTCGCCGCGCAGGTGGGACGCGACCTCGGGGGCCCGGATCAGCGCGTGCCGCAGCGCCGCGTCCAGCCGCTCGGCGTGCCGCGGCCCGAGCGTCACGACGCCGAGGCTCTCGTGCGGCCGCTTGCGGACGTGGTCGAGGACCAGCTCGACGACCCGGTTGACCTCGTCGGACGAGCTGTCGACGGGGTCGTCGGCGGTGGGGTCGGACTCGACGATCTCCATCGTCACGCGGTCGGTGCCGCCGACGCCGGGGACCGTCGTGAGCCGGCCGGCGTGCGTCGTCCGGGCGGCGAAGCCGACGAGGCGGTCGTCGCGGACCCGGTGCTGCCCGGTGAGCAGCCGCTCCGGCAGCGCGTCGCGGAGCAGGTCGACGACGGAGGCGGGCGGGTCCTGCGCCCAGGGGCCCTCCTGCTCGTCGGGGTCCGGCGCGGGCTCGACGGCGGTGGTGAACGGCGGGCGCGCGACGTCGTCGTCGCCGACGAGGACGACGCGGGCGCCGCGGGCCAGCGCCGGCACGGCCTCGGCGACGGCGAGCCGGCCGGCGTCCTCGACGACGACCACGTCGAACAGCGGCCGCGGCGGCAGCAGCTCGGCGACGGACAACGGCGACGCCACCCAGCACGGCACTGCCGCCAGCGCCAGCTCCGGCGCCTCCTCGACCAGCTCGCGCGGCGTGGCCGGCAGCGCGCCGTCGGGCGACTCGGTCAGGACCGCGGCCTGGCCCTCGTGCTGCTCGGCCTCCTCGGCGAACCGGGCCCGGCGCGCCTCCAGGACCCGACCGGCGGCGGCCCGCACCTCGACCATGTCGGCGGCGCGGAACTCCTCCAGCCGCCGCTCGTGCGCGTACCGGTCGAAGCGGCCGAGCGCGGGGTCGGTCGAGCGCCACAGATCCAGCAGCGAGGAGTACCAGGCGTAGTCGAAGACCGCCTCGACCTGGTCCGGGCCGATGCCGCGGCGGCGCAGCTCGGCGATGAGGTCGTCGAGCCCGGCGGCGGACAGCTCGGCCTGCAGCTCGTACAGCCGTGGCAGCGCACGCAGGTGGCCGCTGTCGGCGATCAGCTCGTCCAGCCGCTTCGCGACGTCGGCGAAGGACAGGTGCTCGAGGTCGGCGGTGCGCGGGTTGCCGTCGGCCAGCGTGGCCAGCGCGTGCCGGACGCCCTTCGCGGCGTCGACGGCGTTGGCCAGGTGCGGCCCGGTGCGCGGCTGCTTGCCGTCGCGCGACCGCTCGCGCCACGTGGCCAGCTGCTGCTGCGCGGCGATGAGGCTCTCGTGCAGCCGCGGACGGTGCTGCCGGCCGGCCTTGCCGGTGAGGTCGGCGAGCCGCTTGCGCAGCTTGCGGCGTGCGAGGAAGCCGGTCGTCACGCCGTGCGACGTGCGGTAGGCGCGGTCGCCGGTGGCGGCGGCCAGCTCCTCGAGCGGCTCGTCCCAGATCTGCGCGCCGAGCGTCTCGACGGTGCGCCCGACCGACGCCAGCAGGTCGACGGTCTCGAGGCACTCCGCGACGCTCCCCGGCCCGGCCAGCCCGACCTCGACAGCGGCCCGGGTGGCGGCGTTCTTCAGCCGCGGCAGCGCCCGTTCCCGCAGCTCGGTGACGGTGCCCAGCAGGGCGTCGGCGGCCCGGATGTCGGGGACGTCGGAACCGAACCACGGCGAGCCTGACTCCGTGAGCGTCAGGCCCTCGATGTTGGCGAAGTCGCGCAGCTGCAGCCGGACGTGCGCGGTGCTGCCGGACCTCGCGAGGACGTCGGGGTCGACCCGCGCGGACGTCCGGGCGAACTCCTGCGCCGTCGCGACCAGCACCATCGCCTCGTGTGCCGTCGAGCCCCACGGCTGGCGGATGGCGTGGATCGCGTCGCGGTAGGCGTCCAGTTCCGCCGCCAGCGTGGCGGCGGTGCCGGGTGTGACGTGCTCGAACTCGCCGGGACGGGCCTGCCGCAGCCGGCGGGCGGTCTCGGCGATCTGCTGGACGGCGGCAGCGGGCGGCGTGCGCCCCGCGTCGAGGACGACGTCACGCAGGCCGACGGAGTCCAGCCGGGTGACGAGGTCGTCGAGGACGACCCGCTTCTCGCCCACGACGAGCACCCGCTGGCCCCGTCCGACCAGCTCGGCCACCAGCGCCGCGACGGTCTGGGTGCGGCCCGTGCCGGGCGCCGCGGCGACCCGCAGGTGACCGTCGCCGGCGGCGGCCGCGACCACCTCGTCCTGCTCGCTGTCGGTGTCGAGGACGCGGTAGCGCGGCTCGGCCGCGGCGCCGGGCCGGGCGACGGCGGACAGCGCCGCGGGGTCGCCGGCCAGGGCGGCGACGACGTCGTTACGCTGCAGGTCGACGCCGAGCGCCCCGAGGTCGCGGCTGAGCGCCAGCGGGACCGTGGTGAACGTCGCGAGCACCGCCCGGTGCGCGATGGCGAACCCGTCGACGACGTGTGGGGGCGCGAACTCGCGCAGCCGCTCGACCACCGTCGCGTACCGCAGCCGTCCGGCCGGGTCGCGCAGGTCGTCGGTGGCGAACCGCAGCCCGAGCTGGGTGTCCAGCGCCCACAGCAGCACCGGGTTGACGAACGGGTCGTCGGCGATGGTGATGGTGAAGTCGGTCTCGGCCGGGTCGCGCGCCTCGACGACCGCCGAGCGGAGCATGACCGGCGCCGTCGGCCGGCGCGCGGCGAACGGGTTCGCCCAGGTCGCGATGCCGACGGCGAGGTAGCACACGGCGATGCCGCGCTCCTCGGCCAGCTCGCGGGACTTGTCGCGGATGGCCCGCACCGACCGCAGCGCCGACGTCCGCAGCGGCTCGTATGGGAACAACTTGGAGACGAGAACCGGCTCACCCTCGAGCAGCAGCTTGCGGGCCTCCGGTTCGGCCGCCGCGAGGTCGAGCGTCCCCACCTTGAGGTCGCGATAGGACAGCAGCGGGTCGCGCCCGCCGAGCGCGGCGAGCTCGCCACTCCACCCGTCGACGGCGTGAGCGACCAGCTCCGCCCGGGTCGGAACGGAGCCGGCGATGGCGTCGCTGCGCATCGCGCTCACGGGATCGGGAGCAGGGGTTCCGGATGCCTCACACCCCGCACGTTAGTTCGCGAACGCCGCCCAGGTGTGGAGGCAAGCCGAACACGTGCACAGGTTTGACCGCAGGCTGTCCGGTTTGTCCGAGGCCGGGGGTTGGCCGTGCGACCGGGTATGTGCCTGCCGGCCGGCGTTGGGACTAGAGTGTCGCCGGTCCACGGGGGGCGAGGGGTTCCGGCACGGACGAAGACCGGAACCACGTCAGGCTCGAAAGGTGTGAGTCGTGAAACTGCTCGAGGACGTCCCCTCGGCCGTCGCCCACCGCCCGCCGCCGCGCCGCACCAAGCTCACCCTCGGGGTGGCCGCGGCGTTCCTGCTGGTGGCGGCCGTCGTCGGCGTGATGCTGGTCGCGTCCAGCGGCGGGTCGGGTGACTCGGCGACTGACGGCGAGCCGCGCCCGTCCGGCACCATCGCGGACTGGGCCGCGGGCGTCACCGACGCCTGCACGACGGTGGCGGCGGAACAGCCGATCATGGCGCAGGGTCCCGAGGTCCGGCTGGACGTCGCCAACCTCGCCGCGGTCGAGACGGGGACGAGAGCGCTGGTGGCGGCGGTGCACGACGTGCCGCTGCCCGCCGACGAGGCCGAGCGGGCGCAGGCGAACGCCGCGGTCGCCGTCGGCGACCAGGCCGCGCAGGCGTGGACGACGCTGACGGACAGCTCCGCCGAGGCGACCCCCGAGCAGGTCGCCCAGGCCGCCGAGCTGACCGCCGGATTCGTCGCCGGCATGACGCAGCTCGGGGCGAACTGCGCACCCATCGGCTGACGGGCGCGGCACGGTAAGGTGGAGGCGTGAAGTCCCTCGTGCTGGTGTGGTGGCTGCCCTCGTAGGCGGCCCACCTCAGCATGCTCATCGGCCGCCGCGACGGCGGCCGACCAGGTGACAGCTCTCGCGGTGGCCCTGCCCACCGAACGGAGAGCGTCATGACCCTCACCACGACCCTCGACACCCCGCTGCTGGCCGATCCGGCCGACGTGGCGGCCGATCCGTCGCGGTACCGCGTCCTCACCGGCGACCGGCCGACCGGCCCGCTGCATCTGGGGCACTACTTCGGGACGCTGCTGAACCGGGTGCGGCTGCAGCGGCAGGGCGTCGAGACCTTTCTCGTCGTCGCCGACTACCAGGTGATCACCGACCGGCTCTCGCCCGGCGAGATCGCCGCGAACGTGCGCGAGGTCGTCCTGGACAACCTCGCCGCCGGCATCGACCCGGACCGGACGACGGTGTTCGCGCACAGCGCGGTGCCGGCGCTGAATCAGCTCATGCTGCCGTTCCTCTCACTGACGACGGTGGCCGAGCTGCAACGGAACCCGACCGTGAAGGACGAGGCCGCGGCGTCCGGCCTGGCGTCGATCAGCGGGCTGTTGCTGACGTACCCGGTCCACCAGGCGGCGGACATCCTGTTCTGCCACGGCAACCTGGTCCCCGTCGGCGACGACCAGCTGCCGCACGTCGAGCAGACCCGCACCATCGCGCGGCGGTTCAACGAGCGGTACGCCGGCGGGCGGGCGGTGTTCCGCGAGCCGCAGGCGCTGCTGTCGCCGGCCCCGCGGCTGCTCGGCGTCGACGGCCGCAAGATGAGCAAGAGCCGCGGCAACGCGATCGCGCTCAAGGCGACGGCGGACGAGACGGCGCGGCTGATCAGGCGCTCGGTGACCGATGCTCGTCGTGACATCACCTACGACCCGGCCGGGCGGCCGGGCGTGTCGTCACTGGTGGAGATCGCGGCGCTCTGCCTCGGCGTCGCGCCGGATGAGGTCGCGGCGCAGGTCGGCTCCGGCGGGTCGGCGATGCTGAAGGCGCTGGTCACCGAGGTCGTGAACGAGGAGCTGCGGCCCGTACGGGAGCGGCGTGCGGCGTTCGCCGCGGAGCCAGGGCTGGTCGGGTCGCTGCTGGCGGACGGCGCCGAGCGGGCCACGGCGCTGGCCGAGTCGACGCTGGCCGACGTGCAGGACGCGCTCGGGATGGGCGCGTATTGAAGAGGCTCCGCAGTGATGCGGGGCGCGTCCGGTGATGGTGGGGTCACCGGACGCGCCCCGAGCGGCCCGACGAGTCGTCAGGGCCGCCGCTCACCGGGCTGGGGTAGCTCGGTGGGCTGCCGGTCCTCCGCTCCGGACGGGGGATCGGCGGGGTCGGCGGGTCGCTCGTCGGGGGCAACGGGCGGATCCGCCGGATCGGTGGGGCGCTGCTCCGGCGCCGTCGGATCGGTGCCGGGCACGTCGTCGGGCTGGCCGGGGGTGTCCGGCCGGTGGTCGCCCGGCGTCGTCGGCACGGGCGTCGGCAGCGGGGGCAGCGTCGGGTCGTGGCCCGGGTCGTCGGGCTTGTTGCCAAGTTCCTGCGCGTCCTCGCTGACCTCCTGGCCGTCGACGCCGCCGTCCTGGGCGTCCTCGGCGACGTCCTGGCCGAACTCGCCGGCCTCGTCGGACTCGCCGAACGAGATCGGCGTGACCGTCTCGATCACCGACTCGACGCGCTGCTGCGCGGCGTCGGGCAGCGCGCCGGCCGCGGCGACGCCGGTGAAGCCGGTGAAGATCGCCGCCAACGCGACGACCGCCCTGGTCCGCATGCTCATCGCCGCCACCCTCCTGCCGAGCCGGGCGCGGACGGGGTGCACGTGCGGCGGCGGCGACGGCGCGATGCCGGCGAAGTCGCCGAGGGCGATGCGGCGGGCGAGTTCAGCCGTGGGGGGAACGGCCTCATCTGCACTCCTTCGGATGGCTTCCACCGCATCCGACAGCGCCGCCAGCTCGGGCAGGTCGGGTCCGCCGGGCGGGATCCGCACACCGCGGAGGATCGCCTCGACTGTCGCGTCGTCGGGAACGGTGGTTCGTGTCATGTCAGTCCTGCCATCGCCGGCGCCGCTCATGCGGATACGCCTTCCCGGTCGAGTTGTCGCCGCAATGCGTTGAGTCCCCGGCGCTGCAGCGCCTTGACCGCTCCCGCGGACTTGCCCACGATGCCGGCCACCTCCTCGACGCTCAGGTCGGCGAGGATGCGCAGCAGCACCACCTCGCGCTGGTCGTCGGACAGGCCCGCGCACAGCTCGTGCACGCGGCGCCGGCCCAGCTCGGCGAGGGCGTCCTGTTCGGCGTCGCCGCCTACCTTCTCGACGATCTCGAGGTCGGCGTCCATCGTCACCGGACGCCGCGACCGCCGGCGGCGCTCGTCGGTGACCCGCCGGTAGGCGATGGTGAAGACCCACGACCGGAACTGCTGCTCGGAGCCGGTGAACGACGACAGCCCGGCGAACACGCCGAGGAACACCTCGCTGGTGACGTCCTCGGGCTCGGTCGAGCCCTGCAGGCGCGCGTAGCCGCCGACGACCGGCGCGAGGTCGGCGTACAGGCGCTCGAACGCCCACGGCGCACCGGCGCGCGCGGCCGCGAGGATGCCGTCGAAGTCCGCTCCGATGGACAGTGGCCCCTCCCGGATGTGCGCCGCGCCTCACAGGCGTGATCGCACGGAGCGGCCGGAAGGGTACGGCTTCGTCCTAGTTCGCCGGCGGAGTCGTGCGACGGCGGCGCGGGGTGAGCCGCAGCGGCGGCAGTGGCGGGGCCGGGATGCGGTCGCCGCCGTGACCGGCGACGATGCCGAAGCGCTCCTGGCCGGGCCGCTCCCACTCCTCCCGCGCGGCGACGATGTCCTCATGGCTGCGTCCAACGAAGTTCCACCACATGACGAGGTCATCCGGGAACGGTTCGCCGCCGAGCAGGAACAGCGTGGTGTCCTCGTCCTCCGCGGCGAGCGTGAGCTCGGCGCGGCCGGTGCCGAGGTACAGCAGCAGCCCCGGTTCCAGCGGCGTCCCGGCGACGGCCGCCCGTCCGGTGAGAACGAGGACGGCGTGCTCGAAGTCGGGCCGCAGCGCGATCGTGGCCGCGCGCTGTCGCTCGAGGTCGAGCTGGGCGCCGAGCAGCGGACTGTACGTCGTCGCCGGCGACGTCGTCCCCGCCAGCTCCCCGACCACCACCGTCGCGCGCACGCCGTCGCCGTCGTACTCGGGGAGGTCGGTGTGCTGCTCGAAGGCTGGCGCCGCGTTGCCCGCGGCGGCTTCGGGCAGGGCGACCCACAGCTGCAGCCCGTGCAGCAGCGGCGCCTCGCCGAGCGAGATCTCCGAGTGCGCGATGCCCGGCCCACTCGTCATCAGGTTCAGCTGCCCGGGCTTCACGACGACGTCGCTGCCGACGCTGTCGCGGTGGTGGATCTCACCCTGGACCGGCCAGGTGACCGTCTGCAGCCCGGTGTGCGGATGCGGCAGCACCACCATGTCCGTGTGCTGCGGCCCGAACTGGTCGAGGAAGCACCACGCCCCGACGGTGGGCAGCTCGCGGTGCGGCAGCGTGCGGCTGACCCGCATCGCGCGGATCCCGCCCAGCGGCA
The DNA here is from genome assembly GCF_003579925.1 of Jiangella rhizosphaerae. Taxonomy (GTDB): domain Bacteria; phylum Actinomycetota; class Actinomycetes; order Jiangellales; family Jiangellaceae; genus Jiangella; species Jiangella rhizosphaerae. Next base: position 25,117 of record NZ_QUAL01000137.1, on the reverse strand, counting down.
CGTCGCGCGGCTGGAGCAGCATCGTGGCCGGGCCGGTGTGGTCGCCCGAGTGACACCGCGTCTCCGCTGGACGCGCATCGAGGTTGCTCACCCTGTCGAGCGTAGACGCCGACCCCCGGCGGCGGCCGGTCCGCGGCGGATAGAATGGCGCAGCCCGCCCTCGTAGCTCAGGGGATAGAGCATCCGCCTCCTAAGCGGAGGGTCGCAGGTTCGAATCCTGCCGGGGGCACTCTGTGACGCACGTAGTCCGATGTCGGATGGGTCGTCGGGCACGCTTGATCGCCGGGGGTGTGCGCCGCCAGAGAGCGGTCATGGTCGCAGCGGTGTAGACGCTGAGGCCAACTGTTGGCGCTGGTGTCTACACCGTCGAGCCGTACCGACCTGCCCTGAGCGACCTGCCGGCGGCCGGTGCCCACCAGCCGAGGGGCAAGAGGCCCTGACAACGGCGACGTCGCCACGGCTGATCCCGCGACCCGCAGTCATCTGCACTGCTCATCGGCTCGCGTCGTTGTCGCTTGGACGACAGCAACGCCACCCAGCGCGAGCACCTTGACCTCAACCATGCTTGAGGTTTTAGCCTGTCGCCATGGTCAACCGGACGATTCCCACCCGATACGAGAAGGCGGCCGTGGCCCACGTGATGGTCGACGGCGCGGACGCGGCCATGCGCTTCTACGCCGAGGCCTTCGGCGCGGAGGAGCTCTTCCGGATCGCTCACCCGGACGGCAGGGTGCTCCACGCCGAGATGGCGGTCGGTGGCTCGGTCTTCATGGTCGGCGACGCGGACGGCATCTTCGCCTCGCCGCGCACGTTGGGAGCGACGACCGTCGGGCTCCACGTGTATGTCGACGACGTCGACGGTCTGGCGGAGCGGGCGGTGCGGGCCGGCGCCGAACTCCTGCAAGAGCCGACGGACATGTTCTATGGCGATCGGACGGTCATGCTCCGAGACCCGTTCGGTCACGTGTGGGTGTTCCTCACCCACCAGGAGGATCTCGAGCCCGACGAGATCGCACGCCGCGGTAACGAGCTCCTCGCTCGAACCGGACCCGGTGGGCACGGCGGTCCGTGAAACGGCGAGAGGCGCGGTCTAAGCTCGCAAGCATGCCGGACACGCAGTACGAGGACCTGCTCCGCCACGTGCTCGACACGGGGGCTCACAAGGGCGACCGCACCGGGACGGGCACGCGGTCGATCTTCGGTCACCAGCTGCGCTACCGGCTGTCAGAGGGCTTTCCGCTGATCACGACGAAGAAGGTGCACTTCCGCTCGATCGCGTACGAGCTGCTGTGGTTCCTGCGCGGCGACTCCAACGTCGGCTGGCTGCAGGAGAACGGCGTCACCATCTGGGACGAGTGGGCGGCGCCGGACGGTGAGCTCGGCCCCGTCTACGGGGTGCAGTGGCGGTCGTGGCCGACGCCGGACGGCGGGCACGTCGACCAGATCAGCGAGGTGCTGCGCACGCTGCGCGAGAACCCCGACTCCCGGCGGATCATCGTGTCCGCGTGGAACGTCGCCGACATCCCGCGGATGGCGCTGCCGCCGTGCCACGCGTTCTTCCAGTTCTACGTCGCCGACGGCGAGCTGTCGTGCCAGCTGTACCAGCGCAGCGCCGACCTGTTCCTCGGCGTGCCGTTCAACATCGCCAGCTACGTGCTGCTGACGCACATGATCGCCCAGCAGGTGGGCCTGCGCGTCGGTGACTTCATCTGGACCGGCGGCGACTGCCACATCTACGACAACCACGTCGACCAGGTGCGTACGCAGCTGGCCCGCGACGCGCGACCGTTCCCGACGCTGCACCTGAAGCCGGCGGACAGCCTGTTCGACTACACCTACGAGCACTTCGCGCTGGAGGGCTACGACCCGCACCCGGCCATCAAGGCGCCGGTGGCGGTGTGATCGGCCTGGTCTGGGCGCAGTCGGCGAACGGCGTCATCGGCCGCGACGGTGCGCTGCCGTGGCACCTGCCCGAGGACATGAAGCACTTCCGCACCCTCACCGCGGGCGCGACCGTGCTCATGGGCCGCCGCACGTGGGAGTCGCTGCCGCCACGGTTCCGGCCGCTGCCGGGCCGGTCCAATCTCGTGCTGTCGCGCACACCGCAGGAGGGCGCGACAGCGACGTACCCCGACCTGGCGCAGGCCCTCGCCGCGGCGTCCGGTGACGTGTGGGTGATGGGCGGCTCCGCGGTGTACCGCGCCGCGCTGCCGCTTGCGGACCGGATCGTCGTCACCGAGCTTCAGGAGCACTTCGACGGCGACACGTACGCGCCGGAGGTCGGCCGTCCGCCGGACTCCGTCGGGACATGGCGGGAGTCGGCGACCGGCCTGCACTACCGCATCCTCACCTGGGGCTGAGCCGGCGGCCGTCAGCCGGGAGCAGCGTCTCGAAGCCGGCGATGAGCGCCGTCAGCGTGAAATCCAGGCGCGACTCCATCGTCACCGGGCCGTCGGCGAGTGCGTCGGCGAGGACGGGGAGGTCCTCGCCTGCCAGGTCGGCGACGGCGGCCGGTTCCCGATTCTGGTCGCCGGCGTAGCCGAGGTGGAGCCCGACGACGGCGCCGGCGACCGCGTAGACCAGGTGCAACGCCGTCCGCGCGGGGAACCCTGCCTCGCGCAGCAGCCGCACCAGGGTCTCCAGGATCGCCAGGCTCCGCGGCGTGATCGCGGGACGGGTGGCGAACAGCAGCACGGCGCCGGGGTGTCGGGCGAGGCCGCGATGCAGGTCGTGGGCGTAGCCGGCCACCACCTCCTGCCAGGCCCCCGACTCCGGCGGCCAGCCCAGCGACTCGGCGAGGACGTGCTCGACGATGGCGTCCTCGAGGCCCTGCTTGTTCTGGACGTGGTGGTAGAGCGTCATCGCCTCGACGTCGAGCTCGCGGGCGAGCTTGCGCATCGACAGCGCCTCGACGCCGTCGCGGTCAGCCAGGCGCACCGCGGCCTCGAGCACCTGTTCCCTGGTAAGACCCGCGTGCTTGCCCTGCACTCGCGACCGGCCCACGACCACCCTCCTTGACCTCACTTACGGCGTAAGACTAGCATCGAGCAAGTCATACACCGTAAGAGATGGGAGATCGCCATGGCGGTGCGGAACGAACGACGCACGAGCCGCTGGCAGAGCACGGTGCAGGCCCTGCAGCTCGGCGTCGGCCTGCAAGTGGTGTGCCTCGCACTCCCCCTGCTGGACCTGTGGTTCTTCGGCTCGATCGAGGGGCACGTCGAGGCCGCCTACCCCGAGTGGGACGCGAGCGAGGTCGCGCTCGACCGCAACGCGATCGTCATCGCCCTGCTGGTCGTCGGGGTGCTCGGACTGGCCGGCTGGCTGGCCGCGCTCTGGGCGGCGAAGCGCGGCCGCGCCGTGTGCGCGACCGTCACGACGCTGTTCGTGCTGGGCATGACTACCGTGGCCGCCGTCGCAGGGGCCGGCGGCGACCCCTACGACCAGTACGTCCCGCTGTGGCTGGGTAGCACGATCCTGGTCCTGCTCGCCCTGCCCGGCATCACGGCCGTGCTGGCCGTGTGGTTCCGCGGGCGGGACTGAACAGGACGCGCCCGGCTCAGCCGGCCGGGTGGCCGGCCTCGACGTAGCCGACGTCGAGGAAGCCGACGGCGTCCGCGTCAGCCGGGTCGTCGCCGGTCCAGCACCACAGCCGCCCGGTGCGCCGTCCGGCGGGCAGGGCGGTGCGCAGCACCACCGGCTCGCTGAGCGCGAACGGCACGGCGGTCAGCGGCTCGGACTCCAGGTCGGGCTTGGTGTCGCGGCCCGGACGGGGCGCGCCGGCCGGTGTCCAGACGGCGCGGATGGTGGTGTGCAGCGGGCCCGGCCCGTGGTGCGACACCCGCACCGGCACCTCGAACTCGGCCTCGCCCGGGGCGAGGTCGGTCCCCGCGGCCAGCGGCTCGACGTCGAAGACGAGGACGGTCGGTGCGTTGACGATGGCGGGGTCGAAGCCGCCGAGGTCCTTCGCCGAACGGTCGGCGTACAGCAGCCCGGCGCTCTCGTGCTCGACGTCGGCCAGCTCGGTGTAGACGTAGCCGGCGATGCGGTCGTGCCGGCGCAGCTCCTGGGTCTGCCAGCGCAGGTGCCAGCCGCGCTCGAGGCTGGTGAACCCGCCGCCGTACTCGCTGTTGAGGAACGGCACGCCCGACCGCGGCACCCCGTCGTCGGCGTAGATGGCCTTGTGCTCGACGTGGTCCGGCCCGAGCCGCACCGGGAAGTCGACACGTTCGCCGGCGGCCAGGGCCGCGACGGTCCGCGCCCACGTCACCGGGTTCTCCTCGTAGTGGTGCCAGTCGACGAGGTCGGTGCGCACGTGCGTCCAGCCGGAGTTGTCGACGATCGGGCGGGACCGGTCGAGGGCGGCGAGCAGGTCGTAGGCGCGCCGGACGGCGTCCTGCTTGCGCTCGTCGCCGGGGACGTCCCAGTCCAACCCCCACTCCTCGTTGTACAGCCCCCAGACGACGATCGACGGGTGGTTGCCGTCGCGGCGGACCATGGCCGCGATCTGCTCCTCGAACGCCGCGCAGCTGGCGTCGGTGAACCGGCTGGTGCTGGCCGGCTCGGCCCACACCAGCATCCCGGCCCGGTCGGCCGCGTGCAGCCAGCGCGGGTCCTCGAACTTGAGGTGCTTGCGGACCAGGTTGAACCCCGCTTCGGCGGCCAGCCTGAGGTCGTCGCGCAGCGCCTGCGGGCTGGGCGCGGTCAGGCCGGTGCCCGGCCAGTAGCCCTGGTCCAGCACGCCGCGGACGTACAGCGGCTCGCCGTTGAGCCTCAGCCGCTCGCCGTCGGCCTCGATGCGGCGCAGCCCGGTGTGCGCGGCGAGCGTGTCGACGCCGTCGGCGGTGCGCAGCGTGACGTCGACGCGGTACAGGTGCGGGTCCGCGGGGGACCACAGGCGCGGCCGCTCCAGCGGTAGCGTCCCGCGGGCCACGCCGGCCTCGTCGCAGGTCAGGTCGACGGTGACGCCCTCGGTGTGCAGCGTGACGACCGCGCCGGCAGCCGCCGGGCCGGCCGCCGTCACCGTCGCGTCGATGCCGGTGAGCGAGTCGCCGCGCAGCTCGACGACGTCGACGTACGTGGCCGGGCGCCGTTCCAGCCACACCGGCTGCCAGATGCCCGAGGTCGGGGTGAAGCTGACGCCGTCGTAGTCGTCGCGGGGGATGGAGCGCTGCTTGCCGTGCGGGATCTCGCGCTTGTCGGCCGGTGCGTGCACCCGCACGACGATCTCGGCCCGCTCCCCCGCGCGGGCCACGGCGCCGAGGTCGAACTCGAACGGCGTGTAGCCGCCGGTGTGCCGGCCGAGCAGCTCGCCGTTCACCCAGACCGTCGCCTCGTGGTGGACCGCGCCGAAGCACAGGAAGGTGTGCCCGTCCACCCACGCGTCCGGCACGCGCACCGCCGTCCGGTACCACGCCGACTCCAGCCAGGTCCGCCGCACGCCCGACGCCGGCGTCTCCCAGGCGAACGGCACCACGATCGACTCCGGCCACGGCCCCGCGGCCAGGTCGCCGGGACCGGTCAGCTCGCCCGCCTCGTCCGGCCGGAACTCCCACCGGCCGTCGAGCGGGAGCCAGGCGGCGGAGCGGTCGCGATCCGGGCGGGGGTACTCGTGCTGATGCGTCACGGGTGGAGCCTTTCGTCAGGTGGAGGGAGCGGGGTCAGCCCTTGACCGAGCCCGCGAGGATGCCGTTGATGAAGTGGCGCTGCAGCAGCACGAACACCACGAGCAGCGGGATGAGCGCGATCGAGCTGGCCGCCAGCAGCTCGCCCCAGACCGTGGCGAAGTCGGCGCCGATGCGGTTGCCGGTGATGTTCTGCGCCAGCGTGGCCAGCACGACCTGGAGGGTCTGCATCGACTCCCTGGACGTGACCACCACCGGCCAGACGAAGTCGTTGTAGATGTTCATCACCGTCAGGACGGCCAGCCCGGCCAGCCCCGGCCGGATCACCGGCAGCACGATCGAGACGAAGATGCGGAACTCGCCGCACCCGTCGACCCGCGCCGCGTCCAGCAGCTCGTCCGGGACCGCCGCGATGACCTGCCGCATCCAGAAGATCGCGAACGCGTCGACGGCGCCCGGCAGCACCAGCGCCTGGTAGGTGTTGACCCAGCCCAGCTCGCGCATCTGCAGCAGCAGCGGCACGACGAGCACGATGGTCGGCAGCATCAGGGTGAGCAGGACGGCGCCGAAGATCACGTTCTGCCCGGCGAACCGGTACTTGGCGAACGCGAACCCGGCCAGCGGCGCGAAGAACAGCGTCAGCCCGCCCTTGAGCACCAGCACGATCGCGGTGTTGAGGAAGCCCGAGGCGATCGGGACGTCCTCGAACATCGCCCGGTAGTTGCCGAGGGTGGACGTGCCCGGGTCGAAGCCGAGCGGGTCGGTGATGATCGACGCCGGCTCTTTCAGCGACGACAGCACCGCCCACACGACCGGTGCGAGGAACGCCGCCGTCAGCACGATGAGGAACACGTGCGAGCCGAGGGCGGGGCGGCGCCGGTCGCGCCGGCGAACGGGAATCACGGAGACGGCCATCTCAGTCACGCTCCCGGAGCAGCCGGACGAACAGCAGCGACACCAGCATCACCAGCGCCACCAGCAGGAACGAGTTCGCCGACCCGGTGCCGAGGTCGGACCGGCCGAGGTGCTCGTAGAGGTACAGCCCGGCCGTCGTCGTCGACCCGTACGGGCCACCGGCGGTGACGACGTACGGCTCGGCGAACATCTGGAACACCGCCAGCGTCTGCATGACGACGAGGAACAGCACCACGCGGCGGACCAACAGCACAGTGATGCTGACCAGCTGCCGGGTGCGCGATGCGCCGTCCAGCTCGGCCGCCTCGTAGACCGACGCGGGAATCGACTGCAGCCCCGACAGCAGGATGACGATCGCGAAGCCGGTCGTCTTCCACAGGAACAGCAGCGCGAGCGTCGGCTTGGCCCACACCGTCGACGTCAGCCAGTCGATCTCCGGCAGCCCCACGGCGCCGAGCAGGCGGTTCACCGCGCCGTAGTCGGAGTCGAAGACGACGATCCAGATCTGCGCCATCGCCACCAGCGGCGTCACGAACGGGACCAGCGCGACCGTGCGGTAGAAGCCGCGCATGCGCAGCTTCGCGTTGTTCAGCAGCACCGCCGCGATCAGCGCGACCACGACCTGCACCGGCACGATGAGCAGCCACAGCACGGCCGAGTTGCCGAGTGACGACCAGAACGCGTCGCTGCCGAGCAGGTACGTGTAGTTGTCCCAGCCGACCCAGCGCGCCGGACCGGACCCGCTCCACGCGGTGAAGCTCAGCCGGAACGTGTAGATGAGCGGGTAGACGCTGAACGCGAGGAACAGCGCGACGAACGGCAGCACGAAGACGTACGGCGCCAGCCGCCGTCCGGACGGGCGCCGGCGACGTCGCCGGGCCGGCGCCGCCGGAGTCCGTTCGCGCATCTCGGTGCTGGTCATGGTCACGACGCGCGGTCCACCAGGTTCGTCTGGATCTGCTCGGTCGACTCGGCGATCACCTGCTCCGGGGTGAGCTCGCCGTCGAACATCCGCTGCAGGTTGTCGCCGAGGTAGTCGACGGCGCCGGCCCACCACTGCGGGATGGGCGTGCCGCCGGGGATCTGCTCACCGGCCTCGATCGCGACCGGCCACAGGTCCTGGCCGCCCAGCGCGTCGAGCGGGCCGAACAGCGGCGTGGCCGGGTCGGCGGCCGGCGCGTAGCTGGGCACCGACGTGTTGAGCCCGTCCGGGTAGATGGCGTTGGGCCCGTAGACGGCCTGGAAGCCCTCCGGATCGAACACCAGGAACTCGTAGAACAGCCAGGCCAACTCGGGGTTCTCGGCGTCACGCGGGATGACGAAGCTGGACCCGCCCATCGCACCGCTGCGCGCGCCGCCCTCGGTCCACGCCGGCAACGGCATCGCCCGCCACAGGCCGGTGGTCTGCGGCAACAGCTGTTGCGGCGCGAAGTCCCACCAGATCGCCCACGGGACGAAGACCTGCTGGCCGCTCTCCAACGCCGCGAGGTCGGCCGGGCCGAGGTACTCCGCACGCGTGCCGAGGCCGGCCTTGTTCACCTCGTCCAGCCAGCCCAGGATCTGCCGGTACTCGGGCGAGTCCAGTCGCAGCTCGCCGTTCTCGTCGGCCAGGCTGGTGCCCAGCTGGCTGGCGAACATCTCCAGCCAGAGCTGGCTGAGGAACGGCTCCTTCTCGAGATGGATCGGCGCGGCATCGGGCCGGGCCGCCTTGATCTGCTCCGCGGCGGCGAACAGGTCGTCGTAGGTCTCGATCGACGCCGGGTCGATGCCCACCTCCTCGAGGATGTCCGCGCGGTAGTAGAGCAGCCCCGGGTTGAGGTCCCACGGAACGCCGTAGATGCGCCCGCCGACGGTGTTGACGTCGACCTTCTGCGCCGCGATGTCGTCGAGGTACGGCTCCAGCACGGCCGAGAGGTCGTAGAAGTGGTCCGAGAGCCCGGCCACCTTGGCGTCGTCGAGGAACACACCGTCCGGCACGTCGGCGCCGGCGATGAGCGTGTTCGGCAGCTTGGTGTCGATGTCGACGGCCTCATGGTGGACGACGATGTCCGGGTAGCGCTCGGTGAACCGCTCGATGACGCCGTCGAAGACCTCGTACAGGTCGCCGGAGCGGTCCCAGATGGTGATCTCGCCGGCCGGGGCGTCGGTGTCCGGCGCGGCCAGCGTGCCGTCGGCGGGACCGGTGTCGCCGGCGCCGGACTCGGCGTCGGAGCTGACCTCGGGTCCGCAGGCGGCCAGCACGACCGCCGTCAGCCCGGCGGCCGCCGCCACGGCCCGCCGGCGGATCTGGGTGCGCTTCATGACACTCCTTTGTGTGAAGGCCGAGCGTCGGAGGCGACCAGGATGGTCATCCACCAGCGCGTTTGCAACGTGGCAAAGAATGTAGCGCAATTTTCCACGTTGCAAAAGTGGGTCTCGACGAGGATCATGGACGGCGACCGAGCGGGAGGTGGTGGATGAGCCAGGTCACCGTGAAGGACGTGGCCCGGCTGGCCGGGGTGTCGCCCCGGACGGTGTCGAACGTCGTCAACGATTACACGCACGTCAGCGACGACGTCCGGCGCCGCGTCCTGGCGGCCATCGACGAGCTGGGCTACCGGCCCAACCTCGTCGCCCGCAACCTGCGCACCGGGCGCACCGGCCTGCTCGCGCTCATCGTCCCCGAGATCGACGTGCCCTACTTCAGCGAGCTGGCCCGCGCTGTCATCGACGCCGCGTCGGCGCACGGCTACCGGGTGATGATCGACCAGACCGGCCACGACCACGAGCGCGAGCGGCAGCTGCTGACCGGCAGCGACCGCACCATGCTGTTCGACGGCATCCTGTTCAGCCCGCTCGTCACCCAGGACGAGATCGCCGACCTCGACAGCAGCACCATCCTGCCGACCATCCTGCTGGGCGAGCACACGTTCACCGGCCGGTTCGACCACATCGCCATCGACAACACCCGAGCCGCTTTCGACGCCACCACGCACCTGGCGGCGACCGGCCGCCGCCGCATCGCCGCCGTCGGCACCCAGCCGCGCGAGACGTACAGCACGCCCCGGCAGCGCACCGCCGGCTACCTGCGCGCACTGGACGAGGCCGGGCTGCCGCACGACGACGACCTCGTCGTGCCGGCCGCCCAGTACCACCGCCGCGACGGCTACGACGCGACGCGGCGGCTGCTCGCGCTGGACGCGCCGCCCGATGCGATCTTCTGCTACTCCGACCTGCTCGCGATGGGCGCGATGCGAGCGGTGCAGGACGCCGGGCGGCGCATTCCCGAGGACGTCGCGATCATCGGCATCGACGACATCGAGGAGGGCCGCTTCGCGATCCCGTCGCTGAGCACCGTCGCCCTCGACAAGGACGTCATCGCCACCCGCGCGCTCGAGCAACTGGTGCGGCGCATCGAGGAGCCGTCCCGCCCGGCCACCCAGATCGTCGTCCCGCACACGCTCATCGAGCGCGACAGCACCCGGGCACCGGCCACCGGTTAGGGTCACGAACCGTGCCCCTGCCCTACGACGCCTGGTTCGGCGCCGACGCCTTCGACGCCACCTACGGCTACGACCAAGCGGCCCTGCTGACGGTGGGCGCGCCCGCCGAACCCGCCGGCTTCGCCGAGTTCTGGACGGCGCTGTACGAGCGGGCGCTGGCGGTGGACCCCGCGCCCGCCGTCCGGCCGGCGCCCGGGCAGGCCCGCGGCTGGCACGACGTGTCCTTCACGTCGCTGGGCGGGGTGCGGCTGGGCGGCTGGCTGTGGCTGCCGCCGGACGGGGTGGAGCGCGCCGTCGTCGTCGGGCACGGATACGGCGGCCGCGAGTCGCCCGACCCGGCACTCGCGCTGCCCGGCACCGCCGTCCTGTTCGCCGGGTCGCGCGGACTGCCGGCGCGCGGGCTGGTCCCCGGCATCCCCGCGGTGTCGGCCGAGCACGTGCTGCACGGCATCGAGTCGGTGGAGACCTACGTGCACGGCGGCAACGCCGCAGACGTCTGGTGCGCGGCGTCGGCGCTGCTGGCCCTGCTGCCGGATCCGCCGGACCGGGTCGCCTACGCCGGCGGCAGCTTCGGCGGCGGCATCGGCGCGCTGGCGCTGCCGTGGGACGACCGGTTCGACCGCGGCGCCCTGACGGTGCCCAGCTTCGGCAACCACGACCTGCGGCTCACCATGCCCTGCACCGGCAGCGGCGAAGCGGTCCGCCTGCACGTTGCCCGGCATCCTGAGGCGCGCGAGGTGCTGCGGTTCTTCGACGCGGCGACGGCCGCCCGGCGGCTGCGCATCCCGATGCTCGTGGCACCGGCGCTGTGGGATCCCGCCGTCCCGCCGCCCGGCCAGTTCGCCGTCCACAACGCGATCCCGGGGCCGAAGGAGCTCGTCGTCCTCGCCGCCGGCCACGCCGAGTACCCCGACCAGCCCGCCGACGACGAACGCCTCGCCGGCGCTCTGCGGTCGTTCCTGCTCAGTTGACTCGACGGGCCGCGTTGCGCAACTGCTCGACAATTGTTGTACAGCGAGATTATCCTGACCTCATGGCAGCGACGATCGGGTTCCGGCCTACCGAGCGGGACGAACAGATCATCAGGGCAGCCATGCGCAGCGGCGAGCACAAGAGCGATGTCATCAGGCGTGCGCTACGGCTGCTGGAGCGAGAGGTGTGGGCCGAGCAGGCGCGCGCCGATGCCGAGCGGCTTCGCACCGAGGACCTCTCGGCCGAACAGGATGCGTGGTGATCCGCGGCGCGGTCTACCGGGTCGACTTCGGAGACGCCGAGCGGGGGCATGAGCAACGCGGCCGGCGCTATGCCGTGGTGATGAGCCCCAGCTCCATGCCGTGGAACGTCGTCACCGTGGTGCCGACGTCCACGAGCGCTCAGCCGGCCGTCTTCCGGCCAGAGCTGGACGTCATGGGGATCAAGACCCGGTTCTTGGTCGACCAGATCCGCACCATCGACGTCGCGTACGTCAATGGCGATCCGGTCGATTACCTGGAGCGCGACGACATGGCCGAGGTCGAGCATGCGGTCGCGCATTATCTCGGCCTCTGATGCGACAGCCCCGGGTCAGCGGGTCCGACATCGAGCACCCAGGGGGCGCGGTCACGGTCCGGCGGGTGCAGCTCGACGTCGAAGGCGGCGCCGACCACGGCGGCCAGCGCGCGTACGTTGCGGGGCACGGCCGGCTCGGTGCAGAGCAGCCGCGCGACCCGGCCGCGGGTGGCCTTGGCACCGTGCGGCGAGCCGGGCACCCGCAGCACCACCCAGCGCTCGGCCAGCTCCGGACCGGGCCGCCACAGCGACGCGTAGCTGCTGGACCGCAGGTCGACGACGACGCCGCGGCCGGCCGCCTCCGTCAGCACCGGGCCGAGCCACGGCCGCCAGTAGACCTCCACCTCGGGCATGCCGCCGAGGCCGTCGAGGTGCGCGCAGATCGGCAGCCGGTAGGCCGGCACCCTGTCGCCCAGGCGTACCGCCCCGAACAGCGACGACACGATGACGACGCGGCGCCCGGCCCGCCGCGCCGACGCCGCGTCGAGCGTCGCCGGGTCGAACGCGTGGTAGAGCACGCCCTGGTACAGCCGCCCCGCCGCGACCGTGGGCGCCGTCCGTACGTCGACGTTGCGGGCGACCGCCGCGACCGCGCCGGCCGGCGCCCCCAGCCGGCGGACGGCGTCGGGTCGCGCGCTGGTGGCGACCATGCCGTCGAGCACCGCGGATCGCGCCTCGGTCAGCTCGGGGAACGAGAGCCGCGCGAGATCGAGGGCGCGGCCACGAGCCGGCCGGGCCTGCGTCTCCGACGGAGGCAGCACGATCAGCACGAGTACAGAGTAGGTTCGCCGACCGTTCGCCCGCCGGCCACGCGGCCGGCAAGCTTGCGGGAGCAGGCTCCCGGTCATGCGCCGAACCGCCGCCCTCGCCGTCGCCGTCCCGCTCGCCCTCATGCTCGCGCTGCCGGCCGGCGGCGCGCCGAGGGTCACCCCGCCCGCCGTGGTCACCACGGACAACGAGACGCCGGTGCTGTACGACGACGATGAGGGCGGCAACGCGTCCGGCGACGACCCGGCCATCTGGGTGCACCCGGAGCAGTCCGGCCGGTCGATCGTCATCGTGACGGCGAAGGAAGGCGGGCTGCGCGTCTACGACCTGGACTCGCGTGAGCTGCAGTCGCTGCCGGCCACCCCGGCGCCGCGCGCCGACGGCGTGGACGGGCGGTACAACAACGTCGACATCGCGTACGGCATCCGCCTGGGCGGCCGGACCGCCGACGTCGCCGTGGTGTCCGACCGGTACAACGACCAGCTGCGGTTCTTCGCCATCGACCCGGCCGGCTCGCGGGCCGCGGCACCGCTGCGCGAGATCACCGCGCCGGAGCAGGAGTTCCTCTTCAGCCCGGACCGCGAGACGGTCGAGAACGAGCAGACCGCGTACGGCGTCGCCGTCTGGCAGCCCAGCCGCGCCGACGCCTACGCCGTCGTGACCCAGGAGGGTGCGACGACGATCGCGACGGCGCGGCTGACCGCCCGCCGCGACGGCACCGTCGCCTATACCGACGTCGAGCACCTGGAGCTGCCGGACCGCTTCCCGCTCCCCGACGGCAGCACCTGGGTGCCGTGCGAGGAGCCCGGCGTCGGGCCGCAGCTCGAGGGCGTCGCCGTCGACCAGCGCACCGACGTGCTGTACGCGACCCAGGAGGACGTCGGCCTGTGGCGGATCCCGCTCCCGCTGGGCAGCGGCGAGCCGCGGCTGATCGACACGGTCGCCGACTTCGGCGTGCACGACGCGTACGACGAGGAGACTGAGGAGTGCGTGCCGGTCGACCCGGACCAGCCGGGGCTCGGCGGGCCGAACCTGGTCGCCGACGCCGAGGGGGTCGACGTCTACTACGGGCGCGGCCGGGCCGGCTACGTGATCGTCTCCAGCCAGGGCGACGACCGGTTCGCCGTCTACTCGACGACGGGCCGCAACCGGCCGCTCGGCACGTTCCGCGTCGCGGGTGACGGCATCGACGACGTCAACGGCTCCGACGGCCTGGCGGTCACCCACCGCGTCGTCGGCGACTACCGCGAGGGCCTGCTGGTCACCCACGACGAGCCCGAGACCGGTCCGGGCGCCGACCCGGAGCGCGACGCGACCAACTTCTCCTACGTCGACTGGGGCCGGGTCGCCGACGCGCTCGGCCTGCGGGTCAGCACGCGCCCCGGCAACGATCCGCGGCTGCGCTGACGGCTGGGAGCAGCGCACCCGAGCGCCGGCCGCCGCTGGTCAGCCGCCGCGGACCGGGCGGCCGAACTCCGCGTAGAGCGTCTCACCGAGCTCCACGGCGACCTCCGCGGCCGCCAGCCGGCGGGCCATCGACGGACGGAGCCGGTCGCTCGCCACCGCCAGCGGGAGGAACGCGACGCCGCGGAGCTCGACCGGGTCGGGGGTGATCCGGGCGACCGTCGCGGCGTCCAGCACGCCGCCGTCGAACACGAAGACGATCCGGTCGTGCCACGGGCCGCTGACCGGGATCCAGTCGACCACCAGGGCACGGCCGATCGGGAGGTCCAGACCGAGCTCCTCGCGGACCTCGCGGCGGCAGGTGGTCAGCGGCGACTCGTCGGGCTCGGAGTTGCCGCCGGGGATCTCCAGCGTCGGCTTGTAGGCCGGCTCGACGAACAGGATCAGGCCGGACTCGTCCCGGATCAGCGCTCCGCCGGCGACGGTCTTGCGGGGCAGCCGCGCCGCGATGCCGGCATGGAACTCGCGCTCCGGTTCGCCCTCGGCGCGCACGTCCTCGTCGTGACGGGCGCCGGTCATCGACGTCCGGATTCCAGGATCTGCTTGAGCCGGGCGAGGTCCTTCTCGTTCGCGCGCCGGATCGCCGCCGCCATCACAGGCGCGGCGACCTTGGCGAACCCGGCCGGTTCACCGCGGTTGCGCAGCGTCATGCGGGTTCCGCCGTCACCCGCCGGCTCCCAGGTGTAGGTCGTCTCCATGGGGAACGGACCCTGCGCCGTCCGCATGACCAGCCGCTCATGCCCGGACTCGGCCACCTCGTAGGTGTAGGCGAGCCGGCGGCCGAGGAACCGGGCGACGAAGTCCAGACGCGATCCCACGCCGACCGGCGGCGGCGTCCGCCACTGCACCGACTCGATGTTCGCGTACCACTCGGGCGCGTTCGACGGGTCGCCGGCATAGGCGGCGACCTCGTCCGGAGGCCGGGCGATGACGACCTCGGTCACGACGTCGACGGCCATACCGCCAGTATCGCCCCGCCCCGGCCACCGGAGCTGTTGATCTTGGAGTTGTTCGGCAATCGTGGCCCGAGATGTCCGATAGATGGCCGAAGAACTCCAAGATCAACGGGAGTGGGGGGGCAGACTGCGTTCATGGTGGCGTTCACCGGACGTGTACGCCGCTGGCGCGAGGACAAGCCCGGCGGCATGGCGGTCGTCGACGTCCCGGCGGACCTCGTCGCGGAGCTCGGCGGACGCCGCCAGTACCGCGTGACCGGCACCATCGAGGACGCGCCGTTCACCGGCAGCACGATGCTCGTCGCCGGCGGCGGATTGTGCGTGGGCGTCAGCAAGGCGGCACTGGAGGCCGCCGGAGCCGCCGCCGGAGCCGCCGTCGGCGACGAGGTCGGACTCGACATCGCCCCGGCCGCCGGCTGACCCTCCGGTCAAGCCGGTAATTCGCATAACTGATTCGCCGCCTGACCAGCGCGAGCACCGCGGTGCGCCCGAAATCTCCTCGTCACACCCTTGACATCGTTCGGCATCACCCGCCAGGATCGCCCCCAATCCCCGGCTTCGAGCCGACGGACCACAGTCATCAAGTTATGCGCATAACGGCACCACCGGAGGAGGGCACATGCCGGCCAAGCGAGCGACCCAGGCCGACGTCGCGCGGATGGCGGGCGTCAGTCAGGCGACCGTCTCGCTCGTGCTCAACGCCGAGCCCGACCGCGTCGGCCCGGAGACCCGGCAGCGGGTGCTCGACGCCATCAGCAAGACCGGCTACTCCGCCAACCCGCTGGCGCAGCGGCTGGCCCGCGGCCGCAACCAGATCATCGGCGTGTTCACCTACGAGCCGGTGTTCCCGCAGGGCAACGGCGACTTCTACCACCCGTTCCTGGTCGGCATCGAGCGCGAGGCCGAGCGCTGGGGCAGCGACCTGCTGCTGTTCACCAGCGCGCCGGTCGAGAACGGCCGGCGCCGGCTGTCCGGCAAGGCACGCGCCCACCTGGGCGTCACCGACGGCTGCGTGCTGCTCGGCCGGGCCGAGGACAAGCAGGAGCTGGTGCACCTCATCGACGACGGCTTCCCGTTCGTGTTCGTCGGACGGCGCGAGCTGCCGGGCGAGGCCGACCTGCCCTACGTCGGCGCCGACTACGTCCAGGCGACAAACGACGTCGTCGGGCTGTTCCTGGAGCGGGGCCACGAGCGGATCGGGTTCGTCGGCGAGCTGAGCGACCGCGAGTCGATCATCGACCGCCTCACCGGCTACCGGACGGCGATGCGCGCGGCCGGGCTGCGGCCGACGTCGTTCGACCCCGCGGAGCTGACCCCGGACGAGATCGTCGACGTCGTCGTCGAGAACCACCTGACCGGACTGGTGCTGGCCGAGGCGTACCGCGCCGGCAGCATCCGCGCGGCCGCGGCGGCCCGCGGCCTGGACGTGCCGGCCGACCTCTCGATCGCCGTCCTCGGCCAGCCCGACGTTCCCGTCGAGACCGGCGCCGACGACACCGGCATCGCGTGGAGCGGCTTCCGCATCCCCCGCGAGGAGATGGGCGAGCAGGCGCTGGCGCTGCTCGTCCAGCTGATCGAGGACCCGTCCGGCACCACCGACCGGCACCGGCTGCTCCCCTGCGTGGTGGAGCCCGGCCGGACGGTGTCCGCTCCCCGTCCGCGCTGAGCGCGCCGGCCATCCGCAGCAACCCAGAAGGAGACGAGTGAACGAGCTTCGGACCGAGATCCTGGTGGTCGGCGGCGGCCTCGGCGGCGTCGCGGCCACCCTGGCGGCGCTGCGCCGCGGGCGCCGCGTGGTGCTGACCGAGGAGTACCCCTGGCTCGGCGGCCAGCTCACCTCGCAGGCGGTCCCGCCGGACGAGCACCCGTGGATCGAGGAGTTCGGCGCGACGCGCACCTATCGCGCCTTGCGCGACGGCATCCGCGCCCACTACCGGCGCACCTACCCGCTGACCGACGCGGCCCGCGAACACCCCGCGCTGAACCCGGGCGCCGGCTGGGTGAGCAAGCTGTGCCACGAGCCGCGGGTCGCCGTCGCCGTCATCGACGAGCTGCTGGCGCCGTGGCGCTCGGCCGGCCGGCTCACCGTCCTGCAACCCGCCCGCCCCGTCAGTGCCGACGTCGACGGCGACCTCGTGCGCGCCGTGACGGTCCAGCACCTCGACACGGGAAGCGCGACGACGATCCACGCCGACTACGTCCTGGACGCCACCGAGACCGGCGACCTGCTGCCGCTCACCGGCACCGAGTACGTCACCGGGTTCGAGTCGCGGGCCGAGACCGGCGAGCCGAGCGCCCCCGACACCGCACAGCCGGACAACCAGCAGGCGATCAGCTACTGCTTCGCGCTGGACCACGTCGACGGCGACCACACCATCGACCGGCCGGCCCGCTACGACCACTGGCGCGCGGTGGAACCCGCGTTCTGGGGATCGCCGCTGCTCAGCTTCTCCGCGCCCGACCCGCGGACGCTGCTGCCCAAGCCGCGCGTGTTCGACCCCAATCCCGGCGACGACGCGCTGGCCGTCGACGCCGACCAGAGCCGCGCCCAGGGCGACGACAACCTGTGGACGTTCCGCCGCATCGCCGCCCGCGACCTGTTCGCACCCGGCCACTACGCCAGCGACATCACGCTGGTGAACTGGCCGAACATCGACTACTTCGAGGCGCCGGTCATCGACGTCGACGAGGCCACGCGGCGGCGACGGCTCGACGACGCCAAGCAGCTCAGCCTCTCGATGCTCTACTGGATGCAGACCGAGGCGCCGCGCCCGGACGGCGGCACCGGCTGGCCCGGCCTGCGGCTGCGGGCCGACGTCGTCGGGACCGCCGACGGGCTCGCGCAGGCGCCGTACGTCCGCGAGGGCCGGCGCATCCGAGCCGTCACCACCGTCGTCGAGCACGACCTGTCGCAGGCGGTCCGCGGCGCACACGGCGCCCGGCGCTACCCCGACAGCGTCGGCATCGGCATGTACCGCATCGACCTGCACCCGTCCACCGGTGGCGACAACTACCTGGACGTCGCCGCCGAGCCGTTCGAGATCCCACTCGGCGCACTGCTGCCGCAGCGGATGCGCAACCTGCTCCCCGCCGGCAAGAACATCGGCACCACGCACATCACCAACGGCTGCTACCGGCTGCACCCCGTCGAGTGGAACATCGGCGAGGCCGCCGGTCACCTGGCCGCGAGCTG
The DNA here is from genome assembly GCF_003579925.1 of Jiangella rhizosphaerae. Classification (GTDB taxonomy): domain Bacteria; phylum Actinomycetota; class Actinomycetes; order Jiangellales; family Jiangellaceae; genus Jiangella; species Jiangella rhizosphaerae. Next base: position 7,167 of record NZ_QUAL01000137.1, on the reverse strand, counting down.
CCTCGACGACGACCGGCAGCCGCACGAGATCCAGGCCAAGCAGCCCCTGCTCGAGGACTTCCAGACACTGCTGAGCCGCGACGGCGTCGAACTGCGCTGGCCGGCCGGCGTGTCCGGCTACTGACCCGCGTGACCTGCGTCCAAGGAGGGACGATGAAGCACCGCAACCTGTGGGGCGTCGCCGGCATCACCGCCGTCGCCCTGACCCTGACCGCCTGCGGAGGCGGCGACGGCGGCGACTCGACGTCGGACGGCCCCGCCGCGCTGCGGATGACCGTCTGGACGTCCGACGAAGCGCAGCTGGCGCTGTTCCAGGAGATCGCCGACGCCTACGTCGCCGAGCACTCCGACACCGTCTCCGAGATCAGCTTCGAGACACTGCCGTTCGAGGAGTACACCACCGGCATCACCACGCAGATCGCCGGCGGCAACCCGCCGGACCTCGCGTGGATCTTCGAGTCCTCGGCACCGGAGTTCGTCGCCAGCGGCGCGCTGCTGGACCTGCGTCCGGTGCTGGAGGAGACCGACGGCTACGACGTCGACGACCTCGAGCCCGACGCGCTGCGGCTGTGGGAGAACGACGGCGGCCTGTACGCCTACCCGTTCTCGAACAGCCCGTTCGGCGTCTTCGTCAACACCGACCAGCTGACGGCGGCCGGCCAGCCGCTGCCCGCGGACCTCATCGCGTCCGGCGACTGGACGTGGGACCGCGCGGCGCAGATCGCGGCGGCGACCGCGCAGACCAGCGGCAAGGCCGGGCTCGTGGTCCGCGACTTCGAGTTCTCCGTGTGGGAGTACCTCGCGACGATCTGGGCGAGCTTCGGCGCGCAGCCATGGTCGGAGGACGGGTCCACCTGCGAGTTCACCGCACCGGAGATGATCGACGCGCTGACCTGGATCCACGACCAGATCTTCACCACCGGCGCGATGCCCGGCCCGGGCACGACGGCGGACTTCTTCGCCGGCGACGCCGCGATGACGGTGACGCAGATCAGCCGCGCGTCGGCGCTGGACGACAGCTTCGGCTGGGACCTCGTGCCGCTGCCCGACGGCCCGCAGGGCCACGTCAACGTCATCGGCCAGGCCGGCATCGGGGTCTTCGCCGACGGCCCGAACGCCGAGGCCGCCGCGGACTTCCTGGCGTACTTCACCAACCCGGAGAACGCCGAGCGCCTGGCCGCGTACTTCCCGCCGCCGCGCACGTCGCTGCTCACCGCCGACACGCTGCAGGCGGCCAACGCCAAGCTCAGCGCGGAGCAGCTGCAGGCCGTGGTCGTCGACGGGATCCGCGGCGCGGTGACCAAGCCGGCGCACGCCAACTTCGCCCAGCTGCAGCAGGCGATCCGGGCCGAGCTGGACGCGCTGTGGACGGCGGACGCCGACGTGAGCGCCGTCGCCGAGTCGGTCTGCGCGGCCGCCGAGCCGCTGCTGGCGGGTTGAGGTCACCATGGCGACGGCGACCCTCGGCCCACCCGGGCCACCGACCCGGACGCGACGGCGCGGGCTGAACCGGCGCGAGGACACCCTCACCGGGTTCGCGTTCGTCCTGCCCCAGCTCGTCGGCAGCCTGCTGTTCGTGATCGGGCCGCTGGTCGCCGTCGTCTGGTACAGCCTGCACGACTGGAACGTGCTGGCGAACAGCTTCACCTACTCGGGCACGGACAACTACGAGCGGCTGGCGTCGGACCCGGGCTTCCACGACGCACTGCGCGCCAGCGGGATCTTCTCCGCCGGCTTGGTGCTGCTCAACGTGAGCTTGGCGCTCGCGCTGGCCGTCATGCTCAACCAGCGGCTGCCGGGCACGGCGACGTTCCGGGCGTTCTTCTTCTCCCCGGTCGTGGTGTCGCTGGTCGCGTGGACCATCGTGTGGGGGTTCCTGCTGCAGGCCGACGGCGGCATCAACGGGTTCCTGTCGCAGCTGGGCGTCGACGGGCCCAACTGGCTGCGCGAGGGTCCGACGGCGATGCTCTCGGTGATCGTCGTCCAGGTGTTCAAGAACGTCGGCCTCAACATGGTGCTGTTCCTGGCCGCGTTGCAGGGTGTGCCGAAGGAGGTGCGCGAGGCCGCGACCATGGACGGCGCGTCGCCCTGGCGGTCGTTCTGGTCGGTGACCGTGCCGCTGATCAGCGGGACCATCCTGCTGGTGTCGATCCTGACGGTGGTCGGCTCGCTGCAGGTGTTCGCGCAGATCGCCGTGCTGACGCAGGGCGGGCCGGGCACGTCGACCACGGTGATCGTCTACTACCTCTACCAGCAGGCCTTCCAGTTCCAGGAGTTCGGCTACGCCAGCGCCGTGTCGGTGGTGCTGTTCGTGATCGTCGCGATCCTGACGTTCGTCCAGTGGCAGACGCGGAGGCGGTGGGTGTTCCATGAGGTCTGACGTCGTCGATGCCCCGGTGTCGGCCACGGCCGGTGGGCCGGGGGTGCCGGGGTCCGCGGCACCGGAGCCGCCGCCGCGGCGCCGCCGCCGGGTCCGTCCGGCCATGGTGGCGATCTTCCTCCTGCTGTGCGTGCTGGCCGTGCCGTTCGTCTTCCCGACCTGGTGGATGGTGACGGCGAGCTTCAAGCCGATGAGCGAGATCCTGCGGATCCCGCCCACGCTGTGGCCGTCGTCGCCGACCACCGAGGCGTACGGGCAGGTGTTCGACCTGCAGCCGTTCGCGCAGCAGTACTGGAACAGCATGTACATCGCGGCGCTGGTCACCGTGGGCACCATCGCGGTGTCGTCGATGGCCGGGTACGCGTTCGCCCGCATCCGCTTCCCCGGGGCGAACCTGCTGTTCGGAGTGGTGCTGATCGGGCTGCTGGTGCCGGCCGAGGTCACCATCGTGCCGCTGTTCCGGCTGGTCAACTGGGCCGGGCTGATCGACACCCACTGGCCGCTGATCGTCATCCCGATCGTCGGGGCGCCCAGCGTGCTGGCGACGTTCATCATGCGGCAGTTCTTCCTGACCTTGCCCGCCGAGCTGGAGGAGGCCGCCCGCATGGACGGCCTCAGCCGGGCCGGCATCTTCCGCCGCATCGCGTTCCCGCTGGCCCGCCCGGCCGTGGCGGCGGTCGCGATCTTCACCTTCCTGCACTCGTGGAACCTGTTCCTCGAGCCGCTGGTGTTCCTGTCCAGCCGCGAGAACTTCACCCTGCCGCTCGCGCTGACGCAGTACGTCGACGCCTACGGCGGGCCGATGTGGAACGTCCAGCTGGCCGCCACCACGCTCACGGTGCTGCCGGTGCTCGCGGTGTTCCTGCTGGCCCAGCGGCAGTTCGTCGAGGGCCTGGCCAACACCGGCCTCAAGGGCTGACCCGCGTTTCCCCTTCCTGCGAGAGGAGTTCGTCGATGTCGCCGAACCACGTCCCAGCACTGTCCCGCCGCTCGCTGCTGGCGATCGGCGCCGGTCTGGCGGCCGCACCCTTCCTTCCGTCGACGACGGCGTCGGCCGCCGGCTGGTCATCCGCCGGGACCGACCCGACGGCGTTCGGCTCCACCATCACCGGGCTGCCGGGCGACCCGACCGCCGTCGTGCTCGGTTCCCCCGGGTTCGCCGTGCACGGCGACGGCGTCGGCGACGACACCGCCGCCGTCCAGGCCGCCGTCGACGAGGCGTCGCGCCGGGGCATCGCCAACAAGCTCGGCGACATCCTCGGCGGCGCCCGCGACTTCCCGCACGGCGACGGGGGCGGCGTGGTCCTGGTGCCGGAGGGGACGTACCGGCTGTCGGCGCCGATCAACGTGTGGGACTCGGTGCGGATCGTCGGCTACGGCACGAGCCGGCCGGTGTTCGTGCTCGGCGCGTCGACGCCCGGCTACGCCACCGGCACACCGCGCGACGTGTTCTCGTTCCGGCGGCGGCCGGTCGGCGGGCCGGTCACGTACGCCAACAACGACACGTTCGGGTCCGGCCTGGTGAACCTCGACATCCGCATCGAGCCCGGCAATCCCGACACGTTTGCCGTCCGGTTCGCCGGCGCGCAGCTGTGCATCCTGCAGGACCTCGACATCCACGTCGGCGAGGGCCACACCGGCATCGACCACAACGCCAACCTCATCCAGCGGGTCCGGGTGTTCGGCGGCGAGATCGGCTTCCACGCCTACGCCGCGTCGGCCGGCTGGCAGACCACGCTGCTGGACTGCCGGTTCGAGGGCCAGCGGCGCATGAGCGTGCGGCTGTTCAACGACGCCAAGCTGGTGGTGGTGCGGACGGTGTTCGCCGGCGCGCCGCGGGCCATCGAGTCCGCCGTCGACCAGTGGCAGCACCTCTACCTGCAGGACTCGCACTTCCAGGACATCGGCGACGTCGCCGTCGTGCTCAACGAGAGCTCGTCCATCCCCGGCGCGGAGAACGAGCTGATCCGCGGCAGCAACCAGCTGACCGTGCTGAACTGCACGGCCGCCGGGACCCGCGACCTGCTGCTGCTCGCGCAGACCGGGTCGCGGACGCGGGCGCGGAGCACGCCGGCCCGGATCAAGGAGCTCACCTACGGGCTGCGGGTCGAGCGGGCGCTGACCGACCAGGAGCGCCGCCGCGACGGGGTGTACGCCGACGTCGTCGGGACGGCCGGGACGGCCTGGACCCAGCGGATCCTGCGCACCGACGTGCCCGACCTGCCGCCGGTGTCGTCGTGGGTGAACGTGGCGGACGTGGCCGCGTCGCTCGGGCGGACCATCGGCGCCGGCGCCGACGACCTCGAGGTGTTCCAGGCCGCGGTCGACCGGTACGACACCGTCTACGTGCCGATCGGGCAGTACCTGCTCGGCGACACGCTGCGGCTGCGGCGGACGTCGAACCTCATCGGCCTGCACCCCCGGCAGACCTGGCTGCGCGCCGTCGACGGGCACCCGAACTTCTCCGACCCGGACGCGCCCCGGGCACTGGTCGAGACGCCGCGTGGCGGCCGGAACATCGTGGTCGGCCTGGGCCTGGACACGGCCGAGCAGACGCCGGGCGCGGCGAACGTGCTGTGGCAGTCCGCCGACGGGTCGTACCTGGCCGACATCACGACGCAGTTCATCAAGTGGCATCCCGAGGACGTGACGTCCGGCGACCCGGGCTACACCTACCGCGGCCGGCACAAGTACAACGTGTGGGTGCGCGGCGGTGGCGGGACGATCGCCAACGTGTGGGCCGCGGCCGGCTGGTCCGACAACGGCCTGTTCGTCGAGCGCACCGACGAGCCGGCGCGGGTCTACGAGGTCTCCGTCGAGCACCACGAGACGCGCGAGGTCGTGTTGCGCGGCGTCTCCGGCTGGCAGTTCCTGGGGCTACAGACCGAGGACCACATCTACGGCTGGCGCTCGCAGGCCGTCGAGATCGTGTCCAGCTCGGACCTCCTGTTCGCCAACTCGGTGTTCTTCAGGGTCGCGACGGTGCTCGGGCCGTACCCGTACGCCGTCAGCGTCCAGGACTCCGAGCGCATCCAGCTGCGCGGCAACCGCGGCTACCGCGACAAGACCCCCGAGTTCACGCAGTGGGGCGCGGGCGTCATCGACCACGACACCGGGCGCATCGTGCCGGAGATCGAGTTCGCGTTCGTCGAGATCGCGGGGTGACGGCCATGGCCATGGAGCGGCGCGACTTCCTGAAGCTGGCCGCCGGCGCCGCCGTCGCGACGGGGCTCGGTTCCGGCGTGGGCCGGGCGGCCGTCCCGCGGGACCGGAGCGAGCTGATCCCGGCGGCCGGCGCGCACTTCGGCGCCTACGTGTACGCGGGCAACGACGCCGGCGTCTCGCAGCCGGAGGCGCTGGAGACGAAGATCGGCCACCGGCTGGGCATCAACCACTGCTTCCACCACTACGGCACGCCGCCGCACACGACCCGCTGGCAGAACGACATCGCCGCCGGCCGGATCCCGATGATCTCGTGGAGCGCCGGCCCGGAGTCGCGGCTGCAGCAGATCGTCGACGGTGGCCACGACAAGGAGATCGAGGACCAGGCCGCGCTGCTGGCATCGCTGGGTGCGCCGCTGTTCCTGCGGTTCACCTGGGAGTTCGACCTGCGCTACACGAACACCGCGCTCTTTCGCCGGGTCTGGCAGTACGTGCACGCGAAGTTCGCCGGCGCGCCGAACGTCGCGTTCGTGTGGTGCCCGACGTGGCGGGCCTACCGCGAGACGTTCAAGGCCGACGGCTTCTACCCCGGCGACGCGTACGTCGACTGGATCGCCGCCGACGGATATGCCCGCCCGCACGCCGACCCGGCCTACCACTACCGCGCGTTCGACCTGATGTTCGACGCCGCGCACGCGTTCGCCGTCGACCACGGCAAGCCGTTCATGGTGGGCGAGACCGGCGTGCACCGCGCGTCGGTGGATCCGGTGCAGGCCGACTGGCTGACCACGACGCGGTCGGTGGTGAAGAGCTCGTACCCGCGGCTCAAGGCGTTCGTCTACTTCCACCGCGACGGCGACGCCCCCGACGGCGACGACTGGCGGGTCACCGTCCCCGACGGCGGCCCGGCCCAGCAGGCCTTCGCCGCCTACGCGCACGACCCGTACTTCGATCCGTCCTAGCGGTCGCTCGCTAGATTGCTAGCATGCTCGCATGAGCATGCGTATCGCCGACCCGCGGCGAGCCGGTGACCGCCGGCTCGCCGTGGGCATCGTCGCGCTCGAGTTCGCCGCCGCGGTCAGCACGTTCGTCGCGTCGACGCTGCTGCCGATCGTGGCCGCCGACCTCGGTGCCCACGACCGGCTCGCGCTGCTCATCGCGGGCGGCATGCTCGGCCTGTTCGTCGCGATGCCGCTGGCCGGGACGGTGCTGCGCCGTCTGGGTGCCGGGCGGACGCTGGCGGCCGGGACGGTGTTCTACGTCGGCGGACTGGTCGTCGCCGCGACGGCGCGGGAGGCGTGGGTGTTCGCGCTCGGCCAGTTCACCGCCGGCGCGGCGGGCGGGCTGCTCGCGGTCTTCGGCATCAGCGCGGCGATCCGCCGGCTGAGCCCGCGGCTGCGTCTCAAGGTGGTCGCGGCGTCGTCGGCGATGTGGATCCTGCCGGCGATGGTCGGGCCGGCCGCGACGCTCGCGCTCGAGCACGTCGCCGGCTGGCGGTGGGCACTGCTGGCGCCGGTGCCGGTGGTGCTGGCCGGCCGGTTCCTGGTGGTGAGCGCGGTCCGCGGCGACGCGTCGGCCGGCGGCGACGAGCAGCGCCTGCGTCCGGCCGGGCTGCTGGTCCCGGC
>NZ_QUAL01000132.1 GCF_003579925.1 Jiangella rhizosphaerae | reverse complement strand
CCCGGCGGCGCCGGCCGCGGGACCGCGGCCGCCGCCGGGCACGTCAGTCCACCTCCATGGCGATGAGGTCCGGCGCCGGCGGCCGCTGCGCCAGCGCCGGAGCGTCGAGGTAGAACAGCGCCGTCGACGCGATGTCGTCGCTGGTCGGGCGGTACCGGTGCGGCAGCCCGTTGTGGTGGCCCGGGCCGATGCCGAGGCTCTGGACGGTCACGCGCAGGTCGGTGCCGAACCGGACCGGGTCGAGGACGTGCCAGCGGTACATGCCGAACCGCTGCTGGCTGACGTAGAGGCCGTCGGGCCGCAGGATCTGGTGCAGGCCGAGGTAGGGCGTGCTGAACGTCGTGTAGCCCTGCCCGGGCACGTCGAAGTTCCACGCGCCGCCGAAGTAGTCCTCGGTGCCGGTGCCGCAGATGGTGGGGAACTCGTCGTCGCCGTCGAGGTAGAACTTGAACTCGCCCTCGCCCCACCAGCCCGGGTCGTTGACGCCCCACGCCAGGTAGGTGCCGACGTAGTGGCCGGCGCCCTCGACGCCGTCGAGCACGGTGTGCACCTCGCCGCGCGGCACCGGGTGGCTGCGCCGCCACTGGGCGTGCAGGTAGGCGGCGTCGTCGGCGACGTCGCCCAGCTCGTAGTCGATCTGGTAGTAGAGGATGACCTCCTCGGCCGACACGTTCTCGAGCGTGAACCGCGCGGCGGTGCGGAACGGCATCGGCCAGTAGGTGTTGAAGCCGCCGTTCGGGTTGACCGCCACGGTCTGCGACGACACCTGGCTGAAGGTGTTCCAGCCCTGGCAGAAGAAGTCGCCCAGCGGCACCTCGACGGCCGGGGCCTCCGCGCCGTCCCAGTACATCCGCAGCACCGTGCCCCGCCACGCGCGGTGGGGCGCGGTGGTGCACCAGATGTGGGTGATGACGCCGGGCCCGTCGATCTCGCCCAGCACCGCGGTCTCGCCGGGTGCGATGCGGATGCTGGGCGAGATCTTCCAGCCCCGGCCGAGGTCACCGGCGGCCTGGGCCCCGGTGCCCTCGGTGGCCATGCCACCGCGGCCCTTCTCTCCGCTGAAGTTCTCGGCGCTGATCGAGCGGCTGACGCGGGACGATCGGCGGGCCAGCGACTGCAGGCCGGTCGGGTCGTCGAGCACGGTGACGTCTCCTTCGTCGGGCGATTGGGACTGGTCCGGCGTCACTTCAGGCCGGAGGTCTTGATGGACTCCACGATGCGGCGCTGGAAGATCGCGAACGCCAGCAGGGTCGGCACCGCCGCGACGGTGGCGGCGGCCAGGACATACTGCCAGTCGGCGGTGTTCTGCTCCTGGAAGCTGGCGATGCCCAGCTGGACCACCTGCAGGTCGGAGTCGGTCGTCGCGACCAGCGGCCAGAGGAACGCGTTCCAGTTGGCCAGGAAGAACAGCACCGCGAGGGCGGCGAAGATCGACTTGCTCAGGGGCAGGATGATCGACCAGTAGATGCGCCAGTAGCCGCACCCGTCCAGTACCGCCGCCTCCTCCAGCTCGGCCGGGATCGCCAGGTAGAACTGCCGCAGCAGGAAGATGCCGTACGCGCTGAAGATGGCCGGCAGGATCAGCCCGGCATAGCTGTTGAGCAGCCCCAGCCGGTGCACCACCAGGAACAGCGGCACCAGCACGACCGGCGCCGTCACCAGCAGCGTCGAGAAGATCCCCAGGAAGATCGCGTCGCGGCCGGGGAAGCGCAGCCGGGCCAGGGCGTAGGCGGCCATCGAGTGGAAGAACAGCGCCACGACGGTCACCGTCGCCGACACCACGAAGCTGTTGAACAGGTACCGGCCGAACGGCGCGGCGGAGAACACGTACTCGAAGTTGTCGACGGTGGGCGCCGACGGGAGCAGGTCGGTGCTGAGCACCTCGTCGGGGCCCTTGAACGAGCTGGTGACCATCCAGACCAGCGGGAACACCGTCAGGATCGTGATGACGCCCACCACGACGAACAGGGTGGACGACTTGCGGCGCCGCCACGAGGTGCGCCGGCCGGGCGCCACAGGCGGACGGGTGGCGGGACGGGGGAGGGCAGCGGTGTCACTGGGCATGGGTGAATCGGCCTCCCTTGGTGAGGGCGAACAGCAGCGCCGACCACGCCAGGAGGATCAGCACGAGGAACGACGAGATGGCGGCGGCGTAGCCGAACTCGCCGTACACGAACGCCTGCTGGTAGACGTAGTAGATGACCAGCGTGGTCGAGTTGGCCGGGCCGCCGCCGGTCAGGATCACCAGCAGGTCCAGGCCGCCGGTCATCACCGCGATGGTCGACGTCAGCAGGATGAAGAAGCTGGTCGGCTTCAGCAGCGGCCAGGTGATGTTGCGGAACGTCGTCCACGGCCCGGCCCCGTCGATGCTGGCCACCTCGTAGTACTCCCGCGGGATGTCCTGCAGACCGGCCAGGAAGATCAGCATGTAGTAGCCCATCGAGAACCAGATCGTGATCACCATGACCGTCGGCAGGGCGAAGGCCGGGTCGCCCAGCCAGGACGGCGCGGTGAGGCCGACGCGGTCCAGCAGCCGGGCGATGAAGCCGACGTCGTCGGTGAGCAGGAACTGCCAGATCAGCGCGACGACGACGAGGCTGACGACGTTGGGCGCGAACAGCGCGGTGCGGAAGAACCCCACGAGCGGGAACTTGTGCCGCACCAGCAGCGCCAGGCCCAGCCCCGACACGAACAGGCCCGGCACCAGCACCACCAGGTACAGCAGGGTGCGGCCGAGGCTGGACAGGAAGTAGGGGTCGGAGAACATGCGCTCGAAGTTGGCGAACCCGACGAAGTCGTAGCCGCCGAACCCGTCGACGCGGAAGAACGCCAGCACGATCGACAGCAGCATCGGGATCGCCACGAACACGGTCAGCCCGATGAGGTTGGGCGCCATGAACAGGTACGCCGCCCGGCGTTCCCGCCGGGCCCGCGCCGAGGCGCCGTCGGTTCTGGCCTCGTCGCCGGCGCGGTGCGCACCGGGACGGGCGGCGACCTCGGCCGGACTGGTGGTGGGTGTGCTCATGCCAGGTCCACCCCCTCGTAGGTGGTGAGGTAGGCGTCGATGGCCTGCGCCGCCGTGGCCGCCTGGTCCTCGGGGTCGCCGCCGGCCAGCTGACAGGACTGGATGGCGTCGGACACCGCCTTGTAGATGACCGGCGGGTACCGCGGCTCACCGCGTCCGGTCGGGAAGATCTCGTCGCGGAACAGCCGCATGTGCTCGCCGTCGTAGCCGCCGGCCCGGCTGCCGTACTCCAGGCTGGACCGGCGCGGCGAGACGTCGCGCTTGGCGTCGATGCACCAGTTCGCCACCCGGGCGATGCCGTCGTCGTCCATCGACCCCAGGGCCCAGGCGCAGAACCGGGCCGCCTCGTCGGGGTTGCGGCCCATGGCGTTCGCGGCGAAGGCCCAGCCGCCCAGCACCGTGGCCGACTCGCCGCCGTCGGGTACCGGCAGCGGGATGACGCCGTAATCGAAGTCGGGCGCCTTGCGCTCGAAGTCCTGGATCGACCAGATGCCGGACTGCCAGATCGAGGCGTAGCCCTCGGAGAAGGAGGTGACGATGTCGTTGGAGGCCGGCGGGACGCGCGGGGTGAGGCCGAGGTCGACGGTCTCCTTCCACAGCCGCAGCGCGCCGACGGCGCCGTCGGAGTCGAAGCCGCTGCGCCGGCCGCCGTCGGTGACGACCTCGCCGCCGCCCTGCCACATCCACGGGTACCAGACGAAATTCTGGTAGTAGTCCTGCGCGGTCGGGAAGACCAGCCCGCCCTGGCCGGCCGCGACGAGCCGGTCGCTGACGGCGATGAGGTCGTCCCAGGTGGCCGGCAGGTCGCCCTCGGACAGGCCGGCCTGTTCGAACGCCGGCCGGCTGTAGTAGAGCGCGAGGGGCTCGATCTCCATCGGCAGCGCGTAGACCTTGTCGCCGATCATGCGCGTGGCCATGTTGTCGGCGAAGAAGTCGTCGACCGCCTCCTGGGTCATGTACGGGGTGAGCTCGGCCAGCACGTTCCCGTTGAGGTAGCGGGCGATGTCGCCCGGACTGATGAGGAAGATGTCCGGGCCCTCGCCCGCGGAGAACGCGGTGGCCAGCTTCTCGCTCCCGAGGACCGGCGCGTAGACCAGCTCGATCTGCTGCTCGTTCTCGGCGTTCCAGCGATCGACGGTGTCCTGCATCCAGGCCGCCCGTGCCATGACGACGGGGTCCTCGTTCGGCGCTGGTGCGTAGAAGTTCCAGAACTGCAGGGGGTCCGACGCCGACGCGGTTCGGCTGCCGCCGCACGCGCTCAGCAGACCGGGGAGGGCGACTGCCCCGGTCAGCGCGGCGGACAGGCCGAGGAACCGCCGCCGGGACGGCCGCTCGACGGATGTGGGGCCGGGCGGGAGCCCGGGCAGGTGACCGGGTGGAGATGGCATGGCCGCTCCTCAGCAATCGATTGCTTGCTGTGACGCAGAGGTTAACCTCGTGCAACCGAGGGGTCAACACTCTGGACAGGATGAATGCCGAAATAGCTGGACATCGCTGGTCGGCGCGCCAGCCGCGCCGTTGACACGAGGAGGGCCCTCGCCTAGCGTGTGGGCAATCGATTTCTGCCGTCAGCACGACACGATGGGAGTGGCGCCGTGGCACGTATCGGCCTGTTGACGATCTCCGACGGACGTGACTTCGTGCACCGCGACATCACCGACTGGGCCCGCTCGTCGGAGGACGCGATCGCCGCGGCGCTGGAGGGCGCCGGGCACGAGGTGGTCAGGGCGCCCGAGCTGGTGTGGACCAACGAGCTGGCCTCGAGCCAGGCCCGGCTGGTTGCCGAAGCGCGCCCCGACCTCACGATCTTCAACTACTCGGTGTGGGCGTTCCCGCACTTCTCCATGCTTGCCGCCGCCTCGACGCCCGGCCCGCTGGTGCTGCTGTCGAACATCGACCCGGTGCAGCCGGGCATGGTCGGCATGCTGGCCGCGGGCGGCGCGCTCGACCAGATCGGCCGCGTCCACGGCCGCGTCTGGGGCGACGTCGCCGACCCCGCGACGCTGGAGCGGCTGCTGGTGCACGTCCGGGCGGCCCAGGCCGTCGGCGGGCTGCGCGGCAGCACGTTCGGGCGGTTCGGCGGCCGTCCGATGGGCATGTACACCGCCGTCGCCAACACCGACCAGTGGCTGGCGACGTTCGGCGTCGACGTCGAGGAGATCGACCAGTGGGAGATCGTCCGGCGCTCGGAGCTGGTGTCGCCCGCGCGTGCGCGCGAAGGGCGCGAGTGGCTGGAGAAGCACGCCAACGTCCACTACGACGGCAAGCAGCTCACGCCTGAGCTGCTGGAGCGGCAGATCCGCTCGTACCACGCGGTGCGCGAGCTGATCGACGAGTGGAACCTCGACTTCTCCGGCATCAAGGGCCAGCCGGAGCTGACCACGCACTTCACCACCATGGACGTCACCGAGGCGTTCCTCAACGACCCGTACGACTGGGAGGGCCCGAAGCCTACCCACGTCACCGCGACGGAGTCGGACATGGACGCCGCGCTGACCATGCAGATCCTCAAGCTGATCTCCGGTGACCCGGTGCTCTTCGCCGACGTGCGGCACTACCACGCCGACCGCGACATCTGGGACATGGCCAACTCCGGCCAGCACGCCACCTGGTACGCCGCCCGCAGCGACGACCCGGCCGAGAACCTGCGCCGCGTCCACCTCTACCCGGAGGTGTTCTTCTTCCCGGCCGGCGGGGCGTCCGTCCACCACATCGCCGCACCCGGTGACATGACGCTGGCCCGGCTCACGCGGCACAGCGGCCGCTACCGCATGCAGGTGGTGCGCGGCGCGTTCGAGGACTACGGCGACGAGGTCAACGAGCAGCTCGCCCGGCAGTCGACGTTCGAGTGGCCGCACGCCTTCACCCGCATGGACGTCCCGGCCGACGAGTTCCTGTCCCGGTTCGGCGCCAACCACATCCACGCCGTCCCCGGCGACTACGTGGCCGAGCTCGAGCAGGTGTGCCGCCTGCTGGACGTCGACTTCCAGCGACTGGGCGGGTAGATGGCCGAGTTCGTCCTCGGGATCGACATCGGGACGGCCAGCAGCAAGGCCGTCCTGGCGTCGACCGGCGGCGAGGTGGTCGCCGTCGAGGTCGTGGAGCACGACACCCAGCGGCCGCGGCCCGGCTGGGTCGAGCACGACGCCGACGCCGTCTGGTGGTCCGACGTGTGCGCGCTGAGCCGGCGGCTGACCGCGCGGTTCCCGGCCTCGTCCGTCGCCGCCGTGTGCGTGAGCGGCATCGGGCCGACGGCGCTGGTGGCCGGCGCCGACGGCGTGCCGCTGCGGCCGGCGATCCTCTACGGCGTCGACACCCGAGCGGTCGGGCAGGCCGCCGCGCTGTCGTCGCGGCTCGGCGAGGACGAGATCCTGGCGCGCTGCGGGTCGCGGCTGTCGTCGCAGTCGGCCGGCCCCAAGCTGGCCTGGATCCGCGAGAACGAGCCGGACGTGTGGGCACGGACCCGGTACTTCTTCATGGCCAACGGCTACGTCGTGTACCGGCTGACCGGCGAGTACGTGCTCGACCACCACTCGGCGAACCAGGCGCAGCCGCTGTACGACCGGCACCGCGGCGAGTGGATCCCGGAGTGGGCCGACGTCGTCGCGCCCGGGCTGGCGCTGCCGTCGCTGCGCTGGCCGACCGACGTCGCCGGTCACGTGACGCCGGAGGCGGCGGCCGCGACCGGGCTGCGGGCCGGCACGCCGGTCGCCGTCGGCACCATCGACGCCTGGGCCGAGGCCGAGAGCGTCGACGTGCGCCGGCCCGGCGACGTCATGGTGATGTACGGCTCGACCATGTTCTTCATCGCGGTGACGTCGTCGCCCGTCGCCCATCCGCAGCTGTGGGGCACCGCCGGCCAGCACCCCGGCCTGCACACACTGGCCGGCGGCATGGCCAGCTCCGGGTCGATCACCGGCTGGTTCCGCGACCTCACCGGCGGCCGGCCGTACCCGGAGCTCCTGGCGGCCGCCGCCGCGGTGCCGGCCGGGTCGGACGGCCTGCTGGCGCTGCCGTACTTCGACGGTGAGCGGACCCCGTTCGCCGATCCCGACGCGCGCGGCGTGCTCGCCGGGCTGTCGCTGCGGCACGGTGCCGGGCACGTCTACCGTGCGCTGCTGGAGGCGACGGCGTTCGGCGTGCGGCACAACCTGGCCGAGTTCGCCGCCGCCGGGGTCGAGGCGAAGCGGGTCGTCGCGGTCGGCGGCGGGACCCAGGGCGACCTGTGGACCGGCATCGTCAGCAGCGCCGCCGGAGTCACCCAGGAGGTGCCGGCGGTGACGGTCGGCGCGGCCTACGGCGACGCGAAGTTCGCGGCGGTGGCGATCGGGGCGGCGGACCGCGACACGGACTGGAACGGCGGCGGCGTCACCGTCGCGCCGGATCCGGCCGATGCCGCCGTGTACGACCGGCTGTTCCCGCTCTACCGGTCCCTGCACGAACAGACCGTGGACGTGCAGCACGCACTCGCCCGCGGGTGAGGGCCGGGGCTGCGGCGGTGCGACCGGTGCGACCGCAGTGCGCACCCCGCCCGGTTGGGAGGGGTCCCACCCTAGGGGCGGGCACTGACACCCCGTCGCGACCACGAGTGTCCGGCTGTTCTGTGTGGCCGGCGCTGCGATGGGTGAGCGTTTGCTGTTCCTGGAGCGACAGCAAACGCGCACCCATGCCGAACGGACGGCGAGCCGCTCCGGGAGTGTGTCGGAGGCGGCGGGTAGCCTCCGCGGATGGTGCAGCACGACGACGACGTCCCCGACGACATCGTCGAGCCGCTGCGCGAGATCTGCCTGAGCCTGCCCGACGCCTACGAGGAGCAGGCCTGGATCGGTACGCGCTGGCGGGTGCGCGGGCGGACGTTCGCGCACGTGCTGACCGTCGAGCCCGACGCCGAGTCGCCGTACGCGCGAGTGGTCGGCGCCGGCCGGGAGGTGACGGTGCTGACGTTCCGCGCGCCGCCGGAAGAGCTCGACGCGCTGGTCGCGGGCGGACCGCCGTTCTTCAAGGCCCGCTGGGGCCGCGACGTCGTCGTGCTCGCGCTGGTCGACGACATCGACTGGACCGAGATCGCCGAGCTGATGACCGAGAGCTACTGCGTCCTGGCGCCGAAGAAACTGGTGGCGCGGGTACGCCCGTCCTGATGAGGATGGCGGCATGAGCGAGACCACCACGCCGCACGTCGCCATCGTCACCGGAGCCAACGCGGGCATCGGCGCCGCCACCGCGGTCGCCCTCGGCCGCCGCGGGGTGTCCGTGCTGGTGGCGTTCTTCCGGCCGGGCGACGCCGAGGGTCAGGAGGAGGCGTACAACCGGGCCCGGCGCGGCGACGCCACCGACGTCGTCGCCGCCATCGAGGCCGCCGGCGCCCGCGCCCACGCCGTCGAGGCCGACCTCACCGACCCGGCCGCGCCCGCCCGGCTGTTCGACCTCGCCGAGCAGCACCTCGGGCCGGTCGACGTCCTGGTCAACAACGCCAGCGGCTGGGTCCAGGACACCTTCACGCCGGCGTCGACCGACCGGTTCGGCCGGCCGATGACGCAGGTCACCGAGGCGACGTTCCGGCAGCAGTTCGGCGTCGACGCCATGGCGCCGGCGCTGCTCATCGCCGAGTTCGCCCGCCGCCACGTCGCGCGCGGCGGCACCTGGGGGCGCATCGTCGGGCTCACCTCCGGCGGCCAGCACGGCTTCCCCACCGAGGTGTCGTACGGCGCGGCCAAGGCGGCGCAGGAGAACTACACGATGTCCGCGTCGATCGAACTGGCGCCGTACGGCGTCACCGCGAACATCGTCTACCCGCCGGTCACCGACACCGGCTGGGTCACCGACGAGGTCCGGGCCGCCGTCGCCGCCAGCAACGACCACACCCACGTCGCCACCCCTGGGGAGGTGGCCGAGGTCATCGCCTGGGTGGTGTCCGAGGAGGCGAAGCTGCTGACCGGCAGCGTCGTGCGGCTGCGCTGATCAGCTCTCGGCGCGGCCCGTGCGCCAGTAGCCCATGAACGAGACGGCGCCCTTGTCGATGCCGCGCTCGCGGACGAGGTGCCGGCGGATGGTCTTGACGGCGCCGGCCTCGCCGGCGATCCAGGCGTAGGCGCTGCTGCCGGCCGCCGCGGCGACCTCCCAGAGCACCTCGAGGTCGATGTCGACGGTGTCGACGGCGCTCGCGTCGAGCGCGGCGGCACGGGCGCCGCGGCCGAACTCGGCCGCGCAGACCGCCTCGACCAGCAGCTCGCCGTTCGCCGCGACGGTGCCGTCCGGGCGGCGCCGGGCCAGCCAGGTGATCTCGGCCTGCTCGGGCGCGAGCAGCGGCAGCGCGTCGCCGGCCTCGGGAACCTCGAGGAAGACCTGGATCCGGGCCCCGGGATCGATCGTGCCGCGCAGCCGCTCGAGGATGCCCGACACCGCCGGGACCGCCGTCTCGTCGCCGGCGATGAGCAGGTCGCGGACGTCGACCGGCGGGCACCACTCGTGGCCCTGGCAGTCCGCGCCATACAGCCGGTTCGGGCCGATCAGCGCGACCTCCTGACCGACCGTCGCGCGGGCCGCCCACGCCGACGCCGGGCCGGCGTCGCCGTGCAGCGCGAAGTCGACGTCGACCTCGCGCTGCGCCGGCCGGACGGCCCGGATGGTGTAGGTGCGCAAGGTGCCGCGGACCTCCGGGTCCATGGCCCGGTACTGCGCGTACCAGTCGCTGGTCTCGCCGCCGGGCAGCCCCTGGCCGGGGCGCGGCAGGTAGAGCTTGATGCGCTGGTCGGGGCCGTCGTGACCGAACTCGTCGAGGTCGCCACCGGTGAACGTGATGCGCAGGAAGCACGGCGTGAGCTGCTGGACGCGAGCGACGGTCACCCGGAACGGGCGCCAGGCCGGCACGTCGGCGGCGCGCCGGACGGCACGCTCGGTGGTCGCGATGGTCATCGAGTCCCCGTGTGAAGGATGCTTAGCCTTACTTAGGGGAGGCTAACCGATGGATTCCTTGATCGCACCCCCGGCCCGCGGATTTCCGTTCAGCCGCGCGCGCCGGCCGGGTTCGGGTCGTCGCCCGGATAGGTGCCGTGGCCCTCGCGCACCAGTGCGCCGTCGAAGATCAGCACCTCGTTGACCAGCACGTCCTTCTGGTTGCGGTAAGTGATGACGATGGCGCTGACGCCCACGGAGACCGCCTCGACGGTGAACCGCAGGTCGGGGATGAGGCGCAGCCCCTCCGTCCAGTACCGGCGCAGGTCGTCCTTGCCGCGGAGCACGCCACCGGACTCCGGCAGCACCCGTGTGGCGACCGGAGAGGTGAACACGACGTCGTCGTGGAAGTGCCGCAGGACCGCCTCGACGTCGTGAGCGTTCCAGGCGGCGGCCCACTCGCGGGCGAAGGCGTGCGGATCGGGTGTCGTCATGCCCCGGATTATGCCGTGGACAGCCTCGTTACCCTGGTTCGGTGCTGACTTCCTCGCTGACCGAGCTGCCCGACCACGCCGCCGTCGTCGCTCACAGCGCGGACCACCCGTTCGCCCGCTGGCACCACTCGGCCGCGGGGTTCGAGCGGGCCTGGGCTTACGGCGAGGCCGTCGGCTGGACGGTGACCGGCCGGCACGGTCCCGTGCTGGTGGCGATCGGCGACGGCGCCGACGCGGGCCGGCTGGTGACGGCGGCGCTGTCGCTGGTCCCGGCGGTGGCGCGGGCCGTCGTCACCCGGGATGCGCTGCCGCACGTCGACGCGGCGCTGGGCGAGGGCGACGACTGGGACTGGTTCTGGACGACGTCGGCACCGCAGCCGCGGCCGGGCGAGTCGGCCGTCGTCCGGCTCGGTCCCGCGGACGTCGACGACCTCGCGCACCTGCTGCGGGTGTCGTCGCCGCGGACGTCCGCCCAGGCCGACGACCCGAGCGTGCGCACCTGGTTCGGTGTGCGCGACGGCGCGGGGACGCTGGTGGCGTGCGCGGCGGAGCACGAGGAGGCGCCGGGCGTCTGGCACCTGCGGGCGATCGCCACGCATCCGTCGTACCGCGGCCGGGGCCTCGGCGCCGACGTCACCGCCGCCGTCACCCGCGCCGGACTGACGGCGGGCGCGGCCGCCGTGACGCTCGGCATGTACGCCGACAACGACATCGCCCGCCGGATGTACGAACGCCTCGGCTTCCGCGTCGGCCAGGCCTTCGCCACGCGCGCCGTCGTCCGCTGACCCCGTCGTCGCCGGGGCGGCGGTCAGAGGGCGGCGATCGTCCAGGTGGTCTCGTGCGTCTGGCCCGGCTCGAGGACGATCAGGTCGGTGCCGGAGTTGAACGCGTCGGGCGGGCAGGTCATCGGCTCGACCGCGAGGCCGGCCCGGTGGCCGGACTCGCCGGGCCGGTCGGCGGTGTGGATCTGCACCCACGGGCACTGCGCCGCTACCCACGAGCACACCACGCCGCCGCCGTCGGCGGCCCGGACGACCACCCGCGCCACGCCGTCGGCGTCGGTCGTCAGCCCGGTGAACGCGTGGTCGATGAAGAGGTCGCCGAGCACCCGGGGCGTGCGGAAGTCGAACCCGGCCGACTCGACCTTCTCGACCGCGAGCGGGAGCAGGCGGTCGGGCGTGACCGCGAGGTACTCGGCGGCGGGCAGCTCCAGCGACCAGTCGTCCACCCGGCCCGCACCGGCCACCAGGTACGGGTGCGGCGCGGTGCCGTAGGGCGCCGGGCCGTCGCCGGTGTTGGTGGCGGCGACGGTCCAGTGCAGGCCGGCGTCGTCCAGGGAGTAGCGCACGCGGAGGTCCAGCGGGTGCGGGTAACCGGTGAACGGCACCAGCCGGTGCGTCAGCTCCACCGCGGACGACGACCGCGGCTCGACGTCCCAGCGGACCCAGGTGACCAGCCCGTGCAGCGCGTTGCCGCGGGCGGGCTCGGTGAGCGGGAGCTGCCGCTGCTCGCCGGCGAAGGTGTAGGTGCCGTCCTCGATGCGGTTGGGCCACGGCGCCAGCACCGCGCCGCGGTGGTTGGGCCGGATCTCGTCGGCGCCGAACCCCACCACCAGCGGCCGGTCGTCGTGGCGCAGCTCGCGCAGGGTGGCGCCGACCTCGGTGACGACGGCGGTGTAGGGGCCGTGCCGCAGTTCGACCTGGATACCGCTGGGGCTCACTGGGTGCTCTCCTCGATGCCTGCGCCCGCGGCCGGGCGGACGGTGAAGACGGACGGTGGCGCGTAGCCGTGCTGGTCGAACGCGGCCCGGACGGCGTCGCTCACCCGGGCCTCGTCGGCCGCGGCGGTCAGCGCGATGACCGAGCCGCCGAAGCCGCCGCCGGTCATCCTCGCACCCAGCGCCCCGGCCGACAGCGCCGCCTCCACCGCGGTGTCGACCTCGGCCACGGTGATCTCGTAGTCGTCGCGCATCGAGGCGTGCGACGCGGTGAGCAGCGGGCCGATCTCGCCGGGCCGGCCGGCGCGCAACAGCGCGACGGTGTCGAGGACGCGTGCGTTCTCGGTGAGCACGTGCCGCACCCGCCGCACCATGACGTCGTCGTCGAGCTTGCTGACCACGTCGCCGACCGGCTCGTCCTGCACCTCGCGCAGCGTCTGGACGCCCAGCAGCGCGGCGGCCGCCTCGCAGGTGGCCCGGCGGGCGCCGTAGCCGCCGTCGGTGTGCTCGTGATGCACCTTGGTGTCGACGACGACCAGGCTCAGCCCGGCGGCGGCGAGGTCGCACGGCACCGGCTCGGCCGTCATGGCCCGGGCGTCGAACAGGATGACGTGGCCGTCCTGCCCGTAGAGCGAGGCCATCTGGTCCATCGCGCCGGTGGGCGCGCCGACGTAGTGGTTCTCGGCCCGCTGCACCAGCAGCGCCAGCGTCGTGCGGTCCAGGCCCAGCCCGTGCAGGTCGTTCAGCGTGACGGCGACGGCGCACTCCAGCGCGTGCGACGACGACAGCCCGGCGCCGGACGGCACGGTGCTGTCGACCCGCACGTCGGCGCCCGGCACGTCGTGCCCGGCGTCGCGCAGCGCCCAGAACACGCCGGCCACGTACGCCGCCCAGCCGGTGACGTCGCCGGGGGAGCTGTCGACGGCGAACCGTGCCGGCTCGGTGCCCGGCGCGGTGGACGCCGCCACGACCGTGCCGTCCTCGCGGGTGCGCACGTGCGCCGTCGTCCGGGCCGGGATGGCCAGCGGCAGCGCGAAGCCGCCGTTGTAGTCGGTGTGCTCGCCGATGAGGTTGACCCGGCCGGGCGCGGAGCCCGTCCGTTCGCTCACCGCTGCAGGAACGTCCACGCGTCCTCCACGATCGTGTCCAGGCCGTGCTCCGGCCGCCAGCCGAGGTCGGCCGCGATGCGCTCGGCCGACGCCACCAGCACCGGCGGGTCGCCGGCGCGCCGGTCCTTGTCGTTGGTGGGCACCGGGTGGCCGGTGACCCGCCGCACGGCCTCGACGACCTCGCGGACGGAGTACCCGGTGCCGGAGCCCAGGTTGTAGATGCGGTGCTGCCCGGCCGCCTCGGCGGTGCCGGTCCAGTCCAGCGCCAGCAGGTGCGCCCGGCCGAGGTCCTCGACATGCAGGTAGTCGCGGACCGCGGTGCCGTCGGGCGTCGGGTAGTCGGTGCCGTAGACGTCGACGGCGTCGCGCCGCCCGGCCGGGACCATCAGCACGTTCGGGATGAGGTGCGTCTCGGGGTCGTGCCGCTCGCCGTACCGGCCGAGCGCACCGCCGACGTTGAAGTAGCGCAGGCTGACGGCGGCGAGGTCGTGCGCCCGCGCCTCGCCGGCCAGGGCGTGGTCGACGGCGAGCTTGCTCTGGCCGTAGGGGTTGATCGGCACGGCCGGGGTGTCCTCGGTGATCGGGCTGACCTCGGGCTGGCCGTACGTGGCCGCCGTCGACGAGAACACCAGCCGCCGCACGCCCGCCGCCCGCATGGCGTCGAGCAGCCGCAGCGTCCCGCCGACGTTGTTCCACCAGTACAGCTCCGGCTCCGCCACCGACTGGCCGACCAGCGACCGGGCGGCGAAGTGCAGGACCGCGTCGAAGCTCGGGTCGAGCACATCGGCGGCCTCGTCGAGGCCCGCGCGCACGAACCGCGCGCCGTCGGGCACCGCGTCCTCGTGACCGGTGAGCAGGCTGTCGAGCACCACCACGTCGTGGCCGGCGGCCAGCAGCTGCGACCCGACCACCGAGCCGATGTACCCGGCGCCGCCGGTGACCAGCAGCTTCATCGGACCTCCACCTCTCGCAGCCGGGCCGCCACGTCCTCGGGCAGCACGTCGGTGATGAACGCGCCCATGCCCGACTCGGAGCCGGCCAGGTACTTCAGCTTGTCGGCCGCCCGCTTGATCGAGAACACCTGCAGGTGCAGGTAGGCGAGGTCGCGGCCGGCCCGCACCGGCGCCTGGTGCCAGGCGGCGATGTAGGGGAGCGGCGCGTCGTAGAGCGCGTCGAACCGGCGCAGCACGTCGAGGTAGAGCGTGACGAACTCGTCGCGCTCGGCGTCGTCGAGGTCGCCGATCGCGGCCAGCTGCCGGTGCGGGTACAGGTGCACCTCCACCGGCCAGCGCGCCGCGGCCGGCACGAACGCCGTCCAGTGCTCGGTCTGCCCGACGACGCGGGTCTGCGCGGCGCGCTCCTCGGCGAGCACGTCGGCGAACAGGTTGCGGCCGGTGCGGTCGCGGTGCTCGCGCGCGGACTGCAGCATGCGCGTCGTGCGCGGCGTGACGTACGGGTAGGCGTAGATCTGCCCGTGCGGATGCGAGAGCGTGACGCCGATCTCCTGGCCGCGGTTCTCGAAGCAGAACACCTGCTCGACGCCGGGGAGGCTGGACAGCTCTGCGGTGCGGTCGGCCCAGGCCTCCACGACGAGCCGCGCCTGGTCGGGCGCGAGGGTGGCGAACGAGGCGTTGTGGTCGCTGCTGAAGACCAGGACCTCGCAGCGGCCGACGCCGGGCCGGACGGGGACCAGCTCGGTGCCGGTCTCGGTGGTCGTCGCGTGCGTCGACAGGCTGGGGAAGCGGTTCTCGAACGCGACGACGTCGTACTCGCCGGACGGGATCTCCGTCGGCCGCTCCGGGGTCGAGGCGCAGAGCGGGCACAGGTCCTTGGGCGGCAGGAAGGTGCGGGTCTGCCGATGCCCGGCCATCGCCACCCACTCGGCCAGGATCGGGTCGAAGCGCAGCTGCGACGTGGTGCTCACCGGCGGCAGGTCGCGCGGGTCGTCGAGCCGGTGCGCGGCGTCGTCGCGCCGGTCGAAGTAGATGATCTCGCGGCCGTCGGCCAGCCGCGCCGTCGTGCGTTTCATACCGGTCCGTTCTCTGGGGTGACCACGATGAGGTCGCCGACCTCCTCGGCGAGGACGTCGCGGGCGTCGGCGGGCAGGCCGTCGTCGGTGACCAGCACGTCGGCGTCGTCGAGCGTCGCGATGGTGCTGAGGCCGACCGTGCCCCACTTCGTGTGGTCGGCCACGACGACCAGCCTCCGGCCGGCGGCGACGAGCGCGCGGTCGGTCTCGGCCTCGAGCAGGTTCGGCGTGGTGAACCCGGCGCGGGCGTCGATGCCGTGCACGCCCAGGAACACGACGTCGAGATGCAAGTGGTGCAGGGACGCGACGGCGACCGGCCCGACCAGGGCGTCGGACGGCGTGCGCACCCCGCCGGTGAGGACGACGTCGAGGTCGGTGCGGTCGTCGTCGTGCAGCTCATCGGCGATGCGGATCGAGTTGGTGACGACGGTGAGCCGCGGAATCGTGCGCAGCCGCCGGGCCAGCGTCCACGTCGTGGTGCCGGCCGACAGACCGACGGCCGACCCCGGCTCGACCAGTGCGGCGGCGGCGCCGGCGATGGCCTCCTTCTCCGCCTGCTGGCGCAGCTGCTTGGCCCGGAAGCCGGGCTCGTCGGTGCTGGGCGAGCGCTTCGACGTGGCGCCCCCGTGCACCTTGTCGAGCGCACCGCGCGCGACCAGCGCGTCGAGGTCGCGGCGGATCGTCATCTCCGACACGCCGAACCGGGCGGCCAGCTCGCCCACCGTGGCGGCACCGCGGCGCCGGACCTCGTCCAGGACGAGCGACTGCCGTTCGGCCGCCAGCATGCCGCGCCCTTCTGTGCGAACGTGTTCGATCGTGTGCTTTCACGATAGCATGCGTGACCTCGGCTCCCCGTCCCCCTGCTGCCGGGCAGCTATCAGGGGGACGGGGAGGATGTGGGCACGCCTCACGCTTGGCGTGCCCGTTACGCGTGCTTTGTCGGGTCGTGGACGGCGATGATCATCCAGGATCGCCGACATCACGAGGATTCCGCGAGCATCAACATGTCTGTAGGCGTGTTGACGCTGGGATAATCCTCGTGATGGCCCCCGAATCACGGTGAAATCTCACCAGGCGGACGCTGAACGACACCAACGTCACACCGTGACGGGGCCAACGACGCGGAAGCCGTCGCCAGACTCCCCCCGTCCCCCTGATAGCTGCCCGTTCTTCGGCCGCGGGCGCGCGGGTCAAGCGGTCATCGCCGGCGCGAAGCGCCTCCATAGTCCGCTTGAGGCGCGCGTGCGCGGCCAAGACAATCGGGCAGCAGGGGACGGGGCCAACGCCACGAACGCCAAACCGACGCGGGCGACTGCACGGACGACCGCCGGATTGCGCCGCGCGGACCTGGGAGTAATCCAGGTGCGCCGACGCCGCCGCCGCGCCTACCGTGCGCGCATGACGACCGAACTGCTCAGCACTCTGGGCGACCGGAAGCGGCTGGCCGTGCTCGGCGCGCTGTGCGCGGAGCCGGGTGCGCCCACCGTCGCCGGCCTGCGGGAGCGTACCGGCCTGTCCGAGCGGGACGTGCAGCGGGCGCTGGCGGTGCTCGGCGGCGCCGGGCTGGTCCGGCGCGACGACGCCGGGTTGAGCGCCGACCTCGAGCCGATCCGCGCGGCGGCCGCCGCGGCCGTCGCGGCGACGCCGATCGGGCGGGTGGCCGCGCGGTTCCCGCGCCTGGACGGCTGCCTGAAGAACGGCCGCGTCGCCACCATCCCGGCCGACGACGGCCTCAAGGCCGAGCTCGGCCGGCTGGTGATGGCCGCCCTGCCGCGGCGCGACACCTACACCGAGCGCGAGCTCACCGCCGTCCTGCGCGAGCTGGGCGACGAGCCGGTCGCGCTGCGCCGGCTGCTGGTCGACCTGCGCCTGGTCGAGCGTGACCCCGACGGCTCGCGCTACTGGCCCGCGGCCTGAAGCGACGGCGGCGGCCCGCCGGTGGACTCGCGGCGGATCAGCTGGTGGTCGACCACCAGCTGGGCGGGCTCGGCCGGCCGTAGCCCCTCGAGCCGGCCGACGAGCAGGTCGACGGCGAGGTCGGCGATGTCGTCCTTGGCCGGCCGCACGGTGGTGAGCGTGGGGTTGGAGTAGCTCGCCTCCTCGATGTCGTCGAAGCCCACCACGGCGACGTCGTCGGGCACGCGGATGCCGCGCAGCCGCAGCGCGTGCATGGCGCCGATCGCCATGAGGTCGCTGAAGCAGAACAGCGCGTCGGGCAGCGGGCCGGCGTCGACGAGGTGCCGGACCGCCTCGGCGCCGGACTGCCGCAGCAGCCGCGTCGTGGGGACGACGACGGCGTGGTCGGCCAGGCCGGCGTCGGCCAGGGCCGCGCGGTAGCCGGCCATCCGCAGCGTGCCGGTGCCCGTCGGCCGGTCGACCGGGCCGCCGAGTGCCGCGATGCGTCGCCGGCCCAGCTCCAGCAGGTGCTCGGTGGCCTCGCGGGCGGCGCGGACGTTGTCGATGATCACGTGGTCGACCGACGAGGGCAGCTCCCGCTCGCCGAGCAGCACCATCGGCGTGCTGCCGGCCGCCGCGGCGAGATCGGCGGGCGGCATCGACAGCGGGCTGAAGATGAGGCCGTCGATGACCCGCTGCCGCAGCCCGCCGGCGATCATCCGCTCGCGCTGCTCGAGGCCGTCGGTCTGGTCGATGAGGATGGTGAACCCGCGCTTCTCGGCCGCCTCGGTGACGTAGCGGGCCAGCTCGGCGAAGTACGGCGAGGACAGGTTCGGCACCGCCAGCGCGATGACCCCGGTGCGCCCGGTGCGCAGCGTCCGGGCCGTCGTGTTGGGGACGTACCCCAGCTCCTCGATGGCGCGGCGCACCCGGGCGCGCAGCTCAGGCGACACGTGCTCGTAGTCGTTGACGACGTTCGACACGGTCTTCTGCGACACGCCCGCGAGACGAGCGACGTCGACCATGCGCGGACGCGACACCGCACCCTCCCGGATCGGACCCTGCTCGGCACCGATCGTCTCACGACCAGGTACCGAGCGCTTTACATCGAAGTATACTTCGTAGTACAACCCTGCCACGGTCTTTCGGCCGCACCGTCCGGTGCGGCCGTCCTGCAACGAGGTAGGTGCCCGTGAGCAGAGAACAGAACCCGATCAGCCGCCGGCGGTTGTTGCGGTCCGCCGGCCTGCTCGCCGGTGTGGCCGGCGCGTTCGGCCTCGCGGCCTGCGACACCGCGCCGTCGGGCGCCGGAGGTCCGTCGGGTGGCGGCGGCCCGAGCGCCGGCGGAGCCGGGGGACCGACCGGCGGCACCAGCGGCGGCACCGGCCCGCTGCTGTGGTGGGACCAGTTCAACCCGCTGCAGGACCTGCAGAAGGCGACGTTCGAGCGGTTCACCGCCGACGGCGGCCCCGAGGTCCAGTACACGGTCTACAACCCCGCCGAGCAGGGCCAGGCGTTGCAGCTGGCGCAGGGCAGCGGGCAGCTGCCGGACGTGTTCACGCTGGCCGGTGTCGGCGTGCCGGCGGCGGTGCTGCGCGACCAGGGCTGGTTCTCGCCGCTGTCGACCGGCGACGCCATCCGCGACGCGCTGCCCGAGGGCAGCCTGGTGCCCGGCATCCACGTCTTCGACGACCAGGTGTACTCGTTCTCGATCTTCAGCTTCCGCCAGTACGAGACGCTGCTGTGGTTCAACCGCGGCCTGCTCGAGCGGGCCGGCGTCGATCCCGAGCAGCCGCCGGCGTCCTGGGACGACCTGCGGGCGGCCGCCCGCGCGGTGCAGGACGCCGGGTCGTCCGGGCTGATCCTGCCGCTGCAGTTCCCCGACCGGCTGCAGGCGTTCGTGCTCGAGCTGGCCCAGACGGCCGGCTTCCCCGGGTCCCGCGAGAGCGGCACCAACGGCATCGACCTCACCACCGGCGAGTACCGCTTCCACGACGACGCGTTCGTCGAGGCCATCGAGTTCCTGCTGTCGTTCCAGCAGGACGGCCTGCTGTTCCCGGCCAGCACGTCGCTGGACGCGCGGTCCGGCCGCGCCCGGTGGGCGGCCGACGGCGCCGGATTCTTCCTGGACGGCCCGTACTGCGCCGGCGTCGTGGCCGGCGACTTCGCCGCGTTCCTGCCGCAGCTCGGCGTCGGCGCGATCCCTACGCCCGGCGGTGACGCCCCGGTGCTCACCCGCCCGCCGACCGGCGGGACGTTCTGGGCGTCCGGCCAGAGCGACCAGGTGGACCAGGTGTCGGAGCTGCTGACCTACCTGGTCGACGAGGAGTACCAGCGCGGGCTGGCCGAGGCCATGGACCAGCCGCCGCTCGACCTCGCCGCCGTCGCGGGCTCCGACGCCCACGAGACGTACAAGCAGTGCATCGAGTTCTTCGCCGAGCAGGTGTTCCTGGGTCCGTCGCCGCAGGCCCGGGCCGGCGTGACGGCGGTCGAGGCGGCCATGACGCCGGTCCAGCCGACGCTGGGCGACATCGTCCAGGGCGCGTTCAGCGGTCAGGTCGACGACGTCCGCGGCGCGCTGCGGACGCTGAGCGACGGGATGACGCGGGCGCGCGAGGCGGCCATCGCCCAGGTCGGCGGCGACGTGACGGCGGAGTCGTGGGCCTTCCCGGACTGGTCGCCGGGGACCGACTTCGGGCCGGAGGAGTACGCCGGATGAGTGCCCCCGCCGGCGTGCGTCCCCCGGCGGCGGCGGGCCCGGCCCGGACCGACCCGCCGCGCCGGCGCCGCCAGGGCCTGGCCGGCG
>NZ_QUAL01000139.1 GCF_003579925.1 Jiangella rhizosphaerae | reverse complement strand
CAACACCCCAGCCGACTCCGCAAGCTCCGTCGGCAGCAACCCCCTGCCCACTCACGGCCAGTTTCATATCAGCTGCCCGTTCTGAGCCGCGCACGCGCGGGTCAAGTCCAAGGCCCCCAACCACAGCCAAAGAGCACACAGTCAGAGGCCGCGGACTTGAGGCGCGCGTGCGCGGCCAAGACGATCGGGCAGCAGGGGGACGGGGCCAACGCAGCACACCGGAACGCGACGGACCGGCCGGGTTCCCGCCCCGTGGACGAGAACCCGGCCGGTGTGTGAGTCCGGACGGTCAGGACGTCAGCCCTCCGGAACCAGCATCACCTCCGCACTGGCGGTGAGCGCGGGCACGCCCTCGCCGGGGTCGTCGGTGTAGGTGGCGTTGAAGACGCCGCGCAGGTTGTCGCCCGGGTCGTGGCCGCCCGGCAGGGTCGTCCGGAGCGTGCCGGTGCAGCCGAGCGCCGTCGTCTGCGGGTGGCCGTGGTCGTCGTGACCGAGGATGTAGGTGACCTGGAGGCGGGAGCAGTCCACCGGCTGGTCGTCGGTGACCCGCACCTCGTAGGCCACCTCGTCGCCGAAGGCGAACGTGTCGCCCTCGACCGGCGTCACGAACTCGACGACGGGGGTGAGGTTGCCGACTATGATGTCGACCTCCGCCGACGCCGTCTTGCCGCGGTGCTTGCCGCCGAGGTCGGTGACCTTCAACGTCGCGTGGTAGAGGCCGTTCTCCTCGTAGGTGAACGACGGGTTCCGCAGCCGCGAGTCGACCCGGCCGTCGCCGTCGAAGTCCCATTCGTAGCGCAGCCGGTCGCCGTCCTCGTCGGCCGTGCCGGCGCTGGAGAACTGCACGGTCATCGGCGCGTGCCCCTGGGTGACGTCGGCCGTGACCTGCGGCACCGGTGTGTGGTTGCCGCCGACGCCGATGTAGTCGATGCGCGAGAGCTGCGCGTCGGGGTTCTCGGCGAAGAAGCCGTCGCCGTACTCGAGGACGTAGAGCGCGCCATCGGGGCCGAACTCCATGTCCATCGGGTTGTCGACGACGATCGACGGGACGACGTCCTCGATGGCCGCGACGCCGCCGTTCTCGTCGAGATGGATGCCCTTGATCCAGTCGCGGGTCCACTCGTAGAGCAGCGGGATGCCGTCGTAGTGCTCCGGCCACGCGACGGGCGCGCGGCCGCGGGTGTCGCGCGGGTCGAAGTCGTAGGCCGGCCCGCCCATCGGGCCGATGCCGCCGGTGCCCAGCTCGGGGAACTCCGCCGACTCGCCGTAGGAGTACCAGATATCCGGCTGCGTCACGGGCGGCAGCTCGGTGAGCCCGGTGTTGTGCGGCGACTCGTTGACCGGGGCCGCGCAGTCGAACGGCTCGCCGGACGTGCCGGTGGCGAAGTCGTAGTCGACGTAGGGCAGTTCGGCCGTGGCGCAGTACGGCCAGCCGTAGTTGGCGGGCTCGCGGATGACCGTCCACTTGCCCTGGCCGGCCGGCCCGCGGGCCGGGTCGGCCTCGCTCGCGTCGGGCGAGTAGTCGCCGACGTAGACGTCGCCGGTCTCGGGCTGGACCTCGAGCCGGAACGGGTTGCGCAGGCCCATGGCGTAGATCTCCGGCCGGGTGCCCTCGGTGCCCGGCGGGAACAGGTTGCCCTCGGGGATGGAGTAGCCGCCGTCCTCGCCCACGACGATCCGCAGCACCTTGCCGCGCAGGTCGTTGGTGTTGGCCGAGGTGCGCTGGGCGTCGAACGCCGGGTTGCGGTCCGGCCGCTCGTCGATGGGCGCGTAGCCGTCGGACTCGAAGGGGTTGGTGTCGTCGCCGGTGCCCAGGTACAGGTGGCCGGCATCGTCGAAGGCGATGTCGCCGCCGACGTGGCAGCAGATGCCGCGATCGACGGGGACGTCGAGGATGTGCTGCTCGGTGGACAGGTCGATCTGGTCGCCGACCAGCTCGAACCGCGACAGCGTGATGTGCCCCTCGAACGGTTCCCAGTCGGCGGGCGTGCCGGTGAACGGCGCGTCGCCCTCGTTGACCGTCGGGGTCAGCGGGTCGTCGAGCGGGGTGTCCAGCGGCGGTGAGTAGTAGAGGTAGATCCAGTTGTTGGTCCGGCCGAACCCGGGGTCGATGGCGATGCTCTGCAGTCCCTCCTCGTCGTGCTCGTAGACATCGAGCTCCGCGGCCAGCGTGTTGAGCCGCGTGTCGGGGTCGTGCAGCCACACCTCACCGGCACGGGTGGTGTGCAACACCCGGCCGTCCGGGAGGACCACGAGGTCCATCGGCTCGCCCGGGGTGTCGTTGAGGGTGACCTTCTGGAACGCCGAATCCGGCGGTGCGGCCTCCGGGGCTGCGGCCGGACCGGGTGCCCCGGACGCCGCCAGTCCGGGAGCCGCGACGAGCGTGGACGCGACCAGCGTCCCCGCCGCCATCATGACGGCTTTGCGCATGCTGCCCTCCGATCACGGTTCGGAAGGCCTCAGATAAACGTCATGTTTCCACTATGTCAAGACGTTTGAAACTGTTTCGCCGTCAACCGTGCAATCTCGGGGGCGAAGTGTCGAAAGTCGCGATCCGGGCAGGGCGAAGCGCCGGCGGGCCGGTCTGCGGCCCGGCCCACCGGCGTGCCCGGGTGTCCCGTCGTCAGGCGCTCAGCTGGGCGGTCAGCACCTCCGCGTGATGGGTGAGCACCGTCCTCGCTGCGGCGTCCGTGACGAACGTGGCGCTCCGGGCGGTCGAGGCGAACTGCCCCAGCGAGCGGACGGCGCTGTCGGGACGGCCCGCCTCGGCGTTGCGGACGGCGGTGTCGAGGTGCAGCCGCAGCCGGCTCTCCCCCGCGGCCGTGAGTGCGCCGGCGCCGGCGTAGTGGTCGACGATCGCCGCGAGGTCGGCCAGCGACGTGGTCACCGTGAACGTGGTGGCCGCGGTGCCCTGCCGCCCGGCGTTGTCCGTCGCCGTGGCGCCCAGCGCGTGCTGGCCGACGGTCAGCGTCCACAGCTGCACCGTGGATCCGGACTCCAGCGGGGCGCCGTCCAGCGTCCCCGTCACCGAGGCGATCCCGGAGACCGCGTCGGTGCCGGCGAACGACGGCGTCAGCGTGCCGCTCGCGGCGTAACTGCCGCCGTTCTCGACGCCGCCGATCGACGCGGCCGGCGGCGTCTTGTCGATCTTCACCGTGACGGAGCCGACGGACGACACGTTGCCGCCGTTGTCGGTGGCCCGGTAGTGCACCGTCGTGCTGCCCTCGGCCGTGATCGTCAGCGGGTTGTTGGCGTTGGCCCACGTGACGCCGCCGTCGAGGGAGCGCTGCCGGCTGGCGACGGTGCCGTTGTCGGTGGCGTTGACCGTGAGCGTGACGTCACCGGTGTACCAGCCGTTCTGGCCGGTGGGGGCCGCCGGGTTGAGCGTGTGGCTCACCGTGGGCGGGGTGACGTCGGCGACGCCGTTGCCGACGAAGCGCAGCTCGTCCAGCTCGAACCCGCTGGTCGACGTCAGGTACAGCCGGCCGGAGCCCTGGGGCGCGTTGGTGAGCGCCTGCTCGACCTCGAACCAGCCGGTGCGGTTGCGGAACGAGATGGTCGCGAACGGCGCCGCCTTCGGGTCGTTCCAGCGCAGGTGCAGCGTGCCTCGTCCCCAGGCGCGGGCGACGACGCTGTCGATGTTCACCAGGTTGACCGGGTCGAAGGCGATCCAGTCGCCGGCGTCGAACGACGTCACCTTGCGCAGGCCGCGGGCGTCGGGGTCGTCGGTGACCTGCACGCCGTTGCTCGCGTCGAACCACTCCGCCTGCTGCGTCTTCGGGTTCAGCAGCAACGACGCCTCGCCGCGGGCCGGCGGGACGCCCAGGTGGCCGTTGTCGGTGTAGCCGACCACCAGGCCGCCGTAGATGTTCTCCGTCACGCCGTGCTCGGGCGCGTCGGCCGGCGTCGGGACGCCGAACGTGCAGCCGGTGCCCGACGTCAGCGGGTGCGCGTGCTCGTCGTGCCCGAGCCCGAACGCCCAGCTCACCCGCGAGCAGACCGGTGTGTTGCCGTCCTCGGGGTCGCTGACGGAGACCGACACCGGCACCGCCTGGCCCCAGTCGAAGAACCCGCCGGTCGGGGTGTCGAGCGTGACCGTCGGGGCCACGTTGCCGACGGTGATCTGCGTCGACCGGACCCCGAACTTGCCGGACGGGTCGGTCACCCGCAGCGAGGCGTTGTACTGGCCGAGCTCGGTGTACGTGTGCGTGACGGTGACGCCGCTGGCGTCGAACGTCCCGTTGCCGTCGAAGTCCCACTCGTAGGTCAGCGCGGCGCCCTCGGGGTCGGCCGAGTCGGAGGCGTCGAACGTCACCGTCAACGGCGCGCTGCTGCTGGAGATGGGGTCGGCCGTGAAGCGGGCCTGCGGGGACTTGTTGCCCTCGGCGTAGTCGACCCGGTAGAGGCCGGCGTCGGGGTTCTGCCGGAAGAAGCCGTCACCGTACTCCAGCACGTACAGCGAGCCGTCCGGGCCGAACTCCATGTCCATGACGTTGTCCCAGATGGGCTGGGCGACGTGGTTGAGGTGCGCGTTGGGGAGGAAGTCGATGATGTCGGTGACCGGACCGCTCGTCGCGAGGTCGAGCGTGAACACGGCGACGTAGTCCTGCGAGAACTCGGCGAAGAACGGGTGGCCGTCCCAGAACTCGGGGAACTTCGCCGGCGACGGGTTGTCCGGGTCGTGCCGGTAGACCGGGCCGCCCATGGGGCCCTGGCCGCCGCCGCCGAGGTCGGTCAGTTCCGGCCACGGCTGGTGGCTGGCGTTGTCGCCGTAGTACAGGTGCGGCGCGGTGGCCGGCGGGACGACGTCGAGGCCGGTGTTCCAGCGCGAGTTGTTCTCCGCGCCCGCCTCGCAGTCGAACCACTCGCCGGGCGTCGCCGTCGCGTAGTTCCACTCGTTGTAGTTGGCGTTCGGGCCGTGGCAGTAGGGCCAGCCGCCGTTAATGGGCGTCCGGGTCGTCTGCCACTCGACGTACCCCATGGGGCCGCGGTCGGGGTTCGGCGCACCCGCGTCGGGACCGTAGTCGCCCCAGACCAGCGCGCCGGTCTCGATGTCGTAGTCGATGCGGAACGGGTTGCGCACGCCCATGACGTAGATCTCCGGGCGGGTGCCCGCGGTGCCCGGTGCGAACAGGTTGCCCTCGGGCACCGTGTACGACCCGTCCTCCTGGACTGTGATCCGCAGGATCTTGCCGCGCAGGTCGTTGGTGTTGCCGGGGCCGCGGCGGGCGTCGAAGCCGGGGTTCATGCCCGGCGCGTCGTTGTTGGGCGCCATGCCGTTGGCGCCGGGCGTGCTCGCCGGCGTGTTGTCGCCCGTGGACAGGTAGAGGTTGCCGTCGGCGTCCCAGGCCATGTCACCGGCGACGTGGCAGCACTGGCCGCGCTGCGTCTCGACCTTGATGATCTCCTGCTTGGTCGACAGGTCGAGGGAGTCGGTCTCCTCGTCCCACTTGAACCGGGCCAGGACGTTGTAGCCCTTCCAGCGGTCCCAGTACGACTCGGTCTCACCGGCGGGCAGCGAGTTCGGGGCGCTGCCGGCCGGCGTCGTCTGCGGGTACGGCGCCTCCATGACCCGCGGCGCGTAGTAGAGGTAGACCCACTGGTTGGTCTGGAAGTCCGGGTCGAGCGCGATGGTCTGCAGCCCGTCCTCGGAGTTCTGGTAGACGTCGATGGTGTTGACGACCCGGGTGATGCCGGTGCTCGGGTCGGTCAGCCGGACGTCGCCGTTGCGGGCGGTGTGCAGCACGCGGGAGTCGGGCAGGACGGCGAGGTCGATCGGCTCGCCGGTGTTCTTGCTCAGCAGGATCTTCTCGTAGTTGTCCCAGTTCAGGGCGGGGTCCTCGGCGCCCGGCTCGTGGTTGTCGTGCGCGGTCGCCGGCGCTGTCGCCGTGAGCGCGGCCACGGGGAGCAGGGCGGCGGCCACCAGGGTGGTCAGCGTTCTGCGGATGCGGCGCATCGTTGCGTCCTCTCGTCCGGCGGCGCGTCAGCCGCGCAGCTCGTAGATGGCGTCGTAACTGCGCTCGGCCGCGCCCAGCGCACCACCGGCCTCCGCCGGCGTGTTGGGAGCGTTGTCCTGCTCCCACAGCGAGTAGTGCCGGCCGCGCGAGCCGATGCTGCTGTAGAAGTGCTCGAAGTCGATGTCGCCGGCGCCGAACTCGACGATGTCGTAGCCGTTGGCCGACGTGGACCGGCGGCCGTCCTTGGCGTGGAACAGCGGATAGCGCAGCCGGTTGGCGAGGACGTAGTCGATCGGGTCGAAGCCGGGCGCGATGTGCTGGCCCACGTACGCCCAGTAGATGTCCATCTCGAGGAAGACCAGCTTCGGGTCGGTCTCGGACAGCAGCAGGTCGTAGAGCCGGACGCTGGGGTCGTCGGCGGCGAACCGGAACTCGTTCTGGTGGTTGTGGTGGTACCACCGCAGGCCGCGGGCCTGCGCCGCCGCGCCGAACGCGTTGAACTCGGCGGCGGCGGCCTGGTAGCCCGCGACCGTCCGGTTGGCCGCCGTCACCGGCTCGTTCGCGGTGCCGATGAAGGGCAGGCCGAGGATCTCGGCGCGGTCCAGCTCGAGCTCGATGTTGGCGCGGAAGGCGTTGAGGCTGACGTGGCTGCCGATGCCGGTGAGCCCGTTGTCGTCGAGCAGCTGCCGGATCTGCTGCACCGTGATGCCGGGTTCGGCCGGCGAGGTGTACCCGGCGAACTCGACGTTCTTGTACCCCAGGCGGGCCAGCTCCTCGAAGACGACCCGGAAGCCCAGCGACGAGACCAGGTTGCGGATGGTGAACAGCTGGATGCCGATCTTGCCGGGCGGCACCAGCATGCCCTTGGCGGCATTCGCGACGGACGGAGCGGCCAGCCCGGCCGCGGTCACCGCCATCGTCGTGCCGGCGACGGCGCTGAGGAACTGCCGTCGGTTGATCTCGGGACGTGCCATCTCGTTCTCCTCGTTGAGCCGATCGACCGCTGTGCGGGATCTGTGACGGGATGCGGGCGCGCGCCGAGCGATGCCCCCCTCCTCCCCGACAGGTGCCCGTGCGAACGCGCGGAAGAACCAGCCGAAACCGGCTGTTGATCAGGCAAACTAGACGTCAGGGGAACGCCAGGTCAACAGTTCTCGGCGAACTTTCGCAACTTGACGTGGTAAGTAACGCGGTCCGCCGGGGATAGTGAGCGTTTGCCCAGGTGCACGCCGCCGTGGTCGTGAGTGTCGGTGCCCGCCCGTAGGGTGGGGACCCTCCCTCACGGGCGGGGTCCACCACGAGCACGCCGCCGTCGGGCCGCGCGCTGCCCGGCGTCAGGGGGCGGCGAAGATGGCGTCGCTGATGAGGGCGGCGGCGCCGACCACGCCGGCGTCGTCGCCCATCTCGCTCAGCACGACGGGGAGGTTGCCGGTGGCCAGCGGCAACGAGCGGCGGTACACCACGCCGCGGATCTCGGCCAGCAGCGGGTGCCCGAGCCGGGCGACCCGTCCGCCGATGACGATCAGGCCCGGGTTGAAGAACGAGACCAGGCTGGCCAGCACCCAGCCGACGCGGTGGCCGCCGTCGCGGATCATCTGGACGGTGTAGGGGTCGCCCATCGCGACCGCCGCGGCGACGTCGGCGCCGGTCAGCTCGCCGTTCTCGCCCTTCTCGGCCAGCAGCGACGCCAACGCGGGCGACCGCCCGCCGCGGGCCGCCGCGAGCGCGTCGCGGGCCAGCGCGGCGCCGCCGAAGAACGCCTCGAGGCAGCCGGTGTTGCCGCAGGCGCAGGTCGGGCCGAACTCCTCGACCCGGATGTGCCCGATGTCGCCCGCGCAGCCGTCGACGCCCCGGTACAGCTGCCCGTCGACGACGATGCCGCAGCCGATACCCGTGCCGATCTTCACGAACAGGAAGTCGCGAGCGGCCTTGGCGACGCCGGAGTGCTGCTCGCCCAGCGCCATGACGTTGACGTCGTTGTCGAGCAGCACCGGGCAGCCGAGCTCGCGCGCGAGCGCGTCGCGCACCGGGTAGCCGTCCCAGCCGGGCATGATCGGCGGCGAGACCGGCATGCCGCCGTGGAAGTCGACCGGGCCCGGCACCCCCACCCCGACCCCGGCCGGGCGGGTGACACCGTGCTCGGCCAGCACCTTGTGGGTCAGTTCGAGGGCGCGGGCCAGCACCGGCTCCGGGCCCAGGCGCACGTCCATGTCGACCGAGCGCTGCCCGAGCACCGTCAGCCGCCCGTCGGTGAGCGCCACGGACACCGTCGTCGCCCCGATGGCCACCCCGACGAACCGCACGTCCGACGACAGGTCCACCAGCGTCGACCGCCGCCCGCCCCGCGACGCGGCGGGGCCGGCACCCTCGGCCAGGCCCAGCTCCGTCAACCGGCTGACCTCGCTGGCCATGGTGGTCCGCGAGACACCGAGCCGGTCGGCGAGCTCCACCCTCGAGAGCGGCCCCTCGTCGCGCAGCAGCTTCAGGACTTTCGCCTGGGTGACCGTCTCAGGCCGGCCGGCGAGCGTGTGCGCCATGAGGCAATCGTGCCACACTTTCGCCACGTCGCCGCGAAAGTGTCTCCCATGTCGAGCGGGGGTGTCTCAGCTTTCAGTCGCCGACGGTGTCGTTGGTCGGCTTGCCGGGGCTCCCCGCCCCCTGCTGCCCATTCTCGTGCCGCGAACGGGCAGCTATCAGGGGGACGGGGAGGATGTGGGCACGCCTCGCCGTTTGTCGTGCCCGTTTCGCGCCGTTTGCCGGACTGCGGACGGCGATGATCATCCACGATCGCCTACATCACGAGGATTCCGTGAGCATCACCATGACTGCAGGGGTGTTGACGCTTGGGTAATCCTCGTGATGGCCCCCGGATCACGGTGAAATCTCACCATGTGGACGCTCTACGACACCAAACTCACACAGAAACGGACGGAACGCGCCCAGGCAGGCGTCGCCACACTCCCCCGTCCCCCTGATAGCTGCCCGTTCTTTGCCGCGGGCGCGCGGGTCAAGCGGACATCGCCGGCGCGAAGCGCCCAACAGGTCCGCTTGAGGCGCGCGCCCGCGGCCAAGACAATCGGGCAGCAGGGGGACGGGCCCAACGCAGCCAACCTCAGTCCGTATGACCCTCGTGCCCCTCCTCCTCGGACGGCTCGAAGCCGACCCCGCCGTGCGGATCGACCTCCTCGCCAGGCCGGGAGGGCAGGGTGATGTGCACGTGGCCGTTGCCGGCGTCGATGTTGAGGACGTCGAGCTGGGTGGCGGCCACCGACCACGCGGCCACCGCCTGGTCGCGCAGGTCGGACGCCAGCCCCAGCAGCGCTTCCTGCTGCGCCCCCGCCGGCGCCGCCTCGGCCGACTGGTAGGCCGTCACGGACGATCCCAGCAGGTCGACGGCGAGCAGGAGGCCGTTGCGGGTGGTGTTGAACTCCGTCGAGCCCGACGGCGGTTCGCCGAAGGCGGCCCGGGCGGAGTCGACGGCGGCGTGCCAGGCGGCGTGGTCGGCGCCGGGCGACACGGCAGCCGTCCCTTCGGCCGGAACCACGCTGTGCAGCCCCTCGATGACGGTGAGCAGCGTGCCGTGCGCGGTGGTGGTCTGCTCGGTCAGCTGGCCGACGAGCTCGACCTGGCGTTCGGCCTCCTGGGCCTCCAGCTCGGCGACGCGCTCGGCCACCGGGTCGTCGCCGTCGTCGCCGCCGGTGATCACCNCACCGGGTCGTCGCCGTCGTCGCCGCCGGTGATCACCAGCGTGGCCAGCACGATGTTGACGGCGGCGAGCACCGCCGCGACGGCGATCCAGAAGCCCCGGCGCCGGGGCGGGGTCTGCTGCCCCGGCGCCGGGGACGGGGACCGGCCGGCACCGGTCCCCCGTCCGCCGCGCGCACTCGGTCTCCGTGATCCGTCGCGTCGGGCCGCTACGTTCGCAGGACGTTGAGCTTGCACGGTGACGTCTCCTCTCTCGGGCGGCGGCCGGGCCGGCGGGGAGGCCGGCCCGGTCGCCGCTGGTGGTTACAAGCGGGCCCGGAGGGCGTCGCTCATGCGCAGCAGCTCGGCGCGCACCGCCTCGTCCTGGACCTGCGACGCTACCGCGTCGTAGCGGTCCAGCGACCGTTCGGCCTGTGCGGCCTGGCCGTCGCCGGCCAGCCGCGAGGCCATCGACAGATGCTGCAGCAGCAGCCGTTCCTGCTGCCGGTTGATCGAGTCGCGGTCGTAGAGATCGGAGACCAGCCGCGTCGCCGACTCGAACGTGAACTCCTGGATGCGGACGTTCCGGAAGAACACGTCGTCGCCGTTCCCGTGGTTCTGGAGGCCGACGAAGCTGGGCTGGTTCATCCGGTTCGGGTCGGTGTCGGTGTAGTCGTTGATGAGGACACCGTTGAGGTACACCCTGATCCGGTCGCCCTGCACCACGATCTCGTAGGAGTTCCACTCCCCCGGCGGGTTCAGCGCGGCGTCACGGGCAGCAAGATCGGCGGACTGGAACGCGTAGATCGCACCCGTGGTGCGGTCCGGCGCGTCCGTGGCGTCGATCTGGATCTCGTGACCCTGGTTCACCGCCGACCACGGGTCGGTGCCGGGGTCGGGGAACCCGACGAAGACGCCGGAGTTGTCGTCGCCCGGCATCATCCAGTCCAGCTTCAGACTGTAATCGGTGTAGTCGTCCGCCTCGTACCAGTAGAGGCCCAGCCCGCCGTACGAGACCAGCTCGCAGCCGGCGTGCAGGAACCCGCCCGGACCGGCCATGCGCCACCCCGCCAGGCTGTCCGCCGTCCCGTCGAACAGGCTCTGGTAGCCCGCGCCCGGGTCGGCCGGGTCGCACTGGACGGCCGGATCGTCGCCGAAGGTGAAGCGCTCGAACGTCGCCGGCTGGCCGTTGCCGTTGTACGCGGCCAGGCCGATGCGCGGCGACGGCAGCCCCGACGCCGGACGCGGCCGGCCGAACCGGGTCCACTCCTCGCCGTCGGCGGACCAGTACGCGGTGAGCGTCGCGCCGTTGCTGACGATCTTCACGTGCGCGTTCTGGTTGATGCCCTCCGGCAGCGGCCCGGAGCGGTCCAGCGCGGCGTCGAACACCGCCTGCCCGCCCTCGTTGAGCCCGAACTCGAACCGCCAGCCCTCACCGGGGATGTTGATGAGGACCGCCTTGGCGAAGTTCTGGTCGCTGGAGTGGACGATCAGCCCGGCCTGCTCGTAGTCGCCGCCCGCCGGCAGGGCCAGCTGGGTGGTCGCCTCGAAGCCGGCCGCGGGGTCGACGATCGGCTGCAGGACGACGTTCGCCGCGTTGGTGGCCCCGCCGAACATGTCGCCCTCGATCGCGTCGATGCGCAGCTTGCCGTCGGCGACGCCCATCTCGGCCGGGTTCGGCCGCAGGATCGTCGTCCACCGGCAGCGGTCCAGCGCGGTGCCGTCGAACTCGTCGTTCGGGTCGACCTCCGCGCCCGGGTCCGCGCAGGCGGCCGGGTCGTTGCTGAACGTGAACGCGTCGATGTCCATCAGGCCGCCACCGCTGCCCTGGAACACCAGGTACAGCGGGCCGGTGCCCGTGCCGGTGTCGGTCAGCGGGACGGGGTCGAGGTCGACGTAGTTGTCGGGACTTCCGGTGTGCGGGACGGAGACGGTGGCCGCCAGCGGGCCGTCGGGGGCGCCGGTGCGCACCTCGACGGTGCCGCCGGGTCCGCCGGCCGACACCCTCATCTGCACTGACTTCGCGCCGGCGAGGTTGTACGGCTCGAACGCGATCCAGTCGCCGGGCTCGATGTAGCCGACCCGGGCGCCGCCCTCGGCTCCGCCGTGGTTGACGACCTGGATGCCGCTCTGCGCGGAGAAGTGCTCGGCCTGCCGGTGCCGCGGCTGCAGCACGAGCTCGGCGGTGCCGGTGACGGGGACGGTGTCGGGCGACGGCGGCGTGTCGGTGTACTCGGCCAGCAGCAGCCCGAAGATGTTGTCGTCGGTGCCGTGCGAGCCGTCGGTGCCGGTCGAGATGGTGCCGGAGCACCCGGTCACGCTCTCGCCGCCGTGGGTGTGCTGGTCGTGGCCGAGCGCGAACGTCACCTCGACGTCGGCGCAGTCGACCGGCTGCCCGTCGGGGTCGGTGACGCTGACCTCGAACGCGACGTCCTGCCCGAAGGTGAACAGGCCGCCGTTGGGCGGCGACCGGAACTCGATGACCGGCGCGGTGTTGCCGACCACGATGTGCGCCGTGGCCACGCCCTCCTTGCCCGAGGAGTCGGTGACGGTCAGCGTCGCCGTGTACTCGCCGTTGGTGGTGTAGGTGAACGACGCGTCCGGCTCGGTGGAGTCGACGGTCCCGTCGCTCTGGAAGTCCCACGCGTAGGTGAGGACGTCACCGGGGTCGGGGTCGTCGGAGCCCGCCGAGGAGAACTGGACGGTCAGCGGCGCCGGCCCGGACGTCGGCGTCGCGGTGGCGACGGCGGACGGCGAGCGGGTGCCGGCGACGTAGTCGATGCGGTAGAGCGCGGAGTTCTCGTCGCCGTTGAAGAACCCGGTGCCGTAGTCGAGGACGTACAGCGAGCCCTCCGGCCCGAACTCCAGGTCCATCAGCTGGGTGTTCTCCATGAAGCTCGAGAACGAGCCGATGTGCAGCGGCGTGCCGTCGTCGGCGACGCTCATGTTCTTGATCCACTGCCGGCCGAACTCGTAGGCGAAGAACTGCCCGTCGTAGTACTCGGGGAACTTGGTGTCGGACTCCAGCTCCGGGTCGTACCGGTACACCGGACCGGCCATGGGCGACTCGCTGCCGCTGCCCAGCTCCGGCACCGAGCCGCCGTCATACGGCAGCCAGGCCGGCTGTGCCGGCGGCACCGTCGGCAACCCGGTGTTCAGCGCGGAGTCGTTCGCCGGGCCGCCGGCGCAGTCGAACTTCTCGCCGACGGGGTCCTGCGTGCCGTCGTTCGGGTCCGGCTGACCGGTGTTGGGGTCGATGCCGTAGTAC
The DNA here is from genome assembly GCF_003579925.1 of Jiangella rhizosphaerae. Taxonomy (GTDB): domain Bacteria; phylum Actinomycetota; class Actinomycetes; order Jiangellales; family Jiangellaceae; genus Jiangella; species Jiangella rhizosphaerae. Next base: position 21,561 of record NZ_QUAL01000139.1, on the reverse strand, counting down.
GAGGTGAACTCGCGCTCGGCGTACGTCTCGGCCGGCGTGTTGTAGCCGGTGCAGTACGGCCAGCCGAAGTTGCCCGGCTCGGTGATCCGGTTGAACTCGACCTGGCCGCCCGGGCCGTACTGGTTCGGGCCGCCGGAGTCGGGGCCGTAGTCGCCCACCCACACGTCGCCGGTCTCCTGGTCGACGCTGATGCGGAACGGGTTGCGGAAGCCCATCGCGTAGATCTCCGGCCGGGTGAGCTCGGTGCCCGGCTCGAACAGGTTCCCGTCCGGGATCGTGTACGACCCGTCCTCCTCGACCTTGATGCGCAGGATCTTGCCGCGCAGGTCGTTGGTGTTGCCGGAGGTGCGGCGGGCGTCGAACTGCGGCGCCCGGGTCGGCCGGTCGTCGATCGGGGCGTATCCGTTCGACTCGAACGGGTCGGTGTCGTCACCGGTGGAGAGGTAGAGGTTGCCGTCGGCGTCGAAGTCGATCTCGCCGCCGTGGTGGCAGCAGTTGCCGCGGTCCTGCGGGACCTGCAGGATCACCTGCTCCGACGCCAGGTCCAGCACGCCGTCGGCGAACTTGAACCGGGACAGGTTGTTGTGGCCCTCGTAGGCCTCCCAGACCGACGGGTCCAGGCTGGAGTGGGCGACCTCGCCGGGCGGGGTGTTCAGCGGCGGCGAGTAGTAGAGGTACACCCAGCCGTTGGTCGCGAAGTCCGGGTCGACGGCGATGCCCTGCATGCCGTCCTCGCGGAAGTCGTACACCGGCACGTCCGCGGCGAGCGTGGTCTGGCCGGCGGCGGCGGTGTAGAAGACCCGGCCGTCCCGCGAGGTGTGCAGCGCGCTGCCGTCGGGCAGCACGGCGACGCCCATCGGCTCGCCCATCTCCTCCGGCCCGCGGGCCAGGGTGATCTGGTCGAAGTTCTCCGTGACCGTCGCGCCGCAGTCGGCGTCGGCCGCACCGGCCGCGGTCTCGATGCCGCCGGCCAGGTGCTCGCGGAACGCGGCGTCGGCGTAGGACTCCTGGGTGTGCCCGCCGCCGGTGTACCAGGACCGGCCGCCCTCGTAGTCGTGGCACCAGGCGATCGGGTGGTCCGCGCCCATGACGTCGCCGGAGTAGCTGTCCGCGTCCAGCGAGGCCAGCACGTGCACGTCGCCGCGCGGGTTGGTGCGGTAGTCGTACCACTCGTCGGTGCGCTCCCACCGGTCCGGCAGGTGCTGCGTGGAGGGGTGCACGCGGTCCTCGACGACGACGGTGGCCGGCTGGATCTGCGGGTGCGACTGGAAGTACGCCCCGACCAGCCCGCCGTACCAGCCCCAGTCGTACTCGGTGTCGGCGGCCGCGTGGACGCCGGCGTACCCGCCGCCGCCGGCGATGTAGCCCTCGAACGCGGCCTGCTGCTCGTCGTTCAGGACGTCACCGGTGGTGGACAGCCAGACGACGACGTCGTACTGCGCGAGGTTCTCGGGCGTGAAGGCCGTCGCGTCCTCCGTCGCGGACACCTCCCAGCCGCGCTCGGCGCCGAGCTCCTGGATGGTGGCGATGCCGGTCGGGATGGAGTCGTGCCGGAACCCGGCGGTCTTGCTGAAGACGAGGACGTGGACGCCCTCGTGCATGGGTTCGATGACGGGTTCGGCCGCGGCTGTCGTGGCGGTGACGCCGAGCGGCAGCAGCAGGGCTCCCGCCGCGGCGGTGGCCACGGACCTGAACAGTGGCCGTCGTGATCTCGAATGGTGTGGCACCAGTGCCTCCTGCTCGAACATGACGTGCGCCCTTGAAGCCCCCGTCCACCCTCTCGGCCCGAGTGGTGGTGGTGTGGTGCGGGTGCCGGGCGGCGGTGACGATGACCACCGCCGCCCGGCACGTCTCAGTGAGGTACCGCTACAGCTGAGCCCGCAGCGCGTCGGCGTACGCCAGCAGCCAGCCGCGCGCGGTCTCGTCCGTCACCCCCTCCGCGATCGCGGCGAACCGGTCCAGCGACTCGGCGGCGCCGGCCGTCACGCCCTGCCCGGCCAGCCGCTCGGCGTTGGCCAGGTGGGTCGACAGCTGGACGCCCTGGTTCCGGTTGACCGTCCGGTCGTCCCGGTACTGCTGCACCAGCGCCTTCGCGCCGTCGTAGGTGGCGACGACCTCGAAGGCGACGGTCGTCTCCGCGGCGTTGCCCGCCTCGTCGACGGCCGTGGCGACCAGCGTGTGCGCGCCCACCGCCGGCGTGACGGCCGACGGGTTCTCGACCGCCTCGCCGTCCAGCGTCAGCGCGACCGCCACCTCGCCGGACACGTCGTCCGTCGCCGTGGCGCTCAGCTCCAGCGCGGTGGCCAGGTCGTAGCTGCCGCCGTCGGCGACGCCCTCGACCGTGATCACCGGCGGCGTGGTGTCCGGCTGCTCCGTCGTGACACGGAACCAGTCGAACGCCACCGTGACCGGCTGGGTCTGCTGCGGGCCGATCGCCATGAGGCCGAACGAGGTGAGCTCGGCGTCGTTGGTGACCGGCTCGCCCAGCGGGGTCCAGGTGACGCCGCCGTCGCTGATCTCCGCGGAGTAGGTGTCGCCGCTCTTCGTCATCCGGAGGTAGAACCAGCCGCTCTCGCTGGTCTCCGGGATGTCGATGTTGCGGTTGCCGCCGTTGCCGAACTGGCCGCCCTTCTCCGAGACGAGCTCGGCGTGCAGGTCCTTCGCCGCGCCCGGAGCGTTCTGCGCGACGACGTCGAACTTCACGTAGTTGTCGTCGTCGCCGTACGCCAGGAGGCCGGCCAGCTGCCACTGGTGCAGCATCGACGGCGTCAGCCGCGTCTCGATGGTCCAGTCGCCCTCCGGGACGTCCTGGAGGATGAAGTTGCGCGGACCCTCGTTGGCGGCGCCGTTGATGTCGCCCGGCTGCGTCTGGATGTTCAGCCGGCCGTCGGCCACCGTGACCTTCGACGAGTCGTAGCGCACCACCGCGTTCCAGCGGCAGCCGTCGATCGCGCTGCCGTCGAACTCGTCGGAGGGCTCCCGCTCGCCGTCATCCTCGACGTCCGGTGTGATGGTGAAGTGGTCGAACACCGCGTTCACCGAGTGCGCGGCGGTGTCGCCGGCCGCCACCAGGCCGATCGTCGAGCCCTCGATGACCTGCGCCGCGCCGGCCAGGGCCGTCCACGTTTGCCCGTCGGCCGAGTACGCCGCCGTCACCTGCGTCCCGTCGCTGACCAGCCGCAGGTGCGCCGTCGCCGGGAAGTCCGCCGGCAGCGTGACGTTGGCGTGCCAGGTCCGGGTGCCGCCGGCCTCGGTCTGGAACTCGAGGATCCGGCTGCCGGAGTTGGTGCGGGTGAAGGCGAGCTTGACGTAGTCGTCGTCGCTGCCGTGCATCAGCAGGCCGGCGTGCTGCCACTCGCGGGTGTGGTTCACCGAGACCTCGGTCTCGACGGTCCACGCCCCGTCGCGGGTGGGCTGTCCGACGTAGCTGATCGGGCCGGTGGCCGCCTCGTTGATGTCGCCGTTGGTGACCGGCAGCACCAAGCCGCCGTCGGCGAGGCTGACGGGGAGGCCGTCGGCGCTGCGCACCGTCGTCCACCGGTTCGCGTCCAGCTCCGACCCGTCGAACTGGTCGGTCCCGGTGACGAGGCAGACCGGCGGCTGCTCCGGCTCGGGGTCGGGGCCGGGCAGCCCGTCGACCAGCGTGAAGTCGGTGAACACCGCCGTGCTGCGGGCGGTGCCGCTGTGCGCGGTGACGGCCAGGCCGATGTCCTGGACGTCGCTCGCGCCCGGCAGCGTGACGGGGTCGCCCACCTGGGTGAACGTCTCGCCGTCCCGGCTCCAGTACGAGGTGTACTGGTCGCCGTCGCGGACGATCCGGACCCACGCGGGGTAGCCGTGCTGGCCGGCGCTCGTGCTGGCGTCGAGCTGGCCGTTGCCGTCGCTGTCGCGCAGCCACTCGAAGCTGTTGCCCGCCCGCATCGTCATCGCCGCGTAGCCCGGCGAGACGCCCGGCTGCGTGACGTCGTTGCGGACGATCAGCCCCGCCTTGGCGGAGTTGTTCGAGTTGGTCTGGCTGACCACCTGGGCCGTCGCCGTCCACTGGTCGCCGGTGGCCCCGGCCGCACCCGGCAGGTACACGGCGCTGTACTCGTCGACGCCCTGCCACATGTTGCCGCCGCCGGACTCGATCACCCAGGTGTCGGTGTCCGGACGGTCGAAGGTGCCGCCCGCGTTGGCGTGCGAGAACGTCAGCCAGTCGCCGAACAGGTCGCCGACCTCCACCTGGACGATCCGCGACGTCGTGCTGACGCCGAGGTCGTTGGTGGCGACGGCGGTCAGCTGGTAGCGCTGCTCCTCCGTCACCGTCCAGGTGGCCTCGTACGGGGCCTCGGTGTCGACGCCGATGGACTCGTCGCCGGCGAAGAACTCGACCTGGGTGATCGTGTTCTCCGCGTCGGTGGCGTCGGCCGTCACCTGGATCTCGCCCGGCTCCAGCTCGTCGGCCGGCGTCGGAGCGGTGATGGCGACCTTCGGCTTCGTCGTGGTCGCCGCGCCCTTGCCGTCGGCCTCGACGAAGTTCAGCCGCCGCTCGCCGGCGCCCGGGAACACCGCGTAGAGCGTGAAGCTCTCGCCCGGGTCGTCGACGTCGACGCTGACGTCGGCGTACGCGGAGGACCCCGTCGCCGGCACCTGGCCGGTGCCGAGCAGCGGGCCGTCGGGTGCGTCGCGGCGCAGCTCGATGGGGCCGCCGGTCACCGAGGACGCCCGCAGTACGAGCGCGTCGACGTTGAGCAGGTTGACCGGGTCGAACGACACCCACGCGCCGTTCTGGCCGGCGACCGCGCTGCCGTGCCCTTCGACGTCGCGCGACGGGCCGGTGGTGATGCCCTCGGAGGCGTCGTGGAACTCGGCCTCGCGCTGCCGCGGGAACAGCAGCGACGTGTCCTCGCCGGCCAGCGCCGGGATGCCGCCGGCTCCGCCGCTGTCGGTGTAGCGGGCGTTGAGGATGTAGAAGACGTTCATGTCCTCGCTGTGGCCGCCGCCGAGCGCCGTCTGCACCGAGCCGGTCCGGCCGCTGAGCGGGTCGGCCGGGTGCGGGTGGTCGTCGTGGCCCAGTGCCGGCTGGATGACGATGTCCTCGTCGGCGATCTCGGTGTCCTCGACGTCGGTGACCTCGACGTTCCACTCGACGGTGTCGCCGAAGTCGAAGAACGCGCCGTCCGGCGGCAGGTCGAACTCCACCTCCGGGCGGGTGTTGCCGACGGTGATCGGCACGGTGGTGGTGCCGGTCTTGCCGTGCGGGTCGGTCACCGTGAGGCGCGCGTTGTAGACGCCGTTCGCGGTGTAGGTGAACGACGCCTGCGCGTCGGTGGAGTCGACGGTGCCGTCGTCGGTGAAGTCCCACGCGTAGGTGAGCGCCTCGTTCTCCGGGTCGGTGCTGCCCGAGCCGTCCAGCTGGACGGTCAGCGGCGCGTGGCCGGAGTCGGGCGTCGCCGTCGCGTGTGCCACCGGCGAGCGCGAGCCGGACACGTAGTCGACGCGGTACAGACCCGAGTTCGGGTTGTCGCGGCCGAAGCCGCCGCCCCAGTCGAGCACGTACATCGACCCCTCGGGGCCGAACTTCGAGTCGATCGGCGCCATCCACTGCTCACCGGGCAGGAACGGGTTGATCTTCTCCAGCGCACCCGACTCCTCGTTGAGGTCGATCGAGTACATCTTGTTCTTGGCCCACTCGTAGAAGAACGGCTTGCCGTCGTAGTACTCCGGGAACTTGGTGTCGGACTCCAGCTCCGGGTCGAAGTCGTAGAACGGGCCGCCCATCGGCGCCAACCCCCCGCCGGCCGGGATGACCGCCGGGACCGACGAGGTCTGGTAGCCGTACCACATCGCCGGCTCCTGCGCCGGGGGCAGCTCGGTCAGGCCGGTGTTGCGGACGGAGTCGTTGACCGGGTTGTCGCAGTCGAAGTAGTCGCCGACCGTGACCGGGTTGGTCGTGTAGTCGACGTCGCGGTACGGCTCGTTGGGGCCGATGCACAGCGGCCAGCCGTAGAAGCCGGGCTCCTTGATGAGGTTCCACTCGACCATGCCGGCCGGGCCGCGGTTGGCGTTGGGCTGGCTGTTGTCCGGGCCGTAGTCGGCGACGCCCAGCGCGCCGGTCTCGGGGTCGATGGAGAACCGGAACGGGTTGCGGAAGCCCATCGCGTAGATCTCCGGGCGGGTCTTCTCCGTTCCCGGCGGGAACAGGTTGCCCTCGGGGATCGTGTAGCTGCCGTCCGGCTGCGGGGTGATGCGCAGCACCTTGCCGCGCAGGTCGTTGGTGTTCGCCGACGTCGCACGGGCGTCGTGGAAGGTGCCCTCGCGCTCGGACAGCGGGGCGTAGCCGCCCGACGGCTCGGAGTGCGGGTTCACGTCGTCGCCGACACCGAGGTACAGGTTGCCCTGGGCGTCGAACTCCAGGCCGCCGCCGGTGTGGCCGGGCTCGTCCGGGAGCCGGCGGGCCGGCACCTCGAGGACGACGACCTCCGACGCGGGGTCGATCTGCGAGTTCGGTCCGACGGTGAACCGCGACAGCGTGCTGATGAAGTTCGCCGGGTCGGAGTCGTTCGCGCTGGCCTTGGAGTGGTAGACGAACAGGTGGCCGTTGGTCTCGAAGTCCGGGTGCAGGGCGATGCCCAGCAGGCCGTCCTCACCGCCGGAGTACACCGGGATCGTGAGGGCCGTGGACGTCGTCTGGGTGGCCGGGTCGTAGACGCGGATCTGCCCGCGGACCAGCTCGGTGAAGAAGACGCGGCCGTCGGGTGCGACGTCCATCGCGTACGGCGCGCTGGTGTTCTGGTCCAGCGGCACGCGCTCGAACTGGTCCCACACGGTGCCGCCGCAGTCGCCCTCGGCCACGCCCGCGGCCCACTGCACGCCGCCGACGATGTGCTGGACGAAGTCCGCCTCCTGCGTGTAGTGCGCGCCGAAGTGGCCCATCGCCGTCACCCAGGCGCGGCCTCCGTCGTACGGCTTGCACCACGAGATCGGGTGGTCGTAGCCCATCGCGTTGCTACCGGGGGCGTACGTGGTCTCGTCCATCGTCGCCAGCACGTGCGCCGTGCCGCGGACGTTGGTCGAGAAGTTGTACCACTCGTCGGCGCGCTCCCAGCGCTGCGGCAGATGCGTCGTCGACGGGTGGGTGCCGTCCTCGATGCGGACGGTGCCGGGCAGGCCCGGGCTGGTGCCGGTGGCCGCGTGGCCCGGCATCAGCGAGCCGATGAGGGTGTCCCACCAGGCGTAGTTGCCGCGCATGTCGGCGGCGTTGTGGATGGCGACGATGCCGCCGCCGGCCTGCTGGTAACGCTCCATGGCGGCCTTCTCCTCGGCCGTCCACGGGTCGCCGGAGGCCTGGAACATGACCAGAGCGTCGAAGTGGGACAGGTCCTCGTCGTTGAAGATCGAGGAGTCCTCGGTGTGCTCGGACGTGATGCCGGCGGCCTCGAACGCCGCCTGCAGCACCGGCACGCCCTGCGTGATGGCCTCGGTGTGCCGGAACTGGGTGGTCTTGGTGAAGATCAGGACGTGTGCCTCGCCGTGCTCGCCTTCGTGGGCCGTCGACGGCAGTGCGGTCAGGAGTGGTATCGCTAACACTGCGGCGAGGGCCACGGCGAGGAGCCGGGCCCATCGCTGGCGTAGAGCCACGATCATCAGGGGTTCCTCCAGGGAAAGAGCGACTCTGCTACTCGAAACCCCGCGGCGTGCCGGCGCCGCCGGTCGTGCGGATGTGCTGGTGTGCTCGTCAGGGGTGCTGCTGCGGTACCACTCCCCTCAGGAAGGACAGGCCGTCGACGGCGATCGCGTCCTGGCTCGCGGCCAGCGGCCGCCAGATGGAGGCGGCGGTGGCGATCGTGGCGTTGTCGGCGGTGAACGACTCGATGACCAGCGGGCCGGTGTAGCCCGCCGCGTCCAGCGCGGCGACGATGCCGGGCCAGTCGAGGTGGTCCGCACCCGGCGCGCCGCGGTCGTTGGCACACACCTGGACGTGCGCGATGCGGCCGGCCGCCCTCCCGATGGCGCCGGTGACGGACTGCTCCTCGATGTTCATGTGGTAGACGTCCAGCGCCAGGCCGATGCCGTCGGCCGGCAGCCCCTCGATCGCCTCGAGCGCCTGGTCGACGGTGTTGATCAGGCTGGTCTCGTAGCGGTTCAGGGGTTCGACGGCGACGGTGACGCCGGCCGCGCGGGCGTGCGCCACCACCGGGCTCAGGCCCTCGCGCAGCTCGGCGTACCGGGCGGCCCGCTCGGACGGGCTCATCCGCCAGGTCCGGCCGACCGACGCGTACGCCGGCCCGGCGATGGCCGGCGCGTCCACCGTCGCGGCGACATCGACGACGTGCCGCAGGTAGTCGCGGGTGCGGGCGACGGTGCCGGCGTCGGTCTCGACCAGCTCACGACCGTCGCCCATGACCAGCGCGACCGCCGCGGAGAGGCCGTGGTCGCCGAGGACCTTCGCCGCGCGGACGGGGTCCCAGTCGCCGGGGTTCTCGACCGGCAGCTCGACGACGTCGAACCCCCAGCCGCTGATCCGTGGCGCCAGCTCGGCCAGCGCGGCGTCGGTGAGCGGTGACGTCCACACCCAGGTGTTGACCCCGAAGCGTCGGGTCATCGGTTCGGGACTCCTCTCCCCAACGCCCCGTTGATCTTGGAGTTCTGCGAGTATCACACGGACATTTCGTCCCGCAATTGCCGAACTGCTCCAAGATCAACGGGGTTGGGTGCTCAGGCGGTGGTGCCGGTCAGCGGTCCTGCCATGCGGCCGGGTAGCCCGGCAGGTCCTCGCCGCCGAACTTGGCGTAGTGCAGGCTGGGCATGTCGGCGTTGCGCTCGAGGAACTCGTCGCGGTCCTCCTCGGTGATCGGGTCCTGCGGGAGCACCCACTCCGAGGGCACCTGCTCGCCGGCCCAGATCATCGTCGCGGCGAGGATCGGGGTGCGCCACTGGAAGTTCGAGTAGACCGGGGCGATCGCCGTCATGCCGGTCTCCTGCCACTTGCGCAGGAAGCTCAGCTCGTCCTCGCCGACCATCACCGGGTAGTCGTTGCCGGTGTCCTCGAACGCCTCGACGGCCGCGACGGCGCCGTCGCCGGCGTCCATCCAGATGCCGTCGACCTCGCCGCGCTGCAGGTACTGCGTGACGATGTTCTTGATCTCCGCGCCGTCGCCGCCGGTGAACTCGTCGCCGAGGATCTCCAGCTCGCTGTCGGCGAAGATCTCCTGCGCCGCCGCCCAGCGGTTCTCCAGCACGTCGACACCCGGCAGGATGCGCAGCGCCAGCACCGTCGAGCCCGGCTCCAGGTTCTCGACCAGGAACTCCGCGCCGTCGGCGCCGTAGGCGTAGCCGCCGATCGGGTGGATGAACGTCACCATGCAGTCGGTGTTGACGCCGCGGTCGAACACGATGACCGGCACGCCGCTCGCGCAGGCCGCCTCGACCGCCGGGGTGAGGGTGGCCGTCGTCGACGGCGAGATGATGATCGCGTTGCAGTCCCCGGCGTCGATGAAGGCCTGGATGTCGGAGATCTGCTTGTTGTCGTCGTCGGCGGCGTCGGAGACCCGGAACTCACCGATCAGGCCCTGCTGCTGCAGCACCTCGACCTGCTGCTGCATGGTGATCCAGCCCGTGACCCGCCACGGGTTGCTCACCGAGGCGTTGGAGAAGCAGAGCGTGTTGCCGTCCTGCGCGTACTCCGTCGTGTCGACGTACTCGGGCTCGATCGCCTGCAGCCACGGGGTGGCCGGGTCGCCCTCCGGTTCGACGTCACGCTGGGCCAGCTGACGGTCGTAGTCGGCGCGGACGAAGAACTCGCCGTCGGCGGTCTCCTCCTCCGGCTCCTCGCCCTCGGCGCCCGGGTCCTCACCGGCCGCCGCGGTCTCCTCGGGCGCCGCCGTGTCGGACGGCTCGTCGGTCGTACAGGCCGCGAGCATCAAGGCCGCGGCGGCCGACGCCGCCAGTAGAGCGCGCGTAGTGCGCATCGTTCCCCCTCCTTGGGTGACGATCAAAAGAGATCAGGCTTCGTTCGGTTGCGGTTGGGACGGGACTTCCTGGTGGTGACGGGGACGCGCTCGCTCGCGGGCCGCGTAGGCGACGGCCGCGATGATGATCACGCCTTGCACCGCCGGCCGGATGGTCGACGGCAGCTCCAGCTGGTTGAACAGGACGAACAGGGCCTCGAGGGTGAGCGCGCCGGCCATCGCCGCGACGACCGAGCCGCGGCCGCCGCCGAGCACCACACCACCGAGCACCACCGCCGTGATCGCGGTGAACTCCAGGCCCTGGCCCACCTGAGCGGTGACACCGGCGTAACCGCCGATGAGGATCGCCGCCAGCGTCGCCAGCACGCTGGAGATGACGAACGCCAAGGTGCGCACCCGCCAGACCCGGACGCCGGAGAACCCCGCGGCCCGCTCGTTGTCGCCGGTGGCGACCAACGTGCGGCCGTACGAGCTGCGCATGACCGCCACGGCGATGATGACGATCCCGACGAGAATCATCAGCGCCCATGGCAGTTGCCGTACGACCGCCATGTCGATGCCGCCGCGCCCGGGCTGGCGGAACGCCTCGGACAGTGCGCCGGTCGGCGCGCCCCCGGTCCACAACCGGATGGCGCCGTAGAGCACCAGCATCATGCCGAGCGTCGTGATGAACGACTGCACCTTGAGCAGCGTCGTGATCAGCCCGTTGACCAGGCCGACGAGAATGCCGAAGCCGAGCATCAGCAGGATGACGGGGACCGTGCGGCCCTCCTCGCCGTCGATCAGCGCGGCGGCGATGACCACCTGCGCGCCCACCAGCGACCCGACCGACAGGTCGAACTCACCGGACACGATGACGAAGTACTGGCCGATGGCCAGGATCATCAGCGGCGCCGCCTGCTTGAGGAAGGCCATCAGCGACGGCGGCTCGGCGAAGCTCGGGTTCACGATGAAGATCGCGGCGAACACGACGATGAGCAGCGCGAACACGGTGGCGCTGCCGCCGCCGAAGACCCGGGCGAGCAGGTCCCCGGCGCGCGACCCGGCGCTGCGCTGCGGCGTCGGCCGCGGAGCCGTGACGGTCATCGAGTGCCTCCCGCAAGCTCAGGTGCCGGCTGGTCGGGTCGGGGCTCGGGTGGCGCGGAGCCGCCGCTGCCGCCGTCACCCCCGAACCTGACGCGGCTGGCCTTCCGGTCGATCTGCCGGCGGGCGTAGATGGCGACGGCGGCGACGATGATGGTGCCGCGCAGCACGTCCTTGAAGAACGGGTCGACCGCGAGGATGTTGAACACGGTGTCCAGCACGGCCAGGATCAGCACGCCGGCGATCGTCCCGCCGATGCCGCCGCGGCCGCCCATCAGCAGCGTCCCGCCGAGCACCACGGCCGCGATGGACTCCAGGTCGTAGCCGGAGTTGTAGACCAGCGCGCTGCCGGTGCCGAACCGGGCGGCGATGAGCAGACCCGCGATGCCCGCGGCGATCGAGCAGAGCACGTGCGCCGTGACCAGCACCCGGCCGGTGCGCACGCCGGACAGCCGCGCCACGTCCTCGCTGCCGCCGACGGCGAACATGTGGTAGCCGGTGCGGGTCTTGCGCAGGAACAGGATGCCCGCGACCGCCACGGCCAGCATGACCAGCGTCGACACCGGCACCGGGCCGATGCGGCTGAAGCCGAACTGCTGGAACGAGCTCGGCACGTCGCCGGCCGGGCCCTGGTACTCGGTGTCGAGGTAGCCCTTGATGATGAGGCCGACGCCGAGGGTCGCGATGAACGGGTTGACCTTCAGCACCGTCACGATCAGGCCGTTGCACAGGCCGATCGCGCCCGCTACCAGCAGCACGGCGCCGATCGCCAGCGGTACCCGCGCGGGGTCGCCGTTCATCGTCGTCGCGGCGATCAGGCTGCTCAACGCCATGACGTAGCCGACGGACAGGTCCAGCGACCGGCACAGGATGACCAGCGTCTGCCCGATCGCGACGAACCCGAGCAGGCTGGAGCGGCTCAGCATGTCGCGGGTGTTGGCGATGCTGAACAGGTTCTGCCCGTCCACCGCCACGAGGACGGCCCCGATGACGGCGACCGCGACCAGCGCGAGCCACACCAGCTCGGTGGCGCCCAGCCGGCGGCGGGTGGCCCGGCCGGTGCCGGCGACGGCGACCGCCCGGCTCATGACTGGGTCCCTTCGGCCTCGTGGCCCGTGGCCAGCGCCATCACGGTCTCCTCATCGATGGCCCCAGGGCCGCCGGTCAATTCACCCGCGATGCGACCGTCCCGGAGGACGACGATGCGGTCGGCCATCCCGAGCACCTCGGGCAGCTCGGACGAGATCATCAGGATCGCCACGCCCTGCGCGGACAGCTCGCGCATCAGCGTGTAGACCCGCTCCTTCGCGCCCACGTCGATGCCGCGGGTGGGCTCGTCGAGCACGATCACCTTCGGCTCGGTCGCCAGCCACTTGGCCAGCACGACCTTCTGCTGGTTGCCGCCGGACAGGAACCGGACCTCCTGGCTGCTGCCGCGCGAGACCAGCTCCAGCGACGACAGGATGCCGGGGATCTTGCGGGCCCGCTGCCCGGCGCGGCGCGGCAGGACGGCGTCGAGCACCAGCCGGGCGTTCGCGGCGATCGACTGGTTGAGCACCAGGCCCTCGCCCTTGCGGTCCTCGGTGACCAGCGCCAGCCCGGCCCGCACGGCCTGCCGTGGGGTCCGGGCGGTGAGCGGGCGGCCGTCGAGCCGGACCGTGCCGCGGGTGAACCGGTCGACGCCGAACAGGGCGTGCGCGATCTCGGTGCGCCCGCTGCCCTGCAGCCCGGCCAGCGCGACGATCTCGCCGCCGCGGACCCGCAGGTCGATGCCGTCGAGCTGCTCGTTGCCGCCGCCCTGGATCTCCAGACGGACGTCGCCGAGCTCGGTGCCGGGCAGCTTGTCGGGGAAGAAGCTCGAGATGGGCCGGCCCACCATCTTGCGGACCAGCTCGTCGGAGGTGATGTCGGCGGTCGCGACGGTGTCGACCAGCGCGCCGTCCTTGAGGATGGTGACCCGGTCGGAGAGGTCGAAGATCTCCTTGAGCCGGTGCGAGACGTAGAGGATGGCGACGCCGCGCTCCTTCAGCTTCGCGATGAGGCGGTAGAGCAGCTCCACCTCCTCGTCGGCCAGCGCGGCGGTGGGCTCGTCCATCGAGATGATCCGCGCGTCGTAGGACAGCGCCTTGACGATCTCGACGATCTGCTGGCCGGCCACCGAGAGCGAGCGGACCCGGGTCTCCGGCCGCAGCCAGGTGAGGCCGAGGTCGTCCAGCAGCGCGGCGGTGTCGGCGTTCATCCGGCCGGCGTCGACCAGCCGGTTGCGGCGCGGCTCGCGGCCGAGGAACACGTTCTCGGCGACGGTCCGCTCCGGCAGCAGGTTGAACTCCTGGAAGACCGTGGACACGCCGGCCTGCTGGGCCTGCAGCGGGTGCTCGAACCGGACCGCCCGGCCGTCGAGTTCGACGGTGCCGCCGTCGGCCTGGTAGACGCCGGCGAGGATCTTCATCAGCGTCGACTTGCCGGCGCCGTTCTCGCCGATCAGCGCGTGCACCTCACCGGCACGCAGGTCGAGGTCGACCCCGTGCAGGACCTGGACGCCGAGGAACGACTTCTCGATGCCGCTCATCCGCAGCAGAGTCGTGGCGGTGCTCGTCCGGCCCGGGCCGGACGGGTTCGGGTCCGCCGTCATTCCGGCACCTCCACCCACTCGCGCTCGCGGGCCGACGTCATGACGGCCTCGGCCAGCCGGGCCGCGCGCAGGCCGTCGGCGAACGTGGGCAGGCCGTCGGGGACGTCGCCGCCGATGGCCTCGTGCGTGTCGGCCACGAACGCGTCGAAGCAGTCCTGGTAGCCCTGCGGGTGGCCGGCGGGGACCCGGGCGTACCTGGCGGCCGGCGAACTGAGCGTCTCTGGGTCGCGGACCAGCTGGCTGCTGCGCGCGCGGCCGCCCCACCACAGCTGCTCGGGGTTCTCCTGGTCGAAGGCCAGCGAGCCGCGCGAGCCCGACACCTCCAGCAGCAGCCGGTTCTTGCGGCCGGCCGAGACCTGGCTGACGACGACCGAGCCGATCGCGCCGCTCCCGGTGGCGAACTGGACGACGACGACGTCCTCGGTGGTGACGTCGCGCAGCGTCTCGACGCCGCGCAGCTTGTTCACCGTCGACGACTGCGCGGAGAGCCGGGCGATCCGCTCCCCCGTCACGAACTCCAGCAGGTCGCACCAGTGCGAGCCGATGTCGCCGAAGGCGCGGGTCGGGCCGCCGAGGTGGGGGTCGACACGCCAGTTGTCGTCGGTCGGGTGCAGCAGCCAGTCCTGCAGGTAGCTGCCGTGGGCGACGAAGATCGTGCCGACCTCGCCGGCGCGGACGCGCTCGCGGGCCTCGCGGACCATCGGGTGGAAGCGGTAGACGAACGGGACGGCGGCGACGCGGCCGGCCTCGCGCGCGGCGGCGGTCATCGCCTCGGCGGCCGAGGTGGAGGTCGCCAGCGGCTTCTCGCACACGACGTGCTTGCCGGCGGCGAGCGCGGCGAGCACGACGGGCTCGTGCAGGTGGTTGGGGGTGCACACGTGGACGACGTCGACGTCGGCGCGGTCGAGGAGCTCGTCGAGGGTCGCGTAGACCGCGTCGGCCTGCAGCTCGCCCTGGGCCGCCGCGGCGCGCTCCGGGCTGGAGCCCACGGCTCCGACCACCCGGCCGCCGGCCACCTGGACCGCCCGCGCGTGCACACGGCCCATGAAGCCGGTCCCGACGATCGCTGCCCGGTACCCCGCCGCGGAAACGGGTTCTTCGCTGCCGGCCTCGCGGTCTGTGATCGGAGTCACTGCCATGGCAGAGGAACTTAGAGGCACTTTTGCACGTACGTCAAGCAAAAGTTGCGCGGCTGTTACCGCATGTGCGGATGTTGCACAGAAGGAAGTCTGGTGTGTTTCACTAGTGCCATGCTCGAAGGCGTAGGCGTCACGACGTCACGGCCGGCATATGCCCAGCCAGACGGCTCCTCGATGTACTCGGCGGGGTCGCTGTTCCAGCTGCTGCGCGACGGCCGGCCGCGCACGCGCGCCGAGCTCGCGGCCGAGACCGGGCTGGCCCGCTCGACCGTCACCCAGCGCGTCGACGCCCTGCTGGCGAGCAACCTCATCGGCCCGGCCGACAAGGCCGCCTCCACCGGCGGCCGGCCGCCCACGCGGTTCGCGTTCAACCCCAACGCGCGGTGCGTGCTGGCCGCCGACATCGGCGCCACGCACGCCCGGCTGGCCCTCACCGACCTCGCCGCCGAGGTGCTCGCCCAGTCCGCCGACGACCTGCTGGTCGCCGCCGGCCCCGAGACCGTCCTCGACTGGGTCGACCGCGTCGGTCACGACCTCATCCGGCAGGCCGGCCGCGACCCGCGCGACCTGCTGGGCGTCGGCATCGGCTTGCCCGGCCCGGTCGAGCACTCCACCGGCCGCCCGGTCAGCCCGCCCATCATGCCCGGCTGGGACGGCTTCGACGTGCAGGGCTACCTGCAGGACCGGTTCGGCGCGGTCGCGCTGGTCGACAACGATGTCAACATCATGGCGCTGGGCGAGCACCACGTGGCGTGGAGCGACGCGCCGCACATGATGTTCGTCAAGGTCGCGACCGGCATCGGCAGCGGCCTCATCAGCGACGGCCGGCTGCACCGCGGCGCCCAGGGCGCCGCCGGCGACATGGGCCACCTGCAGCTGCCGCACGGCACCGACGTCATCTGCCGCTGCGGCAACACCGGCTGCCTCGAGGCCGTCGCCAGCGGCGCGGCCATCGCCGCCAAGCTCGCCGCCCGCGGCATCGAGGCTTCCTCCAGCTTCGACGTCGTCGGCCTGGCCCGCGGCGGCAACATCGAGGCGCTGCAGCTGCTGCGCCAGGCCGGCCGCGACATCGGCGAGGTGCTGGCCGCCGCGGTGAGCCTGTTCAACCCGTCGGTCATCGTCATCGGCGGCTCGCTCTCGCAGGCCGGCGAGCACCTCATCGCCGGCGTCCGCGAGATCGTCTACCGGCGGTCGCTGCCGCTGGCCACCCAGGACCTGCGCATCGTCCAGTCCAGCACCGGCGACCGCGCCGGCATCATCGGGGCCGCCGTCATGGTCATCGACCACGCACTCGCCCCCGCGCAGGTCGACCTGCTCATGTCGGCCGCGCTCACGGCGATGGCCTGACCCTCCGCGGGGTCCCGCGGCCCCTCGGTCGAGCGGCGGCGGCGAGGGCTCGTGTCCCCGCCCGGGCCCTGCGCCCCGTGCGGCGCTGCGGTGACGCCGTCGGCGCCGGTCAGTTCTCCGCGAGCAGCTGCTCGAACGGCGTCGGCACCGCGAACGGGTCGGCCGCCTGACGGGGCTCGCGGCCGGTCACCAGCTCGGCGAACTCGCGGGCGCCGCGCTCGATCCGCCGCGTCAGCCCGGTCGGCGCCGTCGCGCCGGCACCGTCGCCGGCGCCCTCCGCGCCCCAGTCGGAGGTCGCCGCGTAGACCGCCGTCGGCACGACGATGGCGTGCAGGTAGGTGAACAGCGGCCGCATCGCGTGCTCGAGCGCCAGCGAGTGCCGCTCCGTCCCGCCGGTCGCGCCGAGCAGCACGGGCATCCCGTCGAGCGCGTCGGCGTCGACCACGTCGAAGAACGTCTTGAACAGGCCGCTGTAGGAGGCGGTGAAGATCGGCGAGACCGCGATCAAGCCGTCCGCCGTCGTCACCGCCTCGATCGCCCGCTCCAGCGAGGTGCTCGGGAAACCGCTGAGCAGGTGGTTGGTGAGGTCGTGCGCGTGCTCGCGCAGTTCGACGACCCGCAGGTCGACGTCGACGTCGCGGGCGGTGAACTGGCGGCCGGCCGCGTCGGCGAGCCGGTCGGCCAGCAGCCGCGTCGACGACGGCTGGCGCAGCCCCGCCGACACGACCGCGATGCGGCGCGAGGTGGTCATCGGGCGGCCTCCGCGTTCTCCGCCGCCGCGTTCTCGGCCGTCCGGCCGGTGACGTCGTCCTCGGCGTGCACCGTGGTGTCGCGCGCACCGCCGGCGGCCGCGACCAGCGACGCGTGCGTCGGCGCGTCGGGGATGTGCTCGGGCCGGCCGATGGCCATCTCGCGGCGCAGTACCGGCACGACCTCGGTGCCGAGGATCTCGATCTGCTCGAGCACGACGTCGAGCGGCAGGCCCGCGTGGTCCATGAGGAACAGCTGGCGCTGGTAGTGACCGACGTGGTCGCGCATGGCGGCGTACCGGTCGATGACCTGCTGCGGGCTGCCGACCGTCAGCGGCGTCTGCTCCATGAACTCCTCCAGCGAGGGGCCGTGGCCGTACACCGGCGCGACGTCGAAGTAGGGCCGGAACTCGCGGATCGCGTCCTGCGAGTTCGGCCGCATGAACACCTGACCGCCGAGGCCGACGATGGCGGTGTCGGCCGGGCCGTGGCCGTAGTGCTCGAAGCGGCGGCGGTAGAGGTTCACCATCTGCTTCGTGTGCGACATCGGCCAGAAGATGTTGTTGTGGAAGAAGCCGTCACCGTAGTAGGCGGCCTGCTCCGCGATCTCCGGGCTGCGGATCGACCCGTGCCAGACGAACGGCGGCACGCCGTCCAGCGGCCGCGGCGTCGACGTGAAGCCCTGCAGCGGGGTGCGGAACCGGCCCTGCCAGTCGACGACGTCCTCGCGCCACAGCCGGTGCAGCAGTGCGTAGTTCTCGACGGCCAGCGCGATGCCGTCGCGGATGTCCTTGCCGAACCACGGATAGACCGGGCCGGTGTTGCCGCGGCCCATCATGAGGTCGACGCGGCCGTCGGTGAGGTGCTGCAGCTTGGCGTAGTTCTCCGCGATCAGCACCGGGTCGGTGGTCGTGATCAGCGTCGTCGCCGTCGAGAGGATGATCCGCTCGGTCTGCGCGCCGATGTAGGCCAGCGTCGTCGTCGGCGCCGAGGCGATGAACGGCGGGTTGTGGTGCTCACCGGTCGCGAAGACGTCGAGGCCGACCTCCTCGGCCTTCTTGGCGATCGCTACCGTCGCCTTGATCCGCTCGTGCTCGGTGGGGGTCCGCCCCGTCGTGGGATCGGTGGTCACGTCCCCCACCGTGAAGATCCCGAACTGCATCTCGCGTCACTCCCTCTCGCCGACTGTTGACGTGTCAACCAAATCTACCCGCCACAACTCGGCGACCCGTGCCCGTATTCCGGGCCCGCCATTCCAGGGTCCCACGCGAGAGGTCAGCCGTGCAGTCGCGTGCGCGCCTCCGCGTAGGCCTCGCGCACGCGGGCGGAGCCGCCGTCGCCGCCGGGCTCGACCGTGGTCTCGAGCGCGAGCGGCCAGGCGGGCGGCGTGGCGGCGCCGGAGAGGGACCAGGCGGCCTGCCGGGCCGCGCCGAGCGCGACGTACTCCCCCGGCGACGGCACGACGACCGGCGTGCCGAACACCTCGGGGGCGACGGCCCGCACCGCGGCCGACTTGGCCGCGCCGCCGATCAGCAGCACCCGGCGGACGACGACCCCCTGCGCGGCCAGCGCGTCGACGCCGTCGGCGAGACCGCAGAGCATGCCCTCGACCGCGGCCCGGGCGAGGTTCTGCGGCGTCATCGCGGCGCGGGTGAGGTTGACCAGCGAGCCGGTGGCGTCGGGCAGGTCGGGCGTGCGCTCGCCGTCGAGGTACGGCAGCAGCACCAGGCCGCCGGCGCCGGACTCCGCCTCGAGGGCGAGCCGGTCCAGACCGGCGAGGTCGGTGCCGAGCAGCGTTGCCGCGGCGGTGAGCACACGGGCGGCGTTGAGGGTGGCGACCAGCGGCAGATGCCGCCCTGTGGCGTCGGCGAACCCGGCGACGGTGCCGGTGGCGTCGGCGACCGGCGACTCGGAGACGGCGAACGCCGTGCCGCTCGTGCCGAGGGAGACGACGACGTCGCCGGGCTCCAGCGTCAGGCCGAGCGCCGCGCCCATGTTGTCGCCGGTGCCGGGCGCGATGGCCGCGCCCGACGCCGTCGACCCCGTGACCTCGGCCGGGGCGGCCACCCGCGGTACGCCGATGCTCCGGCCGAAGCCCAGTTCCAGCAGGTCGGGACGGTACTCGTTGGTCGCTGCGGACCAGTAGCCCGTGCCGGAGGCGTCGCCGCGGTCGGTGACCGGCTCCGCCGGGCGGCCCGCGAGGAGCCAGGTGAGATAGTCGTGCGGCAGCATGACCTGCTCGACACTGGCGGCGTTGTCCTTCTCGTGCTCGGCGAGCCAGCGCAGCTTGGTGACGGTGAAGCTGGCCACCGGGACCAGCCCGACGGCGTCGGCCCAGGCGGCGGGGCCGCCCAGTTCCGCCGTCAGGTCGCGGGCGGCGCCGGCCGAGCGGGTGTCGTTCCACAGCAGCGCCGGGCGGACCACCTCGCCGGCGTCGTCGAGCACGACCATGCCGTGCTGCTGCCCGCCGACGGCGACCGCCGCGGCGCGGTCCAGCAGTCCGTCGCCGGCCTTCTGGAGGGCGTCCCACCAGGCACGGGGGTCGACCTCGGTGCCGTCGGGGTGGTCGGCCCGCCCGGTCTCGACGACGGCGCCGGAGTCGGCGTCGACGAGCACGACCTTGCAGGACTGGGTGGACGAATCGATGCCGGCGACGAGGGTCATGCCCGCATCATGCCCGGCCGGAGCCGGCCGGCGCGAGGGCGGGCCGGTCGTTACCGCACCGGCGCGGTGGCCCGGCGGTAGGCCTCGGCGAGGGCGCCGTCGAAGACCTCGACCGGCTGCGCGCCGGCCACGCCGTGCGTGCGGCCCATCACGAAGAACGGGACGCCGCTGGCGCCGAACTGGCGGGCCAGGTCGATCTCGGCCCGCACGTCGTCGGCGTAGTCGTCGCCGTCGAGGACCCGCCGCGCCTCGTCGGCGGGCACGCCCACCTCGGCGGCCAGCCGGACGACGTTCTCCGGGGTGCCCAGGTGCACGGACTCGACGAGATGGGCGCGCATCAGCCGCTCGTGCAGCTGCGGCCCGGCGCCGTGCTCGCGGGCCAGGTGCGCCACCCGGTGCGCGTCGAACGTGTTCGCGACCCGCGCGGTCTCGAGGTGGTACTCCAGGCCCTCGGCCGCGGCGAGCGTGGTGACCCGCTCGTTCATCTGCACGACCTGCTCGGCGCTGACGCCGTACTTCGTCCGCAGGCTCTCCGACACCGGTCCGTCGGCGCCGGGCGGCGTGGACGGGTCCAGCTGGAAGCTGCGCCACACGATCTCGACGTCGTCGGCGTGCTCGAACCGGCTCAGCGCCGTCTCGAGCCGCCGCTTGCCGATGTAGCACCACGGGCAGACGAAGTCCGACCACACCTCGACCAGCACTGTCGTGTTCTCCTCGTTAGGGGTTCGGGGGGCGTTCGGGGTTCAGAGGGCGCAGAAGCCGTCGGCACAGTCGCCGGCGTCGGTGGCGCCGTCAGGGGTGCCGAGCACGATGAGGCCGGCGGGCGGGTCGTCCGTCGCGGCCGTCGTCACCTCGCGGGATTCGCTCATGATGGTTGAAGCGTCAACGGGTCGCGTGGCATTCCCTCGTCCGGCTCCGGCTCGTCCACAGGCCGCACCCTCTCGCGCCGTTATCCACAATGTCCGATTCGTCCCGCGCGAGCTGCGCCGCGATCCGCAAGGGTCGTACCATGACGATCCACGAAGGAGCGGTACATGAACGACGCGCAGACCTGGACGTTGATCGGCGGCTTCATCACCGTCGTGAGCATCATGTCCACGATGCTGCTGCGCCTGGTCGACGCCAAGGTCGAGAGGCTCGACGGCCGCTTCGACGCCATCGACCACCGGTTCGCGGCGATGGACGAGAAGTTCGAGGCCCGTTTCGCGGCGATGGACGAGAAGTTCGAGGCCCGTTTCGTGTCCATGGACGCCAAGTTCGGCGCCATGGACACGAAGTTCGGCGCCATGGACGCGAAGTTCGACTCCATGCGTGCCGAGATGAACACCCGGTTCGACGAGGTCAACCGGCGCATCGACCACCTCGACGGCGACGTGCAGGCGCTCACGCGGCACGTCTTCCACCGCGAGGACGGCTGACCCCGCGACGTCACCGGGCGTCAGCCGGCGGCGCCGATGCCTCGCTCGCGCAGGTCGCGGCGGTGCTTCTCCAGCGCCATGAGCTCGCCGAACAGCCGGTTGTAGACCTCGACCTGCGCCGACGGGTCGGTGCGCTGCAGCTTGGCCTTCAACGCGACCAGCTGGCGCGACACCCAGACCTCGTGCAGCCGCAGCACGACGGAGTCGACGTAACGCTGCACGGCGTTCTCGTCGACGGGCATGGCCTCGACGGCGAGCTGCGTGACGATGTGCCGGGCGGCGTCGTCGGGCGCGACGGCCAGCAGGGCCTCGACCCAGTCGTGCCCACCGGCCTGGGTGGCGCAGCCGCCGGCCTTGGCGACGGTCTCGCGGACGGCGCGGTAGGCCGGCGACAGGAACGCCTCGGGCGCGAGGTCGTCGAAGGTCGGGCCGGCCAGCGCGGGCCGCTGGACGGCGACGCGCAGGGTCGCCCGCTCCAGCTCGAGCGTCTGCGGGTCGACGTTGCCGTGCACCGGCACGCCCAGCGCCTGCTGCCCGTCCAGCGGCGGCGCGGCGGCCCGGCCGCGTCCGCCCGCG
>NZ_QUAL01000152.1 GCF_003579925.1 Jiangella rhizosphaerae | reverse complement strand
GGACGACCGCAGCGCACTGCGACCGTGGACGAGGTGAGAACACCTGGCGTGATGTCCTGCTTCGCTGCCCGGGAACCCCTTGCTGCCGCTCCCGGTGACGGCCCGATCTCCTGAAAATGATCTTATCGAACACCTGTCCACGCCCGCAACCCGACAGCTCGGGCGCGGGGGAGCAGCGGCCCTCCACATTCCGCACATGCGGGTCTATGCTGACTACCGTGCCGCAGTTTCGGATTTCTGAGGCCGCTCGCCTCCTCGGGGTGAGCGACGACTCGTTGCGACGGTGGGCTGACGGCGGCCGCCTCAGGCTCGACCGCGACGACGCCGGGCGCATGGTCGTCGACGGCGTCGAGCTGGCGCGGGTGGCGCGCGAGATCGTCCCCGACGAGGCGGCGCTGCCCGTGCCGCGCGAGTCCGCGCGCAACCACTTCCCCGGCATCGTGATCTCGGTGAAGAGGGACGGCGTGATGGCGCAGGTCGAGATCCAGGCGGGTCCGCACCGTGTCGTGTCGCTGATGAGCCGGGAGGCCGCCGACGACCTCGGTCTCGAGGTCGGCGTCGCGGCCATCGCCTCGGTCAAGGCCACCAACGTCGTCGTCGACCTGCCGGCGGGCCGAGCATGAGGCCGGCCGGGCTGGCGGCAGTCGTCGCGGCGGCCGCGCTGCTCACCGCTGCCTGCGGGGGTGACGACGGCGACAGCGCGGCGGCCGCGGACGCCGGCGAGCCGGGTCGGGCACCGAGCGGAACGGTGACGGTGCTGGCGGCGGCGTCCCTGACGGAGTCGTTCGAGGAGCTGGCCGACCAGCTCCGGGACGCCCACCCCGACCTCGAGATCGTCTACTCGTTCGGACCCAGTTCCGGGCTGGTCGAGCAGGCGCTGTCCGGAGCGCCCGCCGACGTCCTGGCCACCGCCGACGCGCGCACGATGGACGAGGCGGTGGCCGGCGGTATGGTCGACGGCGAGCCGCGCGTCTTCGCCCGCAACACCCTCGCGCTCGCCGTCCCGGCCGGCAACCCCGGCGACGTCAGGGGCCTGGCCGACCTCGCGAACGACGACCTGCGCATCGCGATCTGCGAGCCGCAGGTCCCGTGCGGCGGCGCGGCCCAGCGCCTGCTCGACGCCGCCGGCGTCACCGCCGCGCCGGACACCCTGACCACGGACGTGAAGGAGGCGGCGTCGCTGGTCGCGCTCGGTGAGGCGGACGCGGCACTGATCTACCGGACCGACGCCGCGGCCGAGGGCGACGCCGTCGAGACCATCGACGTCCCCGAGGCGGACGAGGTCGTCAACGACTACCCGGTCGCCGTCCTCGCCGACGCCCCGAACCCGGAGGGCGCACAGGCCGTCGTCGACGCGATCACCGGCGAGCTGGGGCGGACGATCCTCGGCGCGGCCGGCTTCCTGACACGGTGAGCCGCAGGACCGCGGACCTGCGGGTCCCGGCGGGGTTGCTGATCCCGGCGGCGCTCGGCGTCGCGATCCTCGTCCTGCCGATGGCCGGGCTGATGGTGCGCGCGCCGTGGCGCGACCTCCCGGCCATCCTCGCCTCAGACGAGGTGCTGACGGCGCTGCGGCTGTCGCTGGTCACGGCGACGGTCGCGACCGGGGTCGCGCTGGTGTGCGGGGTGCCGGTCGCGTGGCTGCTGGCCCGGACGGCGCTGCCCGGCCGGTCGGTGCTGCGCGGGCTGGTGACGGTGCCGCTGGTGCTCCCGCCGGTGGTCGGCGGCGTCGCGCTGCTCATGGTGTTCGGACGGCGGGGGCTGGTCGGCGGCTGGCTGTACGACACGTTCGGCATCAGCCTGCCGTTCACCACGGAGGCGGTCGTGCTGGCGCAGGTGTTCGTCGCGATGCCGTTCCTCATCGTCGCCGTCGAGGGGGCGCTGCGCACCGCCGACCGCCGGTACGACGACGTCGCGGCCACGCTCGGCGCCACGTCCTGGACGACGTTCCGCCGCGTCACGCTGCCCGCCGTCGCACCGGGTGTGCTGGCCGGCGCCGTGCTGTGCTGGGCGCGGGCGCTCGGCGAGTTCGGCGCGACGGTGACGTTCGCCGGCAGCTTCCCCGGCACCACCCGCACGCTGCCGCTGGAGGCGTACGTCGCGATCAACGCCGGCGACAGCGACGTCGCCGTCGTGCTCAGCCTGTCGATGATCGCGGTGTCGGTGACCATCCTGGTCGGGCTGCGCGACCGCTGGATCGGCGCCACATGAGCCTGTACGCCGACCTCCGGCTGCGCCGCGGCGACCTCGAGCTGCGGGTCGCGCTCGCCGTCGCCCCCGGTGAGGTCGTGGCGCTGCTCGGGCCGAACGGCGCGGGCAAGTCGACGGCGCTGCAGCTGCTCGCCGGCATCCTGCCGCTGGACGCCGGCCGGATCGAGCTCGACGGCGTCGCCCTCGACGACCCCGCCGCCGGGGTGCACGTCCCGCCGCGCGACCGCCGCGTCGGCATGGTCGTCCAGGACTACCTGCTGTTCCCCAAGATGAGCGTGCTGGAGAACGTCGCGTTCGGGCTGCGCTCGCGCGGCATGCCCCGCGAGCGGGCCCGCGCCGAGGCCGGCGCGTGGCTCGCGCGCATGGGGCTCGACGGGTACGAACGACGGCGTCCGCGTGAGCTCTCCGGCGGGCAGGCGCAGCGGGTCGCGCTGGCCCGCGCGCTGATCGTCGAGCCGCGGCTGCTGTTGCTCGACGAGCCGCTGGCCGCGCTCGACGCCGGGACCCGCCCGGCGGTCCGGGCCGAGCTGCGCCGGCACCTCGCGGGCTACGACGGCTGCACGCTCGTCGTCACGCACGACCCGCTGGAGGCGATGGTGCTCGGCGACCGCGTCGTCGTGCTCGAGCGCGGCCGCATCGTCCAGCACGGGCCGCCGGCCGAGGTCGCGCGCCGGCCCCGCACCGACTACGTCGCCCGCCTGGTCGGCCTGAACCTGCTGACGGGGACGGCGTCGGGCCGCACCGCGGAGCTGCCCTCCGGCGCCGTCGTCGCGCTGGCCCACGACGCCACGGGCCCGGTGCACATCGCGTTCCCGCCGGTCGCCGTCACGCTGAGCCCGCGCCGGCCCGAGGGCTCCGCCCGCAACGCCTGGCCGCTCGTCATCGCCGACCTGGAGGCGCACGGCGACCTCGTCCGGGTGACGGCGGACGGCGCCGTGCCGGTGCTCGCGGACGTCACCCCGCTCGCCGTCGCCGACCTCGGCCTCGAACCGGGCGGGCAGGTGTGGGCGTCGGTGAAGGCCAGCGAGATCAGCGTGTACCCGGCGTGACGCCTCCGCCGCGCGGCTGCGACGATGCTGTGCGTGGCAACCTCGACCCGCGGCAACCCCTCGCTGGGTGACATCCTGCGCAGCGTCGGCGTCCTGGCCGGCGTCATCGCGGCGATCGCGATCGTGTTCAACCTGCTCAACGACCCCGAGCCGCGGCTGCCCGACCCCGTCGACTACCAGCCCGCGCTCGAGGTGGCCCGCGCCGAGTACGGCTACGACGTGCTCGCGCCCGAGCCGGTTCCGGACGGGTGGCGTGCCACCAGCGTCGACTTCGCGCAGGAGGCCAGCGGCGACCGCTGGCGGCTGGGCTTCCTCATCGACGGCGAGCAGTTCATCGGCCTGGAGCAGACCGACGGCGAGATCGAGAGCTACCGCGACGACCGGCTGGCGAACTTCCATCCCGACGGTGAGAGCACCATCGACGGCGTCACCTGGGAACGCCTCGTCGAGGACGACGACCAGCCCGACCGCGTCCTCGTCCGGGTCGACGGCGGCGCGCTGACGATCGTCCGCGGCACCGTCTCGTACG
Source organism: Jiangella rhizosphaerae (assembly GCF_003579925.1). Classification (GTDB taxonomy): domain Bacteria; phylum Actinomycetota; class Actinomycetes; order Jiangellales; family Jiangellaceae; genus Jiangella; species Jiangella rhizosphaerae. The sequence goes on along the minus strand of NZ_QUAL01000152.1, from coordinate 78,906 downwards.
AGCGGCTCGAGGAGTTCGTGACGATGCTGCGCTGATGTCGCGGCGCGGCCGTCAGCCGTCGGCGTCGGCCACGCGGTCCACGCCGCTCGCGGCGTCGAGCTTGGCGCGCGCGCCGTCGAGGTAGCGCTCGCACAGTGCGGCCAGCTCCTCGCCGCGCTGCCACAGCGCCAGCGACTCCTCCAGCGTGCTGCCGCCGGCCTCGAGCTTCGCGACGATCTGGATGAGCTCGTCGCGGGCCTGTTCGTAGGTGGGTTCGGCGGACATGGGCAGTCAACCTACCAGCGCTACGACGCCGGCCGCTCGCCGGCGCCGGCGCCGCCGGCATCGACCGTCGCGCCGATCTCGCCGCCCGCGACCAGGAGCCGCACGTGGTCGCCGGCCACGACGTCGCCGGGCTGCCGCACGACGGTGCCGTCGTCCTTCTGCACGACGGCGTAGCCGCGCTCCAGCGTCGCGGCGGGGGAGAGCGCCCGGATGCGGGCCCGGGTGTGGTCGACCTCGACGGCCGCGCGGTCCAGCGCGTGCCGCACCGTACGCCGGGCCCGCTGCACCAGCGCGTCCACCTCGGACGCCCGAAGCCGCAGGCCGTGGTGCGGATCGGCCAGCGCCGGGCGGGAGCGCAGCGACTCCAGGCCGTGCCGCTCGCGGTCGAGCCGATGCCGGACGGCGGACCGGATGCGTTCGCGGGCCCGGGCCACGCGCTCGGCCTCCTCGGCGACGTCGGGCACCACGCGCTTGGCCGCGTCCGTCGGCGTCGAGGCCCTGACGTCGGCCACGAGGTCGAGCAGCGGGGTGTCGGCCTCGTGCCCGATGGCGCTGACCACCGGCGTCGTGGCGGCGGCGACGGCGCGCACCAGTGCCTCGTCGGAGAACGGCAGCAGGTCCTCGACCGACCCGCCGCCCCGAGCGATGATGACGACGTCGACCTCGGGGTCGCGGTCGAGCACCCGCAGCGCATCCATGACCTGGCTGACGGCGTTGAGTCCCTGCACCGCGACCGGCTCGACCCGGAACCGCACGCCGGGCCAGCGCCGCCGGGCGTTCTCGAGCACGTCGTGCTCGGCCTTGGAGTCGCGGCCGCAGATCAGTCCGACCACCCGCGGCAGGAACGGCAGCGGCCGCTTGCGCGCGTCGGCGAAGACACCCTCGGTCGCCAGGATCTTGCGCAGCCGCTCGATGCGGGCCAGCAGGTCGCCCAGCCCGACGGTGCGCAGCTGGTCGGCGGCCAACGACAGCGTCCCGCGGGTGAAGTACCAGGACGGCTTCGCGTGCACGACGACGCGGGCGCCGTCGGCCAGCGGCGCCTCCAGCGCGTCGAGCAGCCCGACCGGGCAGGTGACCGTCAGCGACACCTCGGCGTGCGGGTCGCGCAGCGTGAGGAACGCCGTCGACGTGCCCGGACGGCGGGAGTACTGGGCCACCTGACCCTCGACCCAGACCGGGCCGAGCCGGGCCACCCACTGGCCGATCAGCTGCGAGATGACGCGGACCGGTGCGGGCTTCTCCGGGGATGTGTCGAGGGCCACGATGGGCACGGTACCTGCTGGGACCGACGGCGACGGCACCTACCATGGGAGACATGACTGATTCGGGCCGAGTCCTCCTGGCCGCCCCCCGGGGCTACTGCGCGGGCGTCGACCGCGCCGTGGTCACCGTCGAGAAGGCGCTGGACCACTACGGCCCGCCGGTCTACGTCCGCAAGCAGATCGTGCACAACAAGCACGTCGTCGAGACGCTCGAGCGGCGCGGCGCCATCTTCGTCGAGGAACTGTCCGAGGTGCCCGAGGGCGCGCTGGTCGTGTTCTCCGCGCACGGTGTGTCGCCCATGGTGCACGCCGAGGCGGCCGACCGCGGGCTGCGCACCATCGACGCCACCTGCCCGCTGGTCACCAAGGTGCACAACGAGGCGCGCCGGTTCGCCAAGGACGACCTCGACATCGTCCTGATCGGCCACGCCGGGCACGAGGAGGTCGAGGGCACCTCCGGCGAGGCGCCCGAGCACATCCAGCTGGTCGAGAGCCCGGACGACGTCGACAAGGTCGAGGTCCGCGACCCCTCCCGCGTCGTCTGGCTGTCGCAGACCACGCTGTCCGTCGACGAGACGTACGAGACCGTCGGCCGGCTGCGCGAGCGGTTCCCGGCGCTCATCAGCCCGCCCAGCGACGACATCTGCTACGCCACGCAGAACCGCCAGGTCGCGGTGAAGGAGATCGCCGCCGAGTGCGAGCTGGTGCTCGTGGTCGGCTCGGCCAACTCCTCCAACTCGGTACGGCTGGTCGAGGTCGCCCTCGACGCCGGCGCCGACGCCGCGTACCGCATCGACAACGCCTCCGAGATCGACGACGCCTGGCTCGAAGGCGTCACCACGGTCGGCCTGACCAGCGGCGCGTCGGTGCCCGAAGACCTCGTCGACGGCGTCGTCGCCTACCTCGGCGAGCGCGGCTTCCCCACCGTCGAGGAGCACCGCACCACCGAGGAGTCGCTGATCTTCTCGCTGCCGCGCGAGCTGCGGCGCGACCTCAAGACGTCGGCGGCGTCGGGCTGACCCTCCGTCAGACGCCCTTGCCCTTGTCCTTGTCGCGCCCGCCGAGGCCGCTGACCAGCAGGATGACGCCCCAGATGCCGATCGGCCAGATCGGCCAGAAGTTGCGCAGCTCGCCCGACGCGATGCTGCTGATGCCCCAGATGGCGATCATGATGACGGCGGCGCCGGCCCACGCCTGCCACTCGTCGAGGTACTCGCGCAGCTCGCGCTTCCTCCGCTCGGCGACGGCCTTCTGCTGCTCCTCCTCGGCCCGGCGCCGCTCACGCTGCAGCGGCTGCGGAAGGTCGGCGGTGAGGCGGTCCAGCTCGCCGTAGGTGCGCGACTCCCACACCGCCTGGATGCGGCGCTCGTACTCGTCGTTGTCGAGCCGCCCTTCACTGAAGGCGTCGCGCAGATCCTCGGCGACGAGCTCCCGGTCGGCGTCGCTCGCCCTCTGCTCCGGCCGCCGCGCGGGCAGATCGCTCATCCCGGCCTTCTCCCTTCGCATGTGCGAGCAAGGATACGACCGGCGCCGCGCCGCCGCGGTCCGGCGGACTTCCGGCCCGTGCGGCGGGACCTTGGTCCCTGGTCCTCGCGCCGCCCGGCGTGGAACCTGATGGTGTGGACGCCCTCGCCCCTGCCGACTCCGCCGGCCTCGAGAACCTCGGCCGGGCCGACTGCTTCGCGCTGCTGCGGACGGTGCCGATCGGGCGCATCGTGTTCACCGAGGCCGCGCTGCCGGCGATCCAGCCGGTGAACTTCGTCCTCGACGGCGACGACGTGATCATCCGGACCGGCTGGGGATCGAAGCTCGCGGCCGCGACCCGGTCCGCCGTCGTCGCGTTCGAAGCCGATCAATACGACGAGGACGCGCTGACCGGCTGGTCGGTGGTGCTGGTCGGGCGGGCCGAGGCGGTCGGCGCCGAGGCCGAGCGGGCGCGGCTGTCGACGCTCGGGCTGACGCCGTGGGCGCTGGGCGACCGGCCGCACTACATCCGGATCCGGCCCGAGATCGTCCGCGGGCGCCGCATCCGCCGCCCGGCCGCACTCTGACCTGCCCGTTCGCCAGAGAAGGGACCATCGTCCCACCGGTTGGCGACCTTGGCCGGCAGCGCCGGACGCCCCCGCCGCGATGGACTGGAACCAGCGCCGGAGAAGCCGGCGACATCGAGAAGGGGCAGGACGATGACCACGTCCAGCAGCCACGACGTGCCGGTCCGGAACCTCCGGCCGCACCGTACCGAGCCGGTCACCGCGGCCGGCGCCGACCACCCCGACGTTCGTCCCGTCGCGCTGCAGTACGTCCTGGGGCTGCTGCGGCTGGCGCTGGGATGGACCTTCCTCTGGGCGTTCCTCGACAAGACGTTCGGGCTGGGTTACGCCACCCCGAGCGAGAACGCGTGGATCGACGGCGGCAGCCCCACCACCGGTTACCTGTCGGGCGTCGAGGGCCCGTTCGGCGACGTCTTCCACGACCTGGCCGGCAACACCTGGGTGGACTGGCTGTTCATGGCCGGCCTGCTCGGGATCGGGCTGGCACTGGTCCTGGGCATCGGCATGCGCATCGCCGCCGTCGCCGGTGTGCTCATGCTGGGCATGATGTACCTGGCATCGCTGCCGCTGGACACCAACCCGTTCCTGGACGAGCACCTCACCGAGGCCCTGATGATCGTGGCGCTGGCGCTGACCTACTCGGGCCGTTACCTCGGACTGGGCCGCCTCTGGGAGCGCATCCCGCTCGTGCGGAGGAACCGCTGGCTCATCTGAGCCGATCCACCCCTTCCGCGCCGAGTCCCGCAGCCGGGCTCGGCGCGGACGCATGTCGTCGCCGGCTCGTCGTGTCCGCCGCGCCGCGGCCGTCGCCGTGACCAGCCCCGCGAGCGCGGTGACGCCGACACCCAGCGCGGCCCCCGCCAGCACGTCGTACGGGTAGTGCACGCCACCCAGCACGCGGACGAGCGCTATCGCCGCGGCTCGGCACGGCCGTTCCTCGGCGACCAGCGTCTTGAGCAGCCCGCTGGCCCCATAGGCGAGCGCCGCGTCCGCGCCCGCGCCGGCCGCCAGCAGGAACCGTCCACGTCGCTGTCGATCATGTCGATCAACCTACGAACGTGCAGGTCAGGAAGCATCTGTCTGAGGTGGGCTCCCGATCTGCGACGTTGGTCGTAGGCGGGCCGGTGGCGGCTCGGACGCGGGTCGGACGCACGGCGACCCCGTGGCGCCGCGTCGAGCCGGTGTGCCCGTGACGTGGTCCTGACAACCGGTCACAGACCCCTTGGCAGACCACCAGCCTTCTGCTAACTTTCTTTCCAATTCAAATTCAGGCCATTCCGGCGCAATTCTCCGATGGTCGGCGAATCAGCCGATTCACCGGCCGCGCCGACAAGTCATGCCCTCAGTCACTGACGCGCGCCGGCCGCGCGCCCGCATGGAGGTGATGCGCACCGCGATCGGATCCCGTGATCCGACCCCCTGCCACGAACGACCTCTCGCAAGGAGTCAGCCATGAAGACTCGATGGCGCACAGCGGTGGCGTACGGCGCCGCCGCAGGTCTGCTGGTCACGAGCGTCGCAGCGGCGTTCGCCGACCAGGCACCGCAGCCGGACGGCGCCCCGGTCGCGGAGTCGGAGCCGGCGCCGCAGGTGCGGGCCGCCGCGGCGGCCGAGAACGGCTACCGCAACGTCGGCTACTTCACCCAGTGGGGCATCTACGGCCGCGACTTCCTGGTCCAGGATCTCGATCTCACCGGCGCGGCCGCCGACCTCACCCACCTCAACTACGCGTTCGCGAACATCCACCCCGACTCGCTCACCTGCTTCGAGGCCAACCGGCCGAACGGGCCCAAGGACTCGCCGGCGGAGGGCGACTACGCCGGTGACGCCTGGGCCGACTACGGCCGCGGCTTCGCCGCCGGCGACTCGGTCGACGGTGTCGGCGACACCTGGGATCAGCCGCTGGCCGGGAACTTCAACCAGATCAAGGAACTCAAGGCGAAGAACCCGCACCTGAAGGCGCTGGTCTCGATCGGCGGCTGGACGTGGTCGCGGCACTTCTCCCGGGCCGCCGCCACGCCCGAGACCCGTGAACGGTTCGTGTCGTCCTGCATCGACCTGTTCCTGCGCGGCAACCTGCCGGTGATCGACGGCCGGGGCGGACCGGGCGCCGCGGCGGGCGTCTTCGACGGGTTCGACATCGACTGGGAGTGGCCGGGCGTCCCGGAGGAGTTCCAGCACCCCGGCAACCACTGGTCGGAGAACGACAAGGAGAACTTCACCGCGCTGCTGGCGGAGTTCCGCCGTCAGCTCGACGCGCTGGGTGCCCAGACCGGCGAGACGTACGAGCTCAGCGCGTTCCTGCCGGCGAACCCCGTCCTCATCGACGCGGGCTGGGACGTCACGCGGATCTTCGACTACCTCGACTTCGGCAACGTGCAGGGCTACGACCTGCACGGCACCTGGCGGCCCGACCTCGCCGGTCACCAGGCCAACACCTACGACGACCCGGAGAACCCGCTGGCGGACGGGCAGCGGTTCAGTGTCGACGCGGCGATGCGCTATTACGTCGACCGCGGGGTCCCGCCCTCGCAGCTCACCGTCGGCATCCCGCTCTACGGCCGCGGCTGGACCGGGGTCACGGACGGCGGCACGCACGGCGCGTGGCAGCCCGCCACGGGTGCCGCGCCGGGCGAGTTCCCCGAGGAGCCCGGGACCGACCGCTACCGCAACCTGCGGTCGGGCCAGATCTTCCACGACGAGGAGGTGCTGGCGTCGTGGTCGTACGACGGCACCGAGTTCTGGTCCTTCGACGACCCGTGGCTGGTCGACAAGAAGGCCGACTACATCACGGCCGGCGGCTTCGGCGGCGCGATGTGGTGGGACCTCGCCGGCGACCACCAGAACGAGCTCGTGGGCCTGATGGGCTCGCGGCTGGCGACCGGCGGGCCGGGCGATCCGGGCGGCGGCGACGAGACCGGTGGCGACGCGTCGGGCGGTGACGTGTCGGGCGGTGACGTCTCGGGCGGCGACGACGGCGGGCCGCAGGCCTGTACCGCGCCGGCCTGGGACCGGACGGCCGTCTACGTCGGCGGCGACCGCGTGTCGTACAACGGACACCACTGGACGGCGCGGCACTGGACCCAGGGCGACACCCCCGCCCCAAGCGAGTGGGGCCCGTGGCGCGACGACGGCCCCTGCTCGGGTGGCACCGACGCCGGTACCGAGACCGGTTCGGACACCGGGACGGAGACGGGCAGCGAAACCGGCTCCGAAACGGGTTCGGAGACGGGCACCGAGGACGGCGGCGATCCCGGCGACCCAGGCGATCCCGGGCACCGGTGGCTGACCGGCTACTGGCACAACTTCGACAACGGCTCGACGGTGCTCCGCGTGTCGCAGGTGCTGGCGGCGTACAACCTGCTGGCCATCGCGTTCGCCGACAACCTGGCGGGCACGCCGGGCGGGATCACGTTCACCCTCGACACCGGCGGGCTCGGCGGCTACACCGTCGACCAGTTCAAGGCCGACGTCGCCGCCCGGCAGGCCGCCGGCGGCACCGTCGTCATCTCGGTCGGTGGCCAGAACGGCCACGTCAACGTCACCAACGCGACCGAGGCCGCCAACTTCGCCCAGACCACCTACGCGCTGATGCAGGAGTACGGCTTCGACGGCGTCGACATCGACCTGGAGCACGGGATCAACGCGACGTACATGGAGCAGGCGCTGCGCCAGCTGCGGAACCTGGCGGGGCCGGACTTGGTCATCACCATGGCGCCGCAGACGATCGACTTCCAGGCGCCGACGTTCGAGTACTACAAGCTGGCGCTGGCGATCAGGGACATCCTGACGATCGTCAACATGCAGTACTACAACTCCGGCACGATGCTGGGCTGCAACCAGCAGGTCTACGCCCAGGGCACGGTCGACTTCCTGACCGCGCTCGCCTGCATCCAGCTCCAGGCCGGGCTGGCCCCGCACCAGGTCGGGCTCGGCCTCCCGGCGACGCCGCAGGCCGCGGGCGGCGGCTACCAGTCACCGGCCAACGTCACGGCCGCCCTCGACTGCCTGGCGACCGCGACGCGCTGCGGAAGCTTCGTCCCGTCGGACCCGTGGGGTCCGATCGGCGGGGCGATGACGTGGTCGGTCAACTGGGACGCGACGAACGGCTACCAGTTCGCGAACACGCTGGGCGCTTACCTCGGCACCGGCTGAGAGACGACCCGGGGCGTGGCGGCGTCGGCTCGATGGCCCAGGCGTGCACCGGCGTGCCCTGGGCACGCGCCCGGATGACACCTCACCCACGTGAGGGCCATGAACGGGACCCGTGGCCGCGCCATACGGCCTTCACACGGGTGAGGTGTCCGGACAGCGGGTGACGACGGCGTGCTCGTGCTTGGGAACCGGCGGATACTCGCGAAACGGCCGTATGCCGGGCCGATCCGGGCTCGGTTCGTTGATTTCGCGAGTATCCGCCGGTTTCGCGGGCCGGGGGAGGGGCGACGGGAGCCGGCCCCCGGGCGAGGGTGACGGCGCCGGGCCGCGGGCCGAGCCGTCCGCATGCGGAGTGGCGCGCCCGTGAGAGAGGCCGGTCTGTGCCGGCCGTGCTGGTCCCCGACGCCGGGGTGCCGCACGTGGGCCGGTGGGTCAGCCGTCGGTGCCGCTGCGGCGGCGGGACCGGGACCCCTTGCCCGTGGCGGGGCCGAGGCCGAACCGCGGGTCGATCTGGATGTCCTCGAGGGCGATCAGCGCGTCGTCGACCATCTCGGGGGCCTGGAGCTGCCGCGCGGCCCGCTCGACCTGCGGCGGCGCCTCGAGCTCTTCGTCGACCACCTTGAGGTCGGCCATCTTGCGCGCCGTGACCAGCACCCGGCTCTCCAGCGAGCTGACGCCGTCGTTGTAGGCCTTGACCGCGCCGTCGAGCTGGCGGCCGAGGCGGGCGAGGTGAGCGCCCATGGTGGCGAGGCGGGAGTGCAGCTCGCGGCCGAGGCTCAGCACCTCCTGCGCGTTCTGCGCCAGCGCCTCCTGCCGCCACGTGTAGCCGACCGTCCGCAGCAGCGCGACCAGCGTCGACGGCGTCGCGATGACGACGTTGCGCTCGAAGGCGTGCTCGTACAGCGTGGGGTCCTGCTCCATGGCGGCGTTGAGGAACACGTCGGACGGCACGAACATGACCACGAACTCGGGCGTGGGCGTGAACTGCTCCCAGTACTGCTTGCCGGCCAGCGACTCGATGTGCGTCTTCAGGTGCCGGGCGTGCGCCGCCAGCCGCTTGTCGCGCGTCGCCTCGTCGCGGGCCTCCTGCGCCTCGAGGTAGCCGTTGAACGACACCTTCGCGTCGACGACGACCTTCTTGCCGCCGGCGAGGTTGACCACGAGGTCGGGGCGGAGCTTGCCGTCGGCGGTGTCGGCGCTGGCCTGCTCGGCGAAGTCGACGTGCTCGACCATGCCGGCGGCCTCGACCACCCGGCGCAGCTGCAGCTCGCCCCACCGGCCGCGCACCTGGGGCGCACGCAACGCCGTCACCAGCTGCTGGGTCTCGAGCCGCAGCTGCTCGGAGCTCTTGCCCATGGTCTCGAGTTGGGTGCGCAGCTCGCCGTAGGCGGCGGCGCGCGCCTTCTCGAGCTGGTGAGCGTGGTCGGTGACCTTCTGCAGCTGGTCGTTCAGCGGCTTGACCATGGCCTCGACGGCCAGGCGGCGGTGCTCGAGCTCGGTCTTGACCCGCTCTTCGGAGCCCTTGAACTGCTCGGTGGCCAGCTCGAGGAACTCGGCGCGGTTCTGCCGCAGCGCGTCGGCGGACAGCCGCTGGAACTCCTGCGTCAGCCGCTCCTGCTCGGCGCGGAGCATGGCCAGCTTCTCCTCGCCGCTGGCGCGGGCGTGGGCGAGCTCGGTCTCGAGCCGGGTCTGCTCGGCCTGGGCGTCGAGCATGCGCTCGCGGTCGACCTCGCGCTCGGCCTGCAGCTCCTGCTTCTCGCGCCGGACGGTGTCGAGCTCGGCACGCGCGGCGTCGCGCTCGGCGGCGACCGTGGCGGCGGCGCCGGCCGTGCGGACACGGACGAGGAGCGCGCCCACGACGCCGCCGAGGAGGAGGGCGACGAGGGCGACGAGGAGGCTGGAGACGTTCATGGGGGCTACTTTGCCGGGGACCTCCGACAAAGTCGGGGAGGCGCGGCGGGAACCGGTCCGGAACAGGCGTTTCGCGCCAGTTCAAGATCTGCTTCGTCGCCGGCGTCCGGGCCACGTACCCTTGGCACCTGTGAGTCTCACCATCGGCATCGTCGGCCTGCCCAACGTCGGCAAGTCCACGCTGTTCAACGCCCTGACGAAGAACGACGTGCTGGCCGCGAACTACCCGTTCGCCACCATCGAGCCCAACGTCGGCGTCGTCGGCGTGCCCGATCCGCGGCTCGGGAAGCTGGCCGAGATCTTCGACTCCGCCCGGCAGGTGCCGGCCACCGTCAGCTTCGTCGACATCGCCGGCATCGTGAAGGGCGCCTCCGAGGGGCAGGGGCTGGGCAACAAGTTCCTCGCCAACATCCGCGAGGCCGACGCGATCTGCCAGGTCATCCGCGTCTTCAACGACCCCGACGTCGTCCACGTCGACGGCCGCGTCGAGCCCAAGGCCGACATCGAGACCATCAACACGGAGCTCATCCTCGCCGACCTGCAGACCATCGAGAACGCCCTGCCGCGTCTGGTCAAGGAGGCGCGCATGGCCAAGGAGAAGCAGGAGATCGTCGCCGCCGTCGAGCGGGCCAAGGAGGTCCTCGACGGCGGCCAGACCGTCTTCGCCGCGCGCCTCGACCCCGAGCCGCTGCGCGACCTGCACCTCCTCACCGCGAAGCCGTTCCTCTACGTCTTCAACATGGACGACGAGGAACTGTCCGACGAGGCGCTCAAGGCCGAGCTGCGAGCGCTGGTGGCCCCGGCCGAGGCGATCTTCCTCGACGCCCAGATCGAGGCGGAGCTGTCCGAGCTGGACGACGCCGAGGCGCTGGAGCTGCTGCAGTCGATGGGCCAGGAGGAGTCCGGCCTCGACATGCTCGCCCGGGTCGGCTTCGACACGCTCGGCCTGCAGACCTACCTCACGGCCGGCCCGAAGGAAGCCCGCGCCTGGACCATCCGCAAGGGCGCCACGGCACCCGAGGCCGCCGGCGTCATCCACACCGACTTCCAGAAGGGCTTCATCAAGGCCGAGGTGGTGTCCTTCGACGACCTCGTCGCGACCGGCTCGATGGCGGAGGCGCGCGCCAAGGGCCTGGTCCGCATGGAGGGCAAGGACTACGTCATGGCCGACGGCGACGTCGTCGAGTTCCGCTTCAGTCCAACATCTAAGTAGAACGTAGGGCACTAGCGGTTCCGACCAAAGGCGGGACCGCCAGGAGTTGCGACCTCCGGACGGTCCCTCGACCGCCTATCCAGGAGGCGACCGTGTCCCCAAGTATCCCTGAAACCGTCGAGCATGCGCTCGACGAATTGGCCGAGGTGACCGAGCACCTGCGGGTCATCCGCAACGCGGCCGGCGACGGCATGCACCACGCGCTCGCGACGGAGCAGCTGCTCCTGCAGCTGCGCCAGGCGACCAACTCGGTCGAGCTCACCGATCACCCCGACGAGGTGAACCTCGTGGCGCCGAGGCCGGCCGACGGTTCCGCCAAGTTGGCGGAACCGTCCGAGCGCCGTCGGCGCATCCGTGTTGCGTTCGCCGTCGCCGTCATCATCGTGCTCGCCCTCGCCGTGGCGGTGGTCTGAATGGCCGCCATGACGACCGGTGCGGGCATCACGCGTGAGCAGTACGACACGATCATGCGGCTGGCTCGCGAGTACGCCGACGGCGAGGCGCGACTGTGCAGCGGCCTGCCGTTGAAGCGGCGTCGGCCCGCTGAGGCTCACGACGAGCTGAACACGTTCGTCGCTGGCCTTGTCGGCTGGACGCAACCGGCGGTGACCCCATGAGCGCCCTGCGACCGATCCCGACGTTCCTGTTTGGCAGCGAGACCCCCGAGACGCTGCCGCGCCGGACGCCGGGCGAGACGCCGATCCCGCTGTGGTGGGCGACGGAGGTGGACGCCTGGGAGACCGACAAGGTCGACCCGACGGGGCGCCGCTACCGGGCGCACCGGTGGGTCCGTCACGCCGACGACGGCTCCGAGCTGGCCCGCATCGACGTGTACGAGGACGTCTGGCCGGACGGCCGGCGCACCCTCGGCCCGGAGATCGGGTTCGCATCCGAGGCCGAGGCCGACGTGACCGACCCTGACGACGTCCGCGAGCTCGCCGGGGTGCTCGAGGCGGCGGCGTCGCTGCTGTACGCCATCGCCGACGGCGGCGTCGAGGGGGTGGCGCGGTGAGCTACTCCATCATCCCCGGCAAGGACCGGGCGCTGTGCTGCCAGTGCGGCACTGTGCGGACGTGCACGCCCAAGCACAACCGGCTTCGGAACCTGCAGGGCGAGCGGATGCAGACACCCGAGGAGATCGCCGCGATGAAGGCGCGCACCGAGGCCCGGAAGGGCCGCGAGTACGCGCAGAAAGTGTGGGGTCGGGCGCGTCCCTGGGAGCGGATGACCTGTGACCTCAAGTGCGCCACGTGCGGCACGGTGACGCGTCATGCGGTCCTGCGCGACCACGCCAAGCCAGAGTGGCGGAACCAGGCGGAGAACTCGGTTCACGGCCACACGCGTGCGTCGGCACGGGGTGGGGACATGAGTGCGGCCGAGATGAGGGCTGCGCTGGAACGGATGCTGGAGAACCTCGACAAGGACGAGGAGGGTACTCGCTCAGCGCGTACCCCTGGCGGTGGCAAGCCGCGCCGACGTCGTCGGCCGCGGCACCGTCGGCTGACAAGACCATAGCCCGAACGACAACGAACCCCCCGCCAAGCCCAACCGCTGGCGGGGGGTTCGTCACGTCCTCGACCTCGTAGCTGCCGACGAGCACCCCGCCTGCCGGGGGTCCGCGCCCGCTTGTCGTCGCAGAGTCTGTCCGGGGGCGGGAGTACGTTGCAGTGGGCCAAGACACGAGAAGGGGGGCCCGTATTGAACGCCGTAGGAGATGCCGAGGTCGCGGTCGCAGCAGCGCAAGACGGCTTCCAGGCAGCAACCGAGAGCGCTGAGGCTGCGCGGGCGGAGGTGCTCAGGACACTGGCGGTCTGGGCTACTCGGTGGATGCCAGAGGAAGCGCGGCGGGTGGTTGTCGAGCAGTCGCGCAAGTCCGAGGAACTCGGCAAAGAGAAGGTCCAGGAACTCAGGGCCGAGGTCGAGCGCATGGCGGCCCAAGCTGACGAACTCGTCCGCGACGCGATAGCGGACAGCGCCGAGGCCTTCCCACACCTGGAACGCGATGCGCACTCGGGACGGCTCTACTGGGATGAGTCGAAGGTTGCCAAGGTCACGAGTCCCTTGGGCCAACTGCTGGTGAAGTATGGGTTCTCGCTGTATGCGTCACGGTGGGATGCCTACGGCCGCGAGCCGACCGCTCGGCTAAAGGCAGACACTGGCGTGGGTCATGAGGGCCAGTTGGACGCTGAATCCAGGGAGGCGCTCAAGCGCTACGGGGCGAGCCTCGACGAGTGGACCCAGGCGAGGAGCGCGCTCAGCAAAGCCGAGCGGGATCTCTCGAAGGCGCGCGCCGAGTCATTCTGGGAATGACCGAGTCGAGTGTGAACGACCCCCGGCACGGCGTTCGAACCTCAGCCGCTCAGCGGCGGTGATGCTGTCCCGGGGTTCGGCGTCACCCACCAGCCGAGCTGGTCACTGATGGGCGGGGGAGGCACGGGGGCGGCGGTCTAGGTGTGCTTCTTGGTGCTAGGCCAGATCACGTGCTCGGGGTCCCACCAGACGATTGAGAAGTCGTTGCCCGTAAGGAAGCCGTAGAGTCGTCGTCGTCCGTTGATCCGAAGGCGGCAGATGCTGTCGCGGCCGCCAAACGCCTCCGTGAGGCGCCTGATCGGCTCTGGGTTCGGACACTCAGCCATGTCGTACCGAATGCCTCGTGGATCATTGCCGTGGAAGATCTCCCGTGCGGTCATGGACTCGTAGTCGCGCATCTTCAGGAGAAGGTCGGCGTGGTGCGGCTGATCGATCGAGGTCAGGCACCATGGGCCGCCGACGTCGACCTGGTCGAACCTGAACCGTAGCGGCTGGTTCATGTCCGGGCCCGTGGGCGCGGCAATGACGGGAGCCTTGTCGCCGCGGACTCTGCCCTTCTGGGGGTTCTTGCCACCACGCGTTGCCTTCGAGATACGCGCCTGCTTGTTCCTCACGCGGCGGGCCCCCCTACTGATCTGCAGTACCGACGAGGCCGTCGTAGTACTCGTACATCGACTCCACGGTGATCGTGGCGCTACTCATCGCGCCGGCGGGCAGACCGCCGCGCGCATCCCGCCATGGGCGTTCACGGTGTGTGAGCTCGCTGAGCTCGTGCGCCGGCATCCCCCCATAGACCTGCAGCACAGCGTCGATCGACTCACGTTCGGCGTTAGTGAGATTCGCGCTGTTACCTGCGGGCCACTGAGTCACCTGGAACTGCCCGCGGTGCTTCTGGTAGAGCTCGTACACAACCGGCCCGTTGGCCCAGGCCTGGATCTCCTCGGGGAACAATCGTTCGGTGTCCCAGACGAGGTGCCATGCCTGCGAGTAGTAGACGAGCTTCTGAAGCTTCATCGCCGTCATCGGGCCGCGCTTCTCAAGGATGTAAGCAGCGACGTCGTGGACATTAGTAGCCATTCGAGCCTCCCCTCCCGAGCTACCGATCGAGGAACGTGGCCGCTGTACGCAACGTTCCCACACCGACTTGGATCTGTCATCAACGACGTGCCGAGAACAGGCGAGCCGTCGAACGCTCGGAGCGTACACGGAGGGTCGGACGAAACCCTCCACTAGCTGATGCCCCTTGGCGATGTGTCGTGCTCCACGGCGCGGTCAGTTGGTGGAGCCGACACCGCAGGCGCAGGCGAGGTCTCTGCAGCCGAAAGGACGGGCCACTCTCTCGCCTTCGTTCCCGCGTGCGACGCTGCCGGCAGCGTGAAGCAGCAGCGACCGGGTGGCGTTGACGCCGTAGCGGGGTCGGCTCCACCGAGGGCCTCTCTCAGCCCGCGTCGTCGGAGTTCTTGGGGAACAGCGTCTTGAGCTCGGCGGGGGTGACCACGGAGGACGCTGCGGCCTGCTGCTCCTGCTCGAGGATCTCCCGGGCTTCACGCTCCGCGGCGAGATCCTGCTCGCGGTACCGGTCCTCCTGCGTCGGCCCAAAGATCGAGCGGTCCATCTCGTCGAGCAGCGGCGTGGCCGACGGCCGCGTGGGCGTGCTGGCGAGCACGTACCGGCCGTCCTCGCCGAGTGCCCACGGGGAGGTGCCGGCCGGGCGCTTGCCGTCGGCCAGCACCGGTGCGAGCTCGGCGAGTTGGGCGCCCGTAGCGGCCGGGTCGGCGTCGTAGCGGGCCTGCCAGGTCGGCAGCGACGCTGCGGTGATCCGGCCGGACTCGTACGCGGCATCCGGCGTCATGCGGCCCGTCGTCGAGGTCTCTGGCCGGTGCGTGGATGCCCGCTTCGCCAGCGCGCCGATGGTGTCGATCGGGTGTGTGCCGTCGCGGCCTGGCAGCGAGCCAGTGCTGCGCTGCTCGATGTCGTCGAGGGCGCTCTCTGCCCACGCAGTCAGGCCGGCGCCCGCGATCCAGCCGTCAGGCCCTGCAGCCTCCATCAGCGTCGCGTCGGGGATGCCGCACTCCTCGCGGAGCCAACGCACGTCGTCAGCGGCGTCGGCGCGGACGCGGAGCTTGAGCCGGCTCACGGCGCCACCTCCTCGACCAGGCCGCGCGCGAGCAGGCTCTCGACCGCCTCTGGCACGGCGCTGGGCGGCAAGATGCCGTCCTTGTACACGCCGACGACGCCGTATCCGTTGCTGCCGGCGCCCGCCAGGAACCCGCCGACCTCGGCCTTCACGGTGACGTACGGCGCCGTCACGCGGTAGCGCTTCGGTTGTGCTTCCTCGACCTTCGTCACGCTGCTTCCTTCCGCTCGATGGGCGGCCACCTGACCAGCCACTCCCGTCCGATCCGTCGTGCCGAGAGCGACCCGCGACCGATCCTGCGCTGCACGGCCCGGGGTGTGATCCCGAGCCGCGCCGCTGCCTCCTGAACCGCGATCTCCTCGACCGCTTCCGACGGTGTCATGAGGCGCTGGAACGCTGCTGGAAGTGTTCGCTCGGGCGAACCCTCCGCCACCGCCGACAACTCAGCGATCGCGACCTGCCAGGCCTGCGGCGGCGGTGTGCCGTTGAGCTTGGCCCGGCGCCAGGCTGACGCGAGCGCCTGGAGCGCGAGCTCGGCCGTCCGCGCGCTGATCACGGCTCGCCGCCACGGTTCGCGAGCGCCTGCTCGACCGCGTGCGCGGTCTGCAGGTCGGCGAGCGTCTGCTCGTCGACGAGGGCGACCCCGCGCGCGGCTGCCGACTCCAGCAACGTCGGCGCCGCCAGCGGCGAGTGCGGTATCCGGCGGGTGTCGCCACAGCGGAGGCACACCAGCAGCGCGGCCGTGGGCGAGACGGCGAAGCTCACGAGCTCGTGGCCGCGCGCCCAGCAGCGGACGCGGGCGATGCGAGCAGCAGTCATGTCATTGCCTTCCTGGTGAGTGCTCGACCGTCAGAGGTCAGCCGCGCTGTACGGCTCGTCGGGTGCGCTGAAGCCGCCATCCCAAGCAGGGTCGCCGGCCTCCCACGCCGCGCGGCCGTACGCCCACGCCTCCGGGGACATCCAGCGCCAGCCGCTGTCCGGGTCGATGTAGGCCGGGGTCGACAGCTCCGGCGGCATCGAGGAGGCCTCCTGTCTGCGGCGGACCATCAGGCACCCCCTTGCCAGCGGGCCTCGGCCGCGCGGCGTGCCCGGGTCCGCGTCGGCGTGCTTACCGCACCGTCGTCGGCCGGGATCTCCAGCAGCACCAACAGCCGCCCGATCGCCAGCGACACTTGACGCTCCTCAGCGATCGCCGGATTCGGCCTGCGGTCACCGCGCGGCGTCGTCACGATCACGCCGTCCTGCTCGACCGCGTCACGCAGCGCGTCGGCCCGGTCGAGCAGCCGGCACACCTGCGTCAGCAGCTCCTGCTCGTGCGCGTCAAGCTCGAACACGGCGATCGCATGCGCCCAGAACGCCTCACCGCGAGCACTCAGACCGGACGGCACCGGCGTCAACGCCGTCAACCCGGCGTCACGGGCATCACGGCGGGCCATCTCATGACTGATGCCCAGCCGCCGACCGATCTCGCGGAACGAAAGGCCCTGGTCACGTAGGTCCCGGACCTGCTCCCGACGTGCCTCGGGTCGCTTCGTCGGCATGATCAACCCCTAACCTGTAGCTCCATGCATCACGGATAGATCGGACTGGCCGCGTGGGTCAGCGGGCCCCGGGGGTCGGGATTTTCTGGAGCGCGACCGAGCGGCCAGTACGTGAGGTCGTCGACGTCGGCGCGGAACGTTGAGTCGACGATCTGCCCGTCCGGCGTGGTGTTCCACGAGTGGCGAATCGCGGCAACGCGTGTGCTGCGCCGGAACGTGATGACGCCCTCAACGAGGTCGAGCTCGGGGTACACGCCAGCGAGGTACCGGCTGCTCAGGTGACAGGTGGCCGGCGGCATGGTCGGGTAGTCGCTGACCGGGCGTTTGTCGTCGCGCTCGAGCTCGCCGGGCACGAGGCCCAGCTCGGCGACGCGCTTGAGGAACGCAGCGAGCAGGACCGCATTGCGGGCGGTGGTCATCGCGCACCCTCCGCCGCTGGCACGAGCCGCGGGGCGCCGCAGCCCGCGCACCGCTGCACGTGCTGCCCGGCCACGCGGGCGCCTTGGCTGACCCAGCCGGGCCGTGGACAGTCCCACCGGTGCTTGGGGTCAGGGACCTCGGGCGCGGCGAGGAGGTGTCGGTCGGTCATGCGTCCTCCATGGGAGTAACGACGTCGTGTACGGCTGCGATGGTCGGGCAGCGGGAGCTGTTGCAGGTGTGGCAGTGCCAGCCGTCGGCTGGGTGGTGGCCGACGCGGTGGTACTTCTCCTGGTCGTCGATGACGACGCTGTCGGCGATGCGGTGCTGCACGACGACGTGGCGGATGGTGATCTTCATCAGGGTCTCCCGGTCGGTGTGGCTGTGTGTGGCTGGGTGCGGCTGAGCCACACCGTGTGGGTGTGTGCGCGTGTGGCTCGCTCTTTAGAGCCACACCGCCACGCCACACCTGCGGGTCGCGCGGTCATGGGATCACCTCAGCCACACTGAACAGTCGGGAACGGTTGGGCCCTGGCTTCTCGATGAGGCGGCTGTCGAGGACCAGGCGGGTGAGCGCGTTGTCGACGCGGTCCTTGCCGAGGCCGGCCTTGGATCGGACGCCGCGCAGCGTGGGCTGTCGGCCCGTGCCGGCGATGGCCTCGACCACCTCGAGCACTCGGTCGTCGTCGAGCTGGTCGCGCGAGCGGACCGACTCGCGGGGCTGGTCCTCGGGCGGCTCGATGAACGACAGGTCGAGGTAGCCGACTGTGGTGCGCGTGTCGTCCACGATGAGCGAGCCCATGAACGTCTTCCCCGGGAGTTTGCTCGGACGGCCGTGCCGGCGCAGGTGTCCGGGGCGGTCCTTCGTGACGAAGACGTGCGAGCAGCCGCGCTCGCCGCGGCCGAACGGTGAGGCGTTCTCGAGCAGGATGAGCGACCCCGTCAGCCCGTTCCCTTTATGGATGCTGCCGAGCGGCCCGCGGTCGCGCTTCTCGCGGTCCTTGACGACGTGGTCACACGACAGGACGGCCGCGCCGACGGCGGTGCATGGCTTCACGAGCAGGCGTCGGTAGGCCGCTGCGCCGTCCTCGTCACGGATGCCCAGCCGATTCATCGACATCAGCTCGTTGGTGCCGTCGAGCACGACCAGCGACGGTGGTGGGTCCAGCAAAACGGCGAGCGAGAACGGGTCGACCGGCTCATTGGGGCCGACGAACGTGAACCGGGCGAGAATGTCGTCGTCGGACACGCCGAGGGCCTGCAGCCGCTCGATGGTGTCGGTCGGGTCTGCTTCCTCGCCGTGGATGTAGAGCACCCGGTTGCCGGCCGTGAGCTCGGCCGAGACCGACGCCAGCGCCAGCCAGGACTTCCCAGACTCCATCTCGCCGATGACCATGTGTTCGCGCGCCGGGTACAGCAGCCGGAGCCCGTCGGCGCGTGAGATGCCGACAGTTGGCTCAGGCCGCTCGACCTCGCCTCGGAGGAACGGCCCGAGGTCGACGGGCCGCCAGGTTGTGCCGACCGGCCCGTCTACGGGTGACGGCGTGTCGGCCGCTGGGCGGTGGCCGTTCGACTCGGCGGCGCCCAGCGCGGCCCAGCACGCGCGGTTGTCCACATTCCCGTGGTGGTACCAGCGGTCCTCGTCCGGAAAGTACGTCGAGGGTGTCTGGCACTGCGGGCAGAGCCCCGTCTTCGCGATCTCGCTACGCACGGGCGACCACCGCCGTGGCGGCCGGCGTTGGCCTGGCGGCGTTCTCGGCGTAGACCCGCATCCAATAGCCGAAGTCGCGGCCACGGACGGGGCGGCGCCAGAACGCCTCGATGCGCTCTGCGTACTCCTCGATGGCAGCTGTCATCGCGACACCGCCTCGGCGTCGGTGAGGAGGTGTCGGCAGCACGGCTCAGCCTCGGGCGTGACCTCGAGCTCTAGGAGCGGCTTGGCGTAGCACCAGATGCCGGAGTAGCGGCAGCGCTTCGGCTCCGGAGTGTCCCAGCCGTCCGCTACGCTGGGAACAGCAGCGTCCGTCCCAGCCCGGTCGTGATCCTGCATCACGCGCCCCTCGCCACCACGGGGGGCGCGCCCGCTTTCAGGCCGCAGCATCAGCGCCACCGCCGTTCGACGCGGCGGGACGCAACAGGGAGGCGAGCCGGTCACGTTGTGCCAGCGTCAAAGGTGGCGCCGAGTCGACTAGCCGCTTGATGTAGTCCTCGGCCGTGATCGCCTTCAGCTCACGCTGGCACTCTTCGGCCTTCGCGAGGTTGCCGCGGCGCTTGAAGCCGCCGGCCTGGGATCTGAGCTTACGGACCCTAGGGTCCTTTGGTGTGCGCGTGGGCACAGCGAACCTCCGCCAGTAGCGGTGATTCGCGAGCCCTCTCTCGCGTCGAACTGCGCGGGGTACCGGGCTCGACGCGCCCAGATTCCGGCGAGGTTGAGAACTAGCTTACCGGACGCAGCTTGAGAGTGAGCTTCTTCTCGGCGTCGTGCCGCTGCGCCGCCTTGTCGCGCCAGGTGCGCAAACTCAGATCCAGATCACCGTGCTGTGGGCATTCAGGAGCCCGGAAGTTCGTCCCGTCCGGGTCGTAGGTGCCAACCTTCGTGCCGCACACCGCGCACCGAAAGATCGTCGTTGGCAGCCCGTCCAACAAGGCAGCTCCGAACTCGCGAATGGCCCGCCGCGCGTCATCGGAAATGGCAGCAGCAGCCGCATCTAGCAGTTCGCGACGCAGTTTGCGGCGGTGACGCCTCGGGGTCATCCGTCGGAACGCCTCAGACAGCTTCACGGCTGCCTCCACTCGACACGCACTGTCTCGGGGTCGAACGTACGTCGCCCACGTGGCGCCGGGTGAAGGGTGAACTCGGCGAACAGGTCGATGACCGCGCGGCGGATCATCAGTGACGTCAACGTGTCGAATGCCGCGACGGGGTCTGGTGCGGTGAGCACAGCCGCGGCGGGGCCGGTGGCGGCTGTGAGCCGCGCCCGTCGCGCGTTGACATGGTCCAGGTCGGCTCGCAGCTTCTCGACCTTGACCTTGTGCCGACGCGCGTCGATGAGGTCGGCGTCATAGTCGTCGTCGGTCTGCGCGATACGGCGCCGGAGCCCAGCTGCCTCCTTGCTGAGTCGTTCTGCCTCGGCGTCGTCCTTTGGCGAAACGAGGAGCTGGGCTAAGTCGGGCCGGCCCAGCCGCTCACGAATGACCTTGAGGACGAAGTCGTCGATCGGGCCCCGTGCCCGTGTGAGGCAGCCGCTTGGGCACCGGTATCTGTCGCCACTCCAGGAGACGACGCGTCGCCCGCACTGGCACAGAAACATGCCGCTGCCGAGGTGCTTTCGATCAGTCCCGATCTGGGTCCGGCGACGGGGGTCGGCGAGGCGCGCCTGCACGACATCGAACAAGTCATCATCAACGATGGCTTCCCATCCGCCGCGCTGCCCGGTCTCCTTGCCCTGGTAGACGGCGCGTCCGGCGTAGCGCGGATTCGTCAGCGTCGTGCGGACGGTCGACGGGTTCCATGGCCCGCCGCTGCGGGTCGAGACGCCGGCCTCAGTCAGCTGGGCAGCCAAGCCGCGAAGTGACTCGCCCGCGGCGAACATCTCGAACATCTCCCGCACGACGGCCGCCTCGGACGGGATAACCGCGCCGCCCACCTCGTACCCAGTGAGTCGTACACCCAACGGCGGCCGGCCACGCTCTGAGCGCTGCAGGGCCGCGCGCCGCTGCCGGGCACCTTTCCTCTCGACCTCAGCGCGTGCGACCGATGCCTTGATGCGCGCGAAGAGCCGTCCAGCGTCGGTGGACAGGTCGGCTTCGCCGTTGGCAGTGACGAGGATCAGGCCGCGGTCGGTCGCGGCGTCGATCCAGTCCTCGAGCTGCCGCGGCTGGCGGGTGAGACGGTCGAGGTCCCAGCAGACGAGGGCCTCGAACTCGCCGCGTTCGTACGCGGCCACCAGCGCGTCATAACCGGGCCGGACCTTGCTGGCACTGCTGGCGCTGACCTTGTCGATGAACAACGGGGTGATGACTGTCCAGCCACGCTCGGCCGCGATACGCAGACAGTCCTCTCGCTGGCGGTCGATGGCGAGGCCGTCACCGTTCGCGTCCAAAGAGATGCGCAGATAAACGGCGCATCGGGTCGTTCCGGGTCTTGTGCTCACGTCGGAAGTGTTGCATAGTTACGGCATCAGGTGGAGTTCAGATTCAACGTGTGACGGCCCTGGACTCGTGCCGCGGATCACTCGCCGTCGTCGGCGACCGCGAGGTCGCACGAGGTGCCATACAAGGCGTCTTCGGGGCTGTGAGGGGGTCCGGCATCGTGGAGCGGGAGCGGACATGAATGGCGAGGGGGCGCTGCGGAAGGCGCTGATGCAGGCAGATCGGGGCGATCTGCCCGGTGCCGAGGCGACCTTGCGGCGGCTCCTCGACGGGGAGGCCTCGGATGTCACCCGGGTCCGGGCGCTCGTCGTGCTCGGCGACCTGCTCACCGGTCGTGGCGACCCTGGCGCCCGGTGGGTGCTGACCGAGGCGTTGTCCTTGGCGCGGGAGCTCGAGGATGCGGACGACCTGCTGGGGTTCGAGTTCGAGCGCGCCCACCTACTGCTCGAAGAACTGCACGCGGAACCGTGAGCCTCGCGCCCGGCCGAGTGCTCAGTACGGCACGTACTCGAGGTTCAGCTGGTTCGCGTCCACCTGGCTGATCAGCTCCACCGAGGCGTCCATGTAGGTCCGGAACAGGCGGTCGCGTGCGAGGAGGAAACTCGTGCCGACGGGCTTGAAGGCGGGGCGGCTGAGGATTCTGATGCCGCGGATGTCGGAGAACGACGAGGCCTCGGGGTCGATCAGTTCGAGGTCGCGTTCGATCCTGCCGGCCAGGAAGTGCCGCGTCGCCGCGCGCAGGTGCAGGACGGCTGGGACGGTGACAACGTCCCGGGTGAAGGATTCGGGCATCGCGGCCACGAACCGCTCCGAGAAGATCGGGACGCCCTTGGTGGTCTGGAGGTAGTCCGGCCCGACCAGGTCGAACCGCCCGGCATCGAGGTCGACGTCGACGTGCACGCTGTGGACGTCGACGGTCGCCGCCGGATCGTCGACGAACATGGTGCTGCCGAACGCGTCCTCACCGCGCATCGTGATCGAGAACTCGCCCAACGGGGTCGGATGCAGCAGCTCGAGTACCGTCCCACCGATCAAGCCTCCCCCCGTGAACCTCCGTCGATGCAGGTCCAGATTCTGGCAGATGCGACGGCTCGGCCTCGCTCAGCCGGTGAGCGGCGAGGGCGCCGATCGAGGCCGCACTCCGGACGCGCCGAGCAGCCGGCCGTAGCCGTCGACGGGGAGCCGGCCGAAGGTCTCCGGGGAGACGCCCGTGTATGGCTCGTCGGTGCGCGCATCGATGAGGCGGACCTCTGCGTCCCAGATCAGCGACGCCAGGGGATGTCCGTGCTCGGTTGCCGACTCAGAGCCTGCGTCCTCGGGCGCGCCGAGCACGGCGTCGGCGGCGTCGGGCCGCACCCGCCAGTCGGCGCTCGTCCGGTCCTGCGCCCGCGGGCCGCCAATGGACTTCCGAATCGCCGTCCACCAGGTCGGGCAGGCCGGCCTCTCGTCGACGCACGACGATGTAGTCGATGCGCGGTTCGGGGTTCTCGCTGCTGGATCGGATGTTGCGGAACGTGTTCAGCCATCGCTGGTTCCATGTCCAGCCGTTGGAGAGTACGTGACCGCGCGCTTCCATCGCGATGGTTCGGTCGTAGTCCTCGAACGCACCGTCGTGCTCGGCGTCCGTGTCGGCGATGAGGACGCGTCCGTCGTCGTCGAACGTGATGTCGATCCCCATCCATCGCCGGGCGGCCCGGATCCGGCGGGTTCGCGCCGCGGAGTGCGCGCCGGAGCGCTTCCCGATCATGCCCTTCCTCGCACGCGGCTGGCGTGCACGGCGGAACCTGGCGACCGCGGATCGAGCAGGAACCTCCGGGAGCGACCCGTCCGCGAGCTCGACCGCAGCCCGCGGCGGTGCCGGGTGCAGTCCTCGACGGAGGAAGGGACGTGAACGCCTGGCATCTCAGGCGTCCGTGTCGGGCTGCCATCCGGATGGCACCGTGTCCGGCGTCTGACCGGCGACCAGGCGATCGATGTGGTAGGCGGCCCACGACGCGACCATCCGCTCCGGCGTCGCGTGATAGAGCTCCGCAAGGGCGTGCAGCGCCCGCGCCCGTTCGGGATCGAGCTCGACAGTCAGAGTCTGCGAAGACGATCGGCCGGACACGACACGATTCTACCGACGACGTTGCGCCGGCTGCCTGAGTGACCGCCGCCGGGCCGGCGAAGAGCGCCGATCAGGAACGCGGTGGCGTTTCACGACCTGTCCCCGCTGCCCCGGTGGCGGCCGGCTCGAACGGATTCAGATCCGTGGCTCCATGTCGGCGGAGCGGACGATCTCGGCCTGTCGGACGAGGAAGGCCTGCTCGTCCAGCTTCTTGCGGCGCATCCAGGTCGTGACCTCGGCGTTGCACTTGCTGGCGTTGCACGAGCGGCAGGCGGGCACCACGTTCACCAGCGTGTAGCGGCCGCCGCGGGAGATGGGCAGCATGCAGTCCTTCTGCAACCGGGCGTCGTCCGCGCCGCAGTAGGCGCAGCCGCCCCAGGCCGCGATCAGCGCTGCCCACTGGTCGTCGGTCAGGTCGTGCTCGACCTTCGCCATCCGGCGCTGACGACGACGGGCGTAGATCGCGGCTCGACGGCGGGGCGGCACGCTCCGAGCCTACGGGCGAAGGCCTGTTCGATCACGGAAGTGCGCGCTCGCCCCCGGCGCGCGTCTTGGCAAGGCTGACCGTCGTCGGCGTGCCCAATATGTCCGATGTTGCGCGACGATCAGGCTTGCCAAGGCGGTCGGTTGTGCCTATCGCGCCGACCGCTCCCGGTGGCCGCGGACCTTGGCGAGGTTGCCGCAGCGCTGCATCGAGCACCACCGCCGCGTGCCCGGCCGTGAGGTGTCGACCAGCAGCAGGCCGCAGGTCTCGGAGGCGCAGACCCGGATCCGCTCGGCCAGCGGGCCGCCGAACAGGTCGATCGCGTCACGGGCGATCGTCGAGAGCGCCCCGGCCGTCGTCGGTGCGGGGTACTCGACCCCGGCGCCGACGGCGACCAGCCGCGGCACCAGCGGCGGCACCGCGGCCGCGGCGTTGATCGTCGCGACGTCGGAGGCCCGCACCGAGCCGCCCGCCGACAGTGACCGGGCAGCGTCCGTGATCGCGGCGCGCAGCGGGCGCATCGCCTCCAGGTCGGCCGGCCCGGCCGTCAGCCCGTCGACGGACAGGATGACGCCGAGCCAGCGGGACAAGTCGTCGGGCGTGTGGACGATCTCCCACCGCGCGTACTCGCCCTCGCCGCCGGTGTGCGTGAAGTCGAGCGACACCCGTCCGGTGAGGAACCGCACCCGGACACCGAGCGGGAGTTCCTCACGGCGTTGCATGACACCACTATAACTGGTTACATGCCCTCCATGACCATCACGCACATCAACCCCGAGTCCATGCACTCCAACCCGGCGTTCACCTGGGCCGTGCGCGTCCCGGCCGGCGCCGACCTCGTCTTCATCGGCGGCCAGAACGGCGTCGACCAGACCGGGCAGGTCGTCGGGCCGGACATCGCCAGCCAGACGCGGCAGGCCCTCAAGAACCTCCTGACCTGCCTCGACGCGGCCGGCGCCCGGCCCGAGGACGTCGTGAAGTGGACGATCCTCATCCGCGAGGGCGAGTCGCTGATGGACGGCTTCGCCGCGTTCAACGAGGTCTGGGGTCAGCGTCCGAACCCGCCGGCCATCACGTCGGCGTTCGTCGCCGGCCTCGCCGTCCCGGGCGCTCTCGTCGAGATCGAGGCCGTCGCGGCGGTGCCGGCCGCCGGGTAGCCTCGCCCGCATGCCGGACGAGAAGGACACCCTCAAGCGCTACCTCCAGAGCCACCGCGACGCCCTGCTGTGGAAGCTCGACGGGCTGAGCGAGCGCGATGCTCGCTGGCCGATGACGCCGACGGGCACCAACCTGCTCGGCCTGGTCAAGCACGTCGCGAGCATGGAGGCCGGCTACTTCGGCGAGGTCTTCGGCCGGCCGGCGCCCGATCCGATGCCGTGGCTGGACGACGACGCCGAGCCGAACGCCGACTTCTGGGCGACGCCGGACCAGACGATGGAGTGGGTGACGGACTTCTACCGGCGGACCATCGCGCACTCCGACGCGACCATCGACGCCTTGGCGCTGGACGACACCGGCACGGTGCCGTGGTGGCCCGCGGACCGCAACCCCGTCACGCTGCACTGGATCCTCGTGCACATGATCGCCGAGACCGCCCGGCACGCGGGCCACGCCGACATCCTCCGCGAGACCATCGACGGCGAGATCGGGCTGCGCAAGGACGTCAGTAACCTGCCCGACCAGAACGCGCAGGAGTGGGCCGACTACGTCGCGAAGCTCAAGCGCACCGCCGAGCTGTTCTAGCCCGCCCCGCCGTGCCAGGAGCGCCACAGCTCCGCATAGGCGCCGCCGGCCGCGACCAGCTCGTCATGCGAGCCGAGCTCGACGATGCGACCGGACTCCATGACGGCGATCCGGTCGGCGTCGTGGGCGGTGTGCAGCCGATGGGCGATCGCGACGACGGTCCGGCCGGCCAGCACCGCGGCCAGTGACCGCTCGAGGTGCCGGGCAGCGCTCGGGTCGAGCAGCGAGGTGGCCTCGTCGAGGATCAGCGTGTGCGGGTCGGCCAGCACGAGCCGGGCCAGCGCGAGCTGCTGCGCCTGCGCCGGCGACAGCTCCGCGCCGCCGGAGCCGACGGCGGCGGACAACCCGGCAGCTGACGCCCAGTCCCATGCGTCGACGGCGCGCAGTGCGGCCTCCACCGCGGCGTCGTCGGCCGAGGGGCGGCCGAGGACGACGTTGTCGCGGAGCGTGCCGCGGAAGACGTGGTGCTCCTGCGTCACCAGCGCGACCTCGGTGCGCAGCCGGTCCAGCGGCAGCTCGGACACCGGGACGCCGCCGACGGTGATCGTGCCGGTCCGCGGCTGGTGGATGCCGGCGAGCAGCTTCCCGAGCGTCGACTTCCCGGCGCCGGACGGACCGACGACGGCCAGCCGCTCACCCGGCGCGATGGTGAGGTCGACGTCGTGGAGGACGTCGTGGCCGGGCCGGTAGGCGTGGCTCACCCCGCGCACCTCGAACCCGCCGGCGTCGACGCTCTCGGTGGCAGGCGCCGCCCGCTCTCGCTCGACGACGGCGAGATCGCGCCGGACCCCCCGCAGCCGGGCCATCGCCGCCCCGCCGATCTGCAGTTCGTTCAGCCAGAACAGCAGGGTGTCGACCGGCACCAGCAGCTGCTGGGTGTACAGGGTCGCTGCCGTCACCGCGGCCAGCGACACCATGCCGTCCAGGTACAGGAGCCCGCCGATCACCAGCGTGGCGAAGACCGGCAGCACGAACGCCACGTCGATCGTCGGCAGGTACACCGTGCGCAGCCGCAGCGTCGCCCGCTCCGCCGCGTACGACGCCGCGATGTCGCGGTTCACCCGCTCGAAGCGCCGGTCGCCCAGCCGGAGCGCCTCCACGGTCCGCGCGCCGTCGACGGTCTCGGCGAGGCCCTCGGCGAGCTGCGAGTACGAGGCGTTCTCGCGCAGGTAGGCGGTGCGGGCGCGGCGCCGGTACCAGCGCGACGCCACCCACAGCACCGGCACCCCGACCAGCGCCGGCAACGCCAGCAGCGGCCCGAGCAGCACCAGCCCGCCGAGCGTCAGCACGATGGTGACCGAGCTGATCAGCGTGTCCGGGATCGCGTACCGCACCGCGCGCGCCAGCAGGTCCACGTCGCGGGTGGTGCGGGTGATGAGGTCGCCGGAGCCGGCCTCCTCGACCGTCCCGATCGGCAGCGCCAGCACGCCGTCGACGAACTCCTCGCGCAGCTGGGCCAGCACCTTCTCGCCGAGGCGCGCCGACACGAACATCGCCAGCGCGGTCAGCGCGGCCTGCAGCACGACGAACAGGCAGATCAGCAGCGTCATGCGGGTGACGTGGTCGACGCCGTCGTTGACGTCCTCGACCAGCCGGCCGAGCAGCCAGGGGCCGGCCAGTCCGGACGCCGCGCCGAGCGCGTGCAGCGCGACGGCGCCGGCGACCTCGCGGCGATGCCGCAGCGCCAGGCGCCGGGCGTGCCGGCGCACCTCCCGCAGCGACGCGACCGGCAGGCCGGCGGACGACGCGCTCATGCCGCCCCCTCCTCGCGGGCGACCAGCGCCCGGTAGCGCGGATCGTCCAGCAACGAGGCATGCGTGCCGGTCGCGACGACGGTGCCGCCGTCGACGAGGGCGACGGCGTCGGCGTGGTCGAGCAGGATCGGACTGGTCGCGAAGACGACCGTGGTCCGGCCGGCCCGGGCCGCGGCCAGCCGGGCGGCGATGCGGGCCTCGGTGTGCGCGTCGACGGCGCTGGTCGGCTCGACCAGCACGAGCACGTCGGGTTCGGCCAGCACCGCCCGGGCCAGCCGGAGTCGCTGCAGCTGGCCGCCGGAGAACTCCTTCCCGCCCGAGCTGACGACGGTGTCCAGGCCGTCGGGCAACGCCTCCAGGACGTCGCCGGCCGACGCGACCTCCAGCGCCGCGAGCACCCGCGCGTCGTCGGCCGGTCCGGCGGCCGCCAGCTCCGCACGCAGCGGTCCCGCGAACACCCGCGCCTCGTTGCCCGCCACGAGGATCCGCCGCCGCACGTCCTCGACGTCCGCGGAACGCAGCGGCATCCCGCCGTACGTCACGTCCGACTCCGCGTACCGGCCCAGCCGGTCGGCCAGCGCGGCCGCCTCGGCCGGATCCGTGCAGGCCACGGCGGTGAAGCGGCCGCCGCCGACGGCCAGCCCGGACTCCGGGTCGGCGAGGTCGCGGGCGTCCTCGGTGCCGGACAGCGCCGGCCCGCCCGGCGCGATCTCCGGTTCCAGAGCGAGCAGGGCCACCACGCGCCGCGCGGCGACGTAGGCCTTCATGATCGCGCTCGCGCCGATGCTCAGCCGCCGCACCGGCGTGGCCAGGAACACCGCGTACCCGTAGAACGCGACCAGCTGGCCGCCGGTGAGGTCGCCGGCCAGCACCTGCCGCGCGCCGAGGAAGACGATCAGCGCGACCAGCAGCCCGGGGAGCAGCATCCGGGCCGCCTCCAGGGCGGCCTCGGCGCGGGCGACGTGGACGCCCGCGTGCCGGACCCGCTGCGACTCGGCGTGGTAGCGGCGCCCGAACAGCTCCTCGCCGCCGATCCCGCGCAGCACCCGCAGCCCGCCGACGATGTCGACGGCGTGAGCGGTCAGCTCCGCCTGCTGGTCGCGCAGCCGCGCCTGACGGTCGTGCAGCGGCCGCAGCAGCAGCGCGACCGCCCACACCATGAGCGGCACGCCCACCAGCACGACCAGCCCGAGCCGCCACGACGTCGCCAGCATGATCGCCGCGACCACGACGATCGAGGCGACGGAGCCGATCGTGCGCGAGCTGACGTCCAGCGCCCGTCCGATCTGCATGACGTCGGCGACGCCCACGCTCATCACCTCGCCGGCCGAGGTCTTCCGCGGCAGCGTCGCGCCGAGCCGGGTCGCCTGCCGGGTGACCAGCTGCAGCGTCCGGTACCGCGCCCCGAGCGCGTTGGTCAGCGCGCACCGGTCCTGCAGGATCCCGGTGGCGGCCTGGACCACGCCGAGCGCCAGCACGACGCCGGCCCACACCAGCAGGTCGCCGCGGTCGCGCGCGGTCAGACCATCGTCGATGGCCCGCCCGACGGCGTACGGCATCAGCGCCTGCGCGGTCGGCCAGATGACGCCGTAGAACGCTCCGAGCAGGACGACGGCCAGCTGGGTGCGGGCCAGCCACAGCAGGTAGTGGCCGGGACTCAGGCGGCTGGGGCGACCGGGATCCGGATCGGGAAAGTGCCGCACAAGACCCGGGACCTTAGTCCGCCCCGCATACTGTCGCAACGCCTTTTCGCGGCCGCGCCTTGACCCATCCGGCCGCGCCGCCGACGATCGACGGGATGGGCAGGATCAGACGGTGGCCGGTGTCGTCGTCCGCCGTGCGCTCGGTCGGGTACGACGCGCTGACGTCGACGCTCGAGGTCGAGTGGAGCTCCGGTGCGGTCTACCGCTACCTCGGCGTCGGCCAGCCGGCCGTCGAGGCGATGATGCGCTCCGACAGCATCGGCGCCTACCTCAACGAGGAGATCAAGCCGAACCACGAGGCCGTACCCGTGCAACCGTGAGCTCCAGGCGTCAGGCCTGGGGAGTCAGCGGCTCCAGCGCCGCGAGGCCGGCGGCGTCCAGCGGCGACGGGGGAGCGGCCTGAGGCGGGGTGGTGCGGAAGACGCTCGGCGCGACGCCATAGACCGCGCGGAAGCGCCGCGAGAAGTGGTAGGCGTCGGCGAAGCCGCACTGGACGGCGATGGCCTGCAGCGACAGGTTGCTCATCCACAGCAGCGGCTCGGCGCGGGCCAGCCGCAGCCGCTCCAGCGCGGCCACCGGCCCGAGCCCGAACCGGCGCTGGAACGCGCGGCACAGCGTCGACACCGACACCCCGGCCGCGGCGGCCAGCTGTTCCAGGCCGACCGGACGAGCGACGCCGTCGGACCAGGCGGAGCGGACGGCGGACATCGCGGCGACGATCGGCTCGGGCAGCCCGCCTGACGCGTCGTCGGACGCCGCCGGCGGCGGGGCGAGGAACGTCAGCACCAGCAGCCGCAGCGTCTCGGCCGCCTGCCGGCGCCAGCCAGGCGGGCAGGTCGCGCCGAGCCAGAGCAGGTACTGGCACAGCGCGCCCATCGGGTCGGGCCGGCCGCCGAGGTCGCGCACCACCGGCCACATCGCGCCGTCCACGGCGGGGCCGGACAGCGTGAAGTGCACGTACGCGTGCCGGGTGGGGCGGCGCGGATCCCAGCGGAAGGAGTCGCGCATCCCCGGGCGGACCAGCAGCAGGGTGCCCGGCGCGAGCGGCACCCGCATGTCGTCCCAGTGCCAGGTCGCGCTGCCGGACAGCAGCCAGACGAACTCGTAGGTGCGGGCGTCGCGCGGCCCGAACGTGGAGCCCGGCGGATAGTCGGCGACGGCCGGCCCGAGGCGGGGCACCAGCCCCACCTCGAGCCCGGCCGCCGAGCTCGGCACGTCAGCGGTCACAACCGCCGTCGCGATCGGGCCGGATGCGCGGCCGGCGCAGCTGCTCGACGCCCTTGTAGGCGTACGGGTCGCGGCCGGCCACCAGGACGACGTCGCGGAAGTCGGCCTGCGCCATGCTCTGGCCCTCGTAGGGCAGCGCCCACGGCAGCAGCGACTCGGCGCTCATGTAGTGGTTGGCCAGCGCCCGCCGGTAGCCGTGCCTGCCGGTGTTCGGCAGCGACTTGTGCAGCAGGTAGCCGTTGAACAGCAGCACCGACCCGGCGGTCAGCTCGACGGGGATGGCGTCGTCGTCGGACCAGGGGAAGTCGTAGGACTCGACGGTGCAGTCGTAGCGCGGGTCGTCGTGCTCGCGGTTGGGGTAGATGACGCCGTCGCGGTGCGAGCCGGGCAGCACCCAGAGGCAGCCGTTCTCGACGGTGGCGTCGTCGAGGGCGATCCACGCGGCGGTGAGCGAGCGGTCGCGGGTCGGGATGAACATCTCGTCCTGGTGCCAGGCCTGGCCGGGCTTCCCCTCGGCCTTGACGAACAGCATCGACTGCATCGCCTTGACGTTCGGCCCGATGACCCGGGTGAGCGCGTCGACGATCGCGGGATGGCGCATCGTGTCGAGCACCAGCGACGACA
Organism: Jiangella rhizosphaerae; assembly: GCF_003579925.1. Classification (GTDB taxonomy): domain Bacteria; phylum Actinomycetota; class Actinomycetes; order Jiangellales; family Jiangellaceae; genus Jiangella; species Jiangella rhizosphaerae. Next base: position 47,851 of record NZ_QUAL01000152.1, on the reverse strand, counting down.
GCTTGTGCGGGTAGTGGATGCAGAGGAACCGGCGGATGACCTCGTCGTCGGTCTCGTCCGGCGACGTCGCGACGGCGCCGTCGATCTCGCCCAGCTCGCCGCGGCAGATCCGGGCCGTCTCGGCCAGCAGCGCGTCGAGCTCCGCCCGGCTCAGGACGTCCTTCAGGATCGCGAATCCGTCCTGTTCGTAGCTTTCCTCCAGGACTCCGGGGGTGGTGACATCGGTGGCGGACGGCGCGACGGGCGCGGGTGGGACGACGGTCATGGGAACCTCCTGACGACGACGGGTGAACACCCACCAGCGTGCGGCCGCCCACGTCGTCGCGCCATGGCTCCGTGGTGCGGCATGATGGCGAATCCTGTCACGTCAGGCCGGGCCGCGCACTGACGTCGCCGGCCTGAGCGGGTCATCCGCGTGCTGCTCGAATCGGAACCCGCAGGATGCCGAGGTCCGGGCGCCCGGCCGACACCGCGCCGGCTGTGAGCGAGAGTCCCGCCTTCGGGCTCCACGTCACGTCGACGTCCACGCCGGCCATGGAGACACCTCGAACGTCGAACCAGCCCAGGCCGGTCGCACAGGTCAGTGGTTCGACGACGATGCTGTCGTCGCGCACGTCCAGGCCGAGCAGCCCGGACAGGATCAGGTCCGCGAACGTCGAGTGGTTGTAGTCCGTTCCGATCGCGGCACGCTCGGGGTCGTGCCGGCGGCGCCAGTCGCGGGCGATCCACGCTCCCGTGTCCGGGTCGAGGAACTCGTCCAGGAGATAGCCGCCGTCCGCCGCGAGGTGGCTCTGCGCGTACTGCCGGAGCGCGGTGAGGAAGACCGTTCCTCGGGATCCGTCGTCCCCGTGCCGGCGGGCGATGCGGGCGAGCGCCGTCAACGTCTGGCTCGTGGCGAACGGCCACGTAGGGCCGTTCCACCGGCACAGGAAGCGCGGAAGCGGCGCGTCCGGCACCGCGTACCCGTACCGCGGGTGGCGGCGTTCGGCGGTCCGCAGCCCGAACGGCGCGGCGAAACCGTCCGGATCGGTCAGCTGCCCGACCGGCGCGGCGGGGTCGACCTCGTCGCCGGGAAGATCGACGTACCACGGGAGGAAACCGATCAGCTCCCGCACGTCCCGGTCCGCGGGGACGTCGGCCCGGGACGGCAGGTCCCGGTCCCGGTACCCGGCGGGCATACGCCGCTCCACGCCGGCGGTCGCCAGGTAGGCAGCGCTACCGCTCGGCGACATCGGCAGGGTCGTGAAGAACTGCCGGCGCCGGTCGTACAACCGGTCGATGACGGCCCTGCGCAGCCGGTCGCGGACGGCGCGAAAGCGCTCGGCCGTCTCGTCGTTCCCGGCGCGTCCGGCGAGGTCGGCGATCGCGTCGGCGTTGCCGTACTGGTAGCTGTTGATCGACGGGCGCAGGCCGTCGCCGCTGATCGAGAACTCCATCGCGTCGGCCAGGTCGTGCACCCAGTACAGCCCCGACGGGTGCAACGCCACCGTGTCCCAGGTGTCGAAGACCCGAACCATCCCCGGCAGCACGTCGACGGCGACCTCCCAGGCCGCCCGAAGACGCGCGAACTCCCGGGTCGCCCAGCCGATCCACTCGGTGTAGCGGTTCGGTTCGGCCTCCGGCGCCGTGTACCAGAACCGGATGTAGTCCTCGATGACGTCCGTCCGGCGGAGCCACCGCCCCTCCAGGATGTGGTGCCCGGCCGCGGCGTTCACTGTTCCGTGCGCCCGCCCCGGACCCGGCTGGCGGAACTCGGTCACCACCCAGCCGCGTGGCGACCGCGCGACGTTGTGCGCGAAGGACTCCCACCGGTGCCGGTAGACCCGGGACAGGACCTCGTCCCCGCAGGTGAACCGCGGTGCCGCCGCAATGATGTCGGCGACGTGGGAGTCGGCCGCGCCGGCCGCCGGACCGCGACCGCTCATCGAGCGTCCCCGTCGGCGGGATGGCCGCCTCCGGGCCCGACTGTGTGGTCATGACCCGGGCGGAGCAGCGAGACGTAGTCCGGATAGACCGCGAAGGAGGTACTCGCCGGGTTCCGCCCGACCACCTCGAGGCGGAGCCGGTGGGTGCCGGCGGCGGTGAACGTGTGGGTGCCGACCGGGAAGGCGACGTTTCCTGCCGCGGCACGGCTCGGGTCGATCGGATCGCCGACCGCGACACCGTCGATCGACACCTGCACGATTCCACGGTTCCGGGCCACCCGCATGCCGAGCTGGATGTCGTAACGGCCCGCCTCGGGCACGTCGACGAGATAGTCGATGTCGTCACCCACACCGTTGGCCTGGAAGTTCGCAGTTGCTCCACCGCTGGCGGCGGCATCGACGAACACGCCCAGCCGGTCGCCCGACGTACTCGCCCTCGGTAGCACCTCGGCCTCGAGGTGTTCGCCGACGGGCACCAGCTCGATGTGGTCGAGGTAGACCGCGTAGGTGGAGCTCGCCGGGTTCCTGCCAGTGACGGTGAAGCCGATCTCGTGCGTGTGCAGGCCGGTGATGGTCGCGACGCCCAGGTCGAACTCCTGATAGCCGGGGGTCGGGCTGTACGCGTCGACCGGGTCGCCGACCGGCGTTCCGTCCACCGATGCCTGCACGATCGCCCGGTTCGGCGCTACGCGCATGCCGGCGATGACGCGGTAGCTCCCGGAAGCCGGCACCTCGGCGCCGAGCACGACATGGTCGCCGACGGCGTTCGCCTGGTAGTGCAGCACGCCCCCGCCGCTCGCGACGGGGTTGGTGAAGATCTCCGACGCATCGCCGGAGCTGGCCGTCACGGGCAGGTCCTCGGCCTCGAAGCGGCGCAGGGCACGCTCCACCGGCTCGTGGGCGAGGCCGGCGCCGTCGACGAGCATGATCGAACCCCAGACCACCGTGTCGATGAGGTCGAGGTGGCCGTCGTGGTCCCAGTCGACCGCGAACGTCTTCGGGGTGTGGTTGGAGACCGACTCGTACAGGGTGCGGTCGGCGTTGCGGACGTAGTCGATCTCGAACACCGGCGCTCCCGGGCTGCCGACGTTGCGCAGCCAGATCAGCGCCGTGCTGCCGTAGCCCGCCTGAATCAGGTCCGTCAGGCCGTCACCGTCCCAGTCGACCGACTGCAGATTGGTGCGGCCCGCCCGGGAGGAGGGGATCGAGACCGGCCGGCCGGCGCTGTCCTGGGCGACGCCGAGGACGGCGAGCGAGAGGTCGCCGCCGTCGCGGGTGTAGACGTTCAGCACGTTGTCCTCGCCGGCCTGAACGAGGTCGAGGTCGCCGTCGTCGTCCCAGTCCAGGACCGCGACCCGGCACCGCCACGCGTTGGTGAACGGCTGGCCGCCGAGCGTGAACGCCTCGGCTTCCCGGTACCGCGGCGCGGTTCGAGTGCCGGCGTTCTCGAAGTACCAGAGGGTCGCCTCCTGTGCGTCCTGCGTGATGATGTCGAGGTCGCCGTCGTCGTCCCAGTCGACCACGACCGGGTTGGTGTACCCGGCGGCGGCTTCGGACGCTCCCCACTCCCAGGAGCCGGCCGCGTCGTCGGCGTCGAGGTTGAGGGGCCGTCCACCGGCGAGCACAGGAACGGCGTCGATGAGTTCCGGAACAGGGCCGGATGAGACGTTCTCGAAGACGCTCACGCGTCCGTTCTCGTCGCCGACCACCAGATCGTGGTCGTCGTCACCGTCCCAGTCGACCACGTAGGGCGACTCGAACAGGCCCACGCGGATGTCGGCGCCGGCGGCCTCCATCCGGATCACTCCGGCCTCCTCGAGGATCGCCGACGACACCGTCCCGGTGTTCTCGACCAGGAGCGCCCCGTAGGTGCTGGTCACGATGAGGTCGAGGTCACCATCGCCGTCCCGGTCGGCCACATCGAGCCACGCCCCGATGTCGCCGGTGTCGAGGATCCGGACGGGCGGCAGGACCTCGGCGCCGTCGCGCTCGGCGAACCAGACGTCGCCGCGATAGTCGCCGTAGAGGACATCGAGCTGACCGTCGCCGTTCCAGTCCGCGGTCGCGATCATCGGCTTGAACGGCGCGTTGAGCTCACCGGCTGCGGTCGAGATCGCCCGTCCCGTCGCGAGGGTCGGCGCGGTCTCGGTCCCGACGTTCTCGAAGAGGACGATGGCGCCCTCGGTGTACACGATGGTGCTGCTGCCGTCGACGACCCGATCCGCGGCCCCGATCAGCAGATCCCGGTCGCCGTCGGCATCCCAGTCGTCGTACGCGAGCGACGGCGAGTGGTTCAGGTTCCAGCGGTTGAATTCCGCGAACGTGGCCGTGATCGGGTCGTCGCCCGCGAGGAGCTCCCCCTCGTTCTGCCAGTCGGGCGCCGTGTCGCTGCCGAGATTCCGGTACAGGCGCAGCGTGTACCGGCCGAGATAGTCGTGGTCGCCGTCGGCGTCCCAGTCGACCAGGACGCCCTCGGGCTCGGGCACCGGCAGCGAGACTCCGGTGGCGCCGAGGACCGGCGTCTCCTCGGTTCCGGAGTTGCGGAACAGCAGGCCCCCGTCGACGACGTCGCGGATCGCGTCTCCGTCCCAATCCACGAACTGAGGCATCGGCACGCTCGACTCGGCCGGGTTGTACCAGGTGGCAGCGCCGCCCACGTACTGCAGTGGCGTTCGTGGCGGCGGCACCGCGGCCGCGACGTCTGGCGACGGTTGACAGACCGTCGACAGCCCCACGGCGACGGCGACTGCTGCGACACAGCCCACGCTACGGCGAACGAGTAGCCGGAACATCATGCAGATCCTCTCGGACGGACAGAGATCTGGGAGCGGCTCATCGGTGTCTAATACGTATAAGACAGCTGGGACGACTACGTTACGAACGGATGCCTCGAAGCGTCAAGGCCGCGAACAGGGCGCCGATGGCGGCGACCCACCGGTCGGCGAAGCAACGCTTGACGGCCCAGGAAATGTGCGCGTAATCTCGGCGGCACGCTACTTAATACGTATGAATGGAGATGGACGTGCCACCCCAGGGGCGACGACGCCGGCCGACGCAGGTCGACATCGCACGCGCGGCGGGCGTGTCGCAGGCCACCGTCTCGCTGGTCATCAGCGGCGGCGCGGCCAGCGACCAGATCGCCGAGTCGACGCGGCAGGCCGTCCTCGCCGCGGCCGCGGAGCTGGGCTACTCGGCCAACGTGGCGGCGCGCAGCCTCAAGGGCGGCCGCAACCACCTGCTCGGTCTCTACACGTTCGAGCCGGTGTTCCCGACCGACCAGCGCGACTTCTACTACCCGTTCCTGCTTGGCGTCGAGGAGGAGACCGCGGCCCAGGGCTACGACCTGCTGTTGTTCAGCTCGGTCACCTCGGCGGCCGACCGGTCCATCTACGCCGGCGGCGCCAACCGGCTCAAGCTCGCCGACGGCTGCGTCCTGCTCGGTCGCAACGTCCGCCGCGAAGAGCTGAACGCCCTGGTCCAGGAGGACTTCCCGTTCGTCTTCATCGGCCGCCGCGAGGTCGAAGAGGGCGAGGTCAGCTACGTCGGCGCCGACTACGTCGCCGCCACCAGCGCCATGGTCGCCGAGCTGCACCGGCTGGGCCACGAGCGCATCCTCTACCTGCGGGCCATCGAGGACACCGAGCCGACCCGCGACCGCGAACGGGGCTACCGCGAAGGGCTGGCCGCCGCCGGGCTCGAAGTCGACGAGCGGCTGATCCAGGGCCTCGCCGACCCCGCCGACCTGTCCGCCGAGCACGTCCAGCACTGGATCGGCAGCTACGGCGTCACCGCGATCCTGGTCGAGCCGACCGAGGACAACCGGCTGGTCGACGCGCTGACGGCGATGACCGACGGCGCGCGGGTCCGGTTCCCGGAGGACTGCTCCATCGCGGTGCTCGGTGAGCCGCCGTCGTGGACGCCGGAGCTGCGCGACTGGACCCGGTTCTCGCTGCCGCGCGCCGAGATGGGCCGCGAGGCGGTGCGGATGCTGGTCGGCCTGCTCGGCGACGCCCAGCCCACCTCGCGGCAGGTCACCATCCCGTGCGCGTTCGTCCCCGGCGACTCGATCGGGCCGGCGCCGCGAGGTGACCGGGCATGATCAAGGTCATCCTCCGCCGCCTGCTCATCGGCGTGTTCGTCATGTGGGGCGCCGCCTCGCTGATCTTCGTCATCGTGCGCGTCGCGCCGGGCGACCCGGCCACCGTCATGCTCGGACCCGACGCCGACCCCGAGCAGATCGCCCGGCTGCACGAGACGCTCGGCCTGGACCGCTCGATGGTCGCGCAGTACCTGAGCTTCCTCGGCGACGCGCTCCGGCTCGACTTCGGCGACTCCCACCGGCTCGGCCGGCCGGCGATGGAAGCGGTGTTCGACCGGCTGCCGGCCACCATCGAGCTGACTCTCGCGGCCACCGCGATCGCCGTCGCCGTCGGCCTGACGCTCGGCCTGGTCGCCGGCGGCCGGCCCGGCGGCGTCGTCGACCGCGTCGTCTCCGCGGCGACCATCGCGCTGCAGTCGTTTCCGACGTTCTGGGTCGGCATCATGCTGATCCTGGTGTTCGCGCTGGGCCTGCGGCTGCTGCCCAGCGCCGGGGTCGGCACACCGCAGCACATGGTGCTCCCGGCCGTGACGCTGGCGCTGCCGTTCACCGCGATCGTCGCCCGGCTGACCCGCAGCTCCGTCGCCGAGGCGATGCGCGAGCCGTACGTGCAGACCGCGCGGTCGAAGGGGTTGACGGAGCCGCAGGTGCTGCTCGGCCACGCGTTGCGCAACTCGCTGATCCCGGTCGTGACGGTGGTCGGCCTGCAGATGGGCGCGCTCATGGGCGGCGCGGTCATCGTCGAGAACGTGTTCGCCTGGCCCGGACTCGGGTCGCTCGTGGTCGACGCCGTCGCCAACCGCGACTACGCCGTCGTCCAGGCCGTGACGCTGCTGATCGCCGGCATCGTCATGGTGCTCAACCTCATCGCGGACCTGCTGTACACCCAGCTCGATCCGCGCATCCGGCTGGAGGGGGCGTCGTGACCGCCGCCGTCACCCTGGACGCGCCGCTGGCGACCGCCCGGCGCCGCCGCACCGGCTGGCTCGGCAAGGTCCCGTACGTCGTCGTCGGGCTCTACCTCCTGGTCGCGTTGATCGGCCCGCTGCTCATCGACTACGACCCGGTGCACACGCCGCTGGAGGACCGGCTGCTGTCGCCGGGGTCGACGACGGCCGACGGCGGCACCGCCTGGCTCGGCACCGACGACCTCGGCCGCGACATCCTGGCCCAGATCGTCTACGGCGCCCGCACGTCGGTGCTCATCGGCATCGCGACCGTGGGCGTGGCCAGCATCGTCGGGCTGCTGCTCGGCGCCGTCGCCGGCTACGCGCGCGGCTGGCTGGACGCCGTCCTGGCCCGCATCTTCGACGTGCTGCTGGCGTTCCCCGCGATCCTGCTCGCGATCGTCATCGCCGGGGCGTTCCAGCGCAGCATCCTCCTGGTGGTGGTCGCACTGTCCGCGACCGCCTGGATCTCGTTCGCCCGGGTCACCCGCAGCGTGGCCCTGTCGTTGCGGGAACGCGCCTGGGTCGACGCGTCCCGGGTGCTCGGCGTGCCGCAGCGATCCATCCTGTGGCGGCACATCCTCCCGTTCACCGCCGGCCCGGTCGTCGCGCTGGCGACGCTCGAGTTCGCGCTGGTCGTCCTCGGCGAGGCCGGCCTGAGCTTCCTCGGCATCGGGCTGCCGTCCTCGACGGTGTCGTGGGGGCAGACCATCGCCAACGGCAAGACCTATCTCGAGACGGCGTGGTGGATCTCCACCCTCCCCGGCATCGCGCTGTCGCTGCTGATCATCAACGTCGGGATCCTCGGCGACCAGCTGACCGCCCGGTACGGGCGCGGCCGCCGCGACCCCTAGACCTGAAGGAGCCATCCATGACCCGATTCAGGGGCCGCCGCCTGGCGACCACCGTCGCCGCGGCCGCCGCGCTGCTGCTCGCGGCCTGCTCGACGACCTCCGGCGGCGGTGACGACGAACCTCAGGCCGGCTCCGGCGAGACCGCCGCCGGCGGCGACGTCGTGGCGGCCGGCACGTACCCGATCGAGAGCCTCGACCCGCACGGCGCCCAGGGCGCCGCGTCCGGGACGGTGTTCGCCAGCCAGGCGATCTACAGCCGCCTCGTCCGCCCGGCTCCCGACGGCTCGCTGGTCGGCGACCTCGCCGACTCGTGGGAGGCGAACGCCGACGTCACCCAGTGGACGTTCACACTGCGCGACGACGCCACGTTCAGCGACGGCGAGCCGGTGACCGCCGAGGACGTCGTCGCCTCGTTCGACCGGATGATCGCGCTGGACGGCCCGAACGCGGGCAACTTCCCCGAGTACACGATGACCGCGGCCTCGGACACGGAGGTGACCATCACCTCGCCCGCGCCGGACGCCGCCGTACCGGGCAAGCTGCTCATCTTCTTCGTGATCCCGGCCGGCGTCGCGCCCGAGGACACCGCGTTCTTCGCCGAGCCGGTCGGCTCCGGCCCGTTCACCGTCGGCTCGTTCACCCCGGGCGACTCGCTCGAGCTGGTGCCGAACGAGGACTACTGGCGCGACGTGCCGCAGCTCGACAGCGTCACGGTCCGCAACATCCCCGAGCTGTCCGCCCGGCTGACCGCGCTGCGCACCGGCGAGGTCGACGTCGTCTGGGGCATCCCCGACGACCAGCTCGGCGCGCTGCAGGGCGACGACGCGCTGACCGTCGAGGCGGTGCCCAGCACGGCGGTCTACACGATGTGGTTCAACTCGTCGATTCCCGCACTGTCGACGCCGGAGGTGCGGCGGGCGCTGTGGCAGGCCGTCGACTTCGAGACGATCATCTCCACGCTGTACCCCGAGACCGGGACGCTGTCCGAGGCGCCCGTCTCGCCGCTCGTCCTCGGCTACTCGCCGCAGGAGCCGGTCGGGTACGACCCCGAGGCCGCTCAGGCGGCGCTGACGGCGGCCGGCTTCGACTTCTCGCAGACGCTGCGGCTGCAGTTCGCCAACGCCGAGTTCCGCCCGTTCGTCCAGGCCGTCGTCTCCGACCTCGCCGAGATCGGCGTCACCGTCGAGCCGCTGGAGAAGGAGCAGGCCGTCTTCACCGAGGACCTGCTGGCGCTGAACTGGGACATCAACTTCCAGCAACTGGCCACCCCGACGTACGACGCGGCCAGCAACCTCGGCCGCCTCTACACCTGCGCCGCCGGCCGCAACGGCTACTGCAACCCCGAGCTCGACGCGCTGCTCGCCGCCGCCAGCGCCACCAGCGACGAGGCCGAGCGGACCGACCTGTACGGGCAGGCCAGCGAGATCATCTGGCGCGACGCCGTCGGCATGTACCCCATGGCCGTGAGCCTGGCCTACGCCTGGAACAGCGACCTCGAGGGCTTCACCCCCGACCCGAGCGGCCTGCCGGACTTCTCGACGGTGACGGTCTCGGGCTCGTGAGCGAGGTACGGACGGCGCGAGCCGGCGGCTCCCCGGTGGCCCAGCACGACGCGTTGCTGCGGGTCGACGGGCTGACCGTCGACCTGCCGGGAACACGAGGGGACGTCCGGGTCGTCGACGGCGTGTCGTTCGACGTGCCGGCCGGCACCACGGTCGGCCTGATCGGCGAGTCCGGCAGCGGCAAGACGATGACCGCCAACGCGATCATCGGGCTGCTGCCGGACGGCGCCCGCACCGGTGGGCGGCTGTCGTGGCGGGGCGAGGACCTGCTGCACGCCGACGGCGCCCGCCGCCGGAAGGCCCGCGGCCACGAGATCTCGATGATCTTCCAGGATCCGCTGGCCGCGCTGAACCCGACGCAGCGCATCGGCCGCCAGGTCGGCGAGATCCTCCGCCGCGACGGCGTCGGCCGTGGCGAGGTGCGCCGTCGCGTGGTCGAGCTGCTGGACCGCGCCGGCATCCCGGATCCGGCCGAGCGGGCGAACCGCTACCCGCACGAGTTCTCCGGCGGGCTGCGGCAGCGCGCGATGATCGCGCTGGCGCTGGCCGGCAGCCCGTCGCTGCTCCTCGCCGACGAGCCGACGACGGCGCTCGACGTCACCGTCCAGGCCCGGATCCTGCGGCTGCTGAGGTCGATCCAGGAGACCGACGGTCTCTCGGTCCTGCTGGTCAGCCACGACCTTCGGGTGGTGGCGAACGTCGCGTCGCAGGTCGTGGTCATGTACGCCGGCCGGGTCGCCGAGCGCGGCCCGGCGCCGCAGGTGCTGCGGCGTCCGGCGCACCCGTACACGAAGGCGCTGGTCCGCAGCGTGCCGGCGGTCCGGACGAAGACCGCGCTTGCCGACCCGCTGCCCGGCGCGCCGGCCACCCCGGCGAACCGGCCGGCCGGGTGCCCGTTCCACCCGCGCTGCCCGATCGCGCGCGACCGCTGCCGGACCGAGGTCCCGCCGGTCCGCGAGGTCGCGCCGGGCCGGTTCAGCGCCTGCCACTTCGCCGAGGAGGTGCTCACCTCGTGACCCTGCTGGAGATCCGCGACCTGCGAGTGACGTTCGGCCGGCGGCGGGACCCGTTCGTCGCCGTCGACGGCGTGAGCCTGTCCGTGGGCGCGGAGGAGACGCTGGGGCTGGTGGGTGAGTCCGGGTCGGGCAAGACGACCGTCGCGCGATGCGTCGCCGGCCTGCAGCGGCCCGACGCCGGCACCGTCACGTTCGAGGGCCGGCCGCTGGAGCGGGTGGGCCGCCGCCCGGCCGAACTGCAGCGGGCCGTGCAGATGGTGTTCCAGGACCCGCGGTCGTCGCTGAACCCGCGGATGAACGTCGCGTCGATCATCGGCGAGGCCTGGCGCACGCACCCGTCGGCCGCGCCGTCCGGCGACCGGACCGCCGCACTGCACGCGCTGCTCGCCGACGTCGGCCTCGACCCCGACGTCGCGACGCGCCGGCCGGGCGACCTCTCCGGCGGGCAGTGCCAGCGGGTCAGCATCGCCCGCGCGCTGGCCGTGCGGCCGCGGCTGCTGGTCTGCGACGAGGCGGTGTCCGCGCTGGACGTGAGCGTGCAGGCGCAGATCCTGCGGCTGCTGGTCGACCTTCGGCGCACCCACCACCTGGCCATGCTGTTCATCTCGCACGACCTCGGCGTCGTGCACCAGATCGCCGACCGCGTCGCCGTCATGCGCCGCGGCGAGGTGGTCGAGGAAGGACCCGCCTCCGACGTGCTCGGTGCGCCGCAGCACGAGTACACGCGGGCGCTGCTCGACGCCGCTCTGGACCTCGACGACGCCGGATCGGTGACCGCATGACGGCGACCACGCCGGCCCCCATCGGTTGGAACACCTGGGACGTCCGCACCCACACCGGCATGACGCACCTGCCGTCGGGCCTGCGGGTCCGGTTCGGCCTGCTCGACGCCGCCGGCCGCCCCGTGCTCGACGGGTTCACCTGGCGGCACGGGCTGGTCCGGCTCGGCCACCACACCGTCGACGGATCGTTCGCCGAGGTCACGGTCGAGGTCGACGGCGTCGAGCTGCGGCTGGTCATGGCCGGCGGCCCCGGCGACGAGCTCTACGTGCGCGCGGAGTCCGCCGGCACCGTCGTCGTCGACCGGCCGGAGGAGCCCGGCTGGCGGTTCGAGCGCGACGGCGACGACTTCCTCGTCGCTCCAGCCGGCTCGGCGGCGCGGGTGACCGACGTCGGCGCCGTCGTCGAGGAGCGCCGGGCCGCGGCGGACGCCGTCCGGCCCCGGTCAGGCGGCTGGTACCGCGACGCCGCCGACGCGCTGACCCGCGCCGTCACCTGGAACACCATCTACGCGCCGGACCTCGGCCGCGTCCTCACCCCGACATCGCGCGACTTCGTCTCCGTCGAACGACAGGGGTTCTACGGCAGCTGGGCCCTGCACGCGTGGGACACCTTCTTCACCGGGCTGGTCGCGAGCGTCGTCGACCGCGACTACGCGCGCGGCATCCTGGGCCAGATCCTGCCGTTCGCCGACGCCGCCGGGATGATCCCGAACCGGGTCAGCGACGAGCGCGGCACCACCTGGGACCGCTCGCAGCCGCCGGTGGGCGCGCTCACCGTGCTGTCGGCGTACCTCGCCGGCGGGCTGTCCGACGACACCCGCGACCGCCGCCTCCTGGAGGAGACCTTCCCCGGCCTGCTCGCCTGGCACGACTGGTGGCCGGCGCACCGCCGAGGGCCACACGGCCTGCTGGCGTGGGGCTCCGATCCCGTCGACGGCGACCCCGAGTCGGCCACGCTCGACCGCACCAAGCGCGAGTCCGGGCTCGACGACTCGCCGATGTACGACGAGGCCGCCTACGACCCGGCGACGCACACGATGGATCTCGCCGACGCCGGCCTCAACGCGCTGCACGTCGCCGACGGCGAGGCCCTGGCCGCCATCGCGACGATCCTCGGCGACGACGCCACCGCCGCCCGGCTCACGGCCGAGGCCGAGGACGCCCGCACCGCCGCGGCGCAGGTCTTCTGGGACGACAACGCCCAGGGGTACCGCAACCTGCGCGCCGACGGCAGCCACGACCCGCACGTCTCGCCGACCCTGCTCTACCCGCTGCTCGGCGGTTTCCCGACGGCCGAGACCGCCCGCGACGTCGCCGACGCGCTCCTCGCGCCGGGCGTCCTCGGCGGTGACCGGCCGCTGCCCAGCGTCGCCCGCAACGACCCCGGGTTCGCGGCCACCTACTGGCGCGGCCGCATCTGGGCGCCGATGGCCTACCTCGCGGTGCAGGGGCTGCGCCGCTACGACCTGCGCGACCACAGCCGTGCGGTCTGCGGCGCGCTGCTGGAGCTGTTCCTCGCCGAGTGGGAGACGCACAGCGCGGTCCGCGAGAACTACCCGGCCTTCGACGGCGAGGACCTCACCGGGTTCCAGCAGCGCTCCGACGGGCTGATGGCGTGGGGCGGGCTGCTGGCGCACCTCGCGTTCGGCGAGCTGGCCGAGGCGCGCCCCGACGGCTGGCGGTTCGCCCACCCCGGCGCACCGGCGCAGCTGCACAACCTCCCGCTCGGCGACGGACGCCTCACGGTCACGGCCGGCGAGCGGCTGGTCGTGACGCTCGACGGCGCCGTCCTGCTCGACGCCGCGCCGGGCGTCGTCGTCACCGGCTACCGGCGCACCGCCGACGCCGTCGTCGCGACCGTCACCGGCACCGGCGACGTCCGCGTCGCACCGCCGGACAGCAACCACGGCGAGCCGGAAGCCGTCACCGTCGACGGCGGCACCCGGCACGTCCAGTTCGTCAGAGAGGGATCCCCCGCGTGAGCAGTGAGACGGCAACGACGACCGACATCCTCGTGGTGGGCGGCGGGCTGGGCGGCGTCGCCGCGGCCCTCGCGGCACTGCGGCGCGGCCGGTCGGTCGTGCTCACCGAGGAGACCGACTGGATCGGCGGCCAGCTGACCAGCCAGGGCGTCCCGCCGGACGAGCACGCCTGGATCGAGCAGTTCGGCAGCACGCGCACCTACCGCGAGCTCCGTGAGAACATCCGTGCCTACTACCGCACCTGGTACCCGCTGGCCGACTGGGCCCGCGAAGCGCGCGACCTCAACCCGGGCCAGGGGAAGGTCAGCCGGCTCTGCCACGAGCCGCGGGTGGGCGCCGCCGTCCTGGAGGCGACGGTCGGACCGTGGATCGCGGCCGGCCGGCTGCGCATCCTGTACCGGCACCGCCCCGTGGCCGCGAACGTCGACGGCGACCGCGTCACCGCCGTGCTGCTGGAGGGCCCCGGCGGCGACCGGCTGGAGGTGCACGCGCCGTACGTCCTGGACGCCACCGAGCTCGGCGACCTGCTGCCGCTCACCGGCACCGAGCACGTCACCGGGTTCGAGTCGCGGCACGACACCGGCGAGCCGAGCGCGCCGGACGAGGCGCAGCCGGACAACATGCAGGCGTTCTCGTGGGTGTTCGCGGTCGACCACCGCGAGGGCGAGGACCACACGATCGACCGGCCGGCCGGGTACGCCGCCTGGCGCGCCTACCAGCCGCCGAAGTGGCCGAACCCGCTGATCAGCCTCAGCGGGCCGGACCCGCGGACACTCGAGACGTTCGAGCGGGCGTTCCTGCCCAACGGCGACACCGGCCCGGTCGTGGCGGACCAGAGCAAGGACCCCGGCGACCGCGAGCTGTGGGCGTTCCGGCGCATCGTCGCACGGTCCGTCTTCCGGCCCGGCTTCGCCGAGAGCGACGTCACCGTCGTCAACTGGCCGATGATCGACTACCTGCCGGGCCCGCTCATCGGGGTCAGCGACGAGGAGCGCGAGAAGCACCTCGCCGGCGCCCGCGAGCTGTCCATGTCGATGCTGTACTGGCTGCAGACCGAGGCGCCCCGGCCCGACGGCGGCACCGGCTGGCCCGGGCTGCGGCTGCGCGGCGACGTCATGGGCACCACCGACGGGCTGGCGAAGGCGCCGTACATCCGTGAGTCGCGGCGCATCGTGGCCCGCCGCCGGGTCGTCGAGCAGGACCTGTCGCTGGCCGTGCGCGGCGCGGCCGGAGCGGTCCGGTACCCCGACTCCGTCGGCGTCGGCATGTACCGCATCGACCTGCACCCCTCGACCGGCGGCGACACCTATATCGACGTCGCCAGCTGCCCGTTCCAGATCCCGCTGGGCGCGCTGCTGCCGGTGCGGCTGCGCAACCTGCTCCCGGCCGGCAAGAACATCGGCACGACCCACATCACCAACGGCTGCTACCGGCTGCACCCGGTGGAGTGGAACGTCGGCGAGGTCGCCGGCGCGCTGGCCGCGCACTGCCTGGCCGGCGGGCTGGAGCCGGGCCAGGTGCACGAGGACGGCGCCCGCCTCGCCGCCTTCCAGGACGAGCTGGCCGCGGACGGCGTCGAGCTGGCCTGGCCGGAGATCAAGGGGTACTGATGGCCGTTCCGACCGACGGTCGCGCGCTGCTCAGCGGGGTGATGGTCCCACTGGTGACGCCGATGAGCGCGCCCGGCGAGCCCTCGGCAGCCGCGGCCTACGACCTGCTGGACGCGCTGGCCCGGGCCGGCGCGCGCAGTCTCATGCTGTTCGGCAGCAACGGCGAGGGCCCGCTGCTGCCGGCGGGCGCGTTGACGGAGTTCGCGGCCGGTGTCGCGGCACGGTGGCGCGAGCTCACCGGCGACGGGCCAGTACTGGTCAACGTCACGGCGGCCGGCACCGCGGAGGCGCTGGAGCGGGCCGCGGCCGTCCGCCTGGCCGAGCCCGATGCCGTCGTCGCCAGCCCGCCGATCTACTACCGGCACCGCGACGACGAGGTGGTCGCGCACTTCGCCGCGCTCGCGGAGCTCGGCGTGCCGGTGGTCGCCTACAACATCCCGCGCTACAGCGTGCCGATGACGCCGGCGGTGCTCGACGAGGTGCTGGCGCTGCCGCACGTCGCCGGCATCAAGGACAGCTCCGGCGATCTCGCGCTGTTCGGCCACGTCGTCGCCGCCGCCCGCCGCCGCGACGACGTCGGCGTCAGCCAGGGTTCGGAGTCGCAGCTGGTCGCCGGGCTGGAGGCGGGTGCCGACGGCATCGTGCCGGGCATCGCGAACATCGCGCCGGTGCCGAGCGTGGAGCTGTACGACGCCTTCCGGTCCGGCCGGCTGACCGAGGCCGACGCCGCCCAGGAGACCGTCGACCGGCTGATCGCGCTGCACACCGTCCGGCCCGGCGTGCCCGCCGTCAAGGCCGTCCTCGACTCCCGCGGGCTCTGCCCGCCGCACGTCGCCGCGCCGTTCGTCCCGGTCAACCCGGACGAGCGGGCCGCGCTGCTCGACCTGCTCGCCCCGCTCGACGCGCACCTGATCACGCCCCGTTGACACCGCCTCGAAGGAGAGCGCCGTGGAACACCCCTCGATCAGCCGCCGCACCCTCGTCCTCGGCGCCGCCGCCGGTACCGCCGCCATCGGCGCGCTGGCGGCGGCCGCACCGGCCGCGGCTGCCGGCACGGCTGCCGGCGACTTCCACGAGTCGCTGGTGTTCCGCGCCGGCGACGACGGCCTGGCCGTCTTCCACGTCTTCGGCCTGACGACGACGGTGGCCGGCTCGGTGCTCGCGTTCGCCGAGGCCCGCCTCACCCAGCACGACGCCGACCCGCACCACCTCGCCGTCCGCCGCAGCCGCGACGGCGGCCGCACCTGGGAGCCGCTGCGCTACGTACGCCGCTCCGACGGCGTCCAGTCCTTGGTCAACCCGACGCCGCTGGTCGACCGCGACTCCGGCCGGATCTTCCTGTTCCACGCCGAGTGCTTCCGCGACGCGGGCAACACCGGCGGCTCGCCGGACAGCTCCCGCCTCTACGTCGTGACCAGCGACGACGACGGCGAGACGTGGTCGTCCCCGACGGAGCTGACCCACCTGTTCGACGGCGACCCGAACGGGCAGACGCTGCACATGCCCGGCCCCGGGCACGGCCTGCAGCTCACCGACGGCCGGCTGGTGCTGCAGGTCTGGCACCGCAGGGCCATCGCCTTCCCCGTCGCCGATCGGCGCTACGGCGTCACCGTGATCGTCAGCGACGACGGCGGCGCGACCTGGCAGGCCGGCGGCGGCGTGCCGCTGGACGGCGCGTACCCGCTGAACGAGGCCCGGCTGATCGAGCGGCCCGACGGCGCGCTGGTCGTGCTCGGCCGGTACGCGTCCGGCGGCACCCACCCGCGGATCGTCTCCGTCAGCACCGACCGCGGCGCCACCTGGTCGCCGCCGGTGCTGGACGCGTCGGCCCGGCCGGTCAACGCGATCGACACCGGCATCGTCCGACTCAGCGGCCTGGACGGTGACCGCGAACCGAGTCGCATCGTCTTCTCGCGCACCGACTCGCCGACCCGCCGCAACATGACCGTCTCGATCTCCTACGACGAGGGCATGACCTGGCCGTACAGCCGCGTGCTCACCGAAGGCCCGGCGTCGTACTCCGACACCGTCGCGCTGCCCGGCGCCCGGGTCGGCGTGCTCTACGGCCGCGAGCACCAGCCGGGCGTGACCACGAGCTTTTCGCGCGACGTCGTGTTCGCGACGTTCGACCTCGCCTGGCTGACCGGCGGCGCCGACACCGGCCGCCGCGGACCGGCGACGCGGCTCTCGTTCGAGGTGGAGGACCTCCCGGCGACGACGTCGCCCGGCCTCACCGTGGTGCGGACGGCGGACCCGGCGGCCAGCGGCGGCCACGTGGTCGAGGTGCGCCACCGACTACGGCCAGTACCTCGAGGCGACGCTCGAGATCACCCGCGGCGGGGAGTACGACCTCTACGCGCGGTTCCGGCACCAGGCGAACGGCGGCGTGGTGGTGCTCGACGTCGACGGGTCGCGGGTCGGCGGCCCCATCGACACATCGACGGTGTCGGTGCGCTCGTTCCGGACCGAGCGGGTCGGCCGGGTCGAGCTGGGCCGTGGCCGGCACACCGTCCGGTTCACCGTCGTCGACAAGCACGTCGACTCGTCCGGCGTCCGCTTCAGTCCCGACCTCTTGGGGCTGGTCCTCGCGTGATGTGATGGGGGATGTGGCGAAGCCGACGCGGTGGATGTCCGAGACGAAAGAGGGCCACTCGCAGTGGTACATCGAGCGGTTCCGGCAGCTCGCGGCCGAGGGTGCCGACCTCGCCGGTGAGGCCCGGCTGGTCGACGCCATGCTGCCGCGCGATGCCCGGGTACTCGACGCCGGCTGCGGCACCGGGCGCATCGCCGCTGCGCTGCACGAGCGCGGCCACACCGTCGTCGGCGTCGACGTCGACCCGGCGCTGATCGAGGCGGCACGGACGGACTACCCGGGGCCGCGCTACCTCGTCGGCGACCTGAGCGAACTGGACCTCGGCGAGACGTTCGACGCCGCGGTGCTGGCCGGCAACGTCATGGTGTTCGTGGCGCCGGGGACGGAGACCGACGTGCTGCGGCGGGTGGGTGCCCATGTGGTGCCGGACGGCTTCGTCGTCGCCGGCTTCCACGTGAACCGCAACCTCGCGCTGGCCGACTTCGACCGCTACGTCGACGACGCCGGGCTGCGGCTGGAGCACCGGTTCGCCACCTGGGACCTGCGCGCCTGGCACGACGACGCCGACTTCGCCGTCAGCGTGCTGCGGCACCGCTGATCGCGACGACCGGGCCCGGCTTGCGGTTCGCCGGCCGGCGCCGCCGCCGTGCGGGCCGACCACCAAGTTGATCTTGGAGTTCTTCGGCGATTGTGGGGTGAAATGTCCGATAGATGGCCGCACAACTCCACGATCGACAGTGGGTCGCGTGGTCACCTCGCGCCGTGGCGGGCGGCGATCTCGTCGATGCGGCCGGCGAGGTCGACGTCCTTCTGGGTGACGCCGCCCTCGGAGTGGGTGGCCAGCGTGAACGTCAGCGTGCGCCAGCGGATGTCGATGTCCGGGTGGTGGTCGGCCGCCTCGGCCGCCTCCGCGACGTCGTCGACGATCCGGATCCCGGTGGGGAAGTCCGGCGCCTCGACGCCGCGGGTGATGGCCGACGTGTCGCCGGACCAGCCGGGCAGCCCCTCCAGGGCCGCCCGGACGCCGTCGTCGTCGAGCAGGGTCATCGGTGCACCTCCGCTACCGGGCGTACCCGGCGGCGGCCGGGATCATTCCGCCCGGCCCTGGGGGACCTGCGCCTCCGGCAGCTGGTCGCGGCGGAAGATCTTCCGGCCCAGCCAGGTGACCGGGTCGAAGGACCGGTCGACCACGCGCTCCTTCATCGGGATGATCGCGTTGTCGGTGATGTGGATGCCCTCGGGGCACACCTCCGTGCAGCACTTGGTGATGTTGCACAGCCCGATGCCGGCCTGCTCGCGGGCCAGCGCGCGGCGGTCGTTGGTGTCCAGCGGGTGCATCTCGAGCTCGGCGTAGCGCAGGAAGAACCGCGGGCCGGAGAAGGCCTGCTTGTTCTCCTCGTGGTCACGGATGACGTGGCACACGTTCTGGCACAGGAAGCACTCGATGCACTTGCGGAACTCCTGTCCGCGCTCGACGTCGACCTGCTGCATGCGGTACTGGCCGTCGGCGGGCCGCGGCTCCGGCGCGAACGCCGGGACGGTCTCGGCGACGCGGTAGTTGTACGAGACGTCGGTGACGAGGTCGCGGACCACCGGGAAGGTGCGCAGCGGCGTCACGGTCACCGTCTCGCCCGGCTCGAACGTCGAGAGCCGGGTCATGCAGGCCAGCCGGGGCTTGCCGTTGATCTCGGTGCTGCACGAGCCGCACTTGCCGGCCTTGCAGTTCCACCGCACAGCGAGGTCGCCCGACTGCGTCGCCTGGATGCGGCGCAGCGCGTCGAGGACCACCTCGCCCTCTTCGACGGGGACGGTGTAGTCCACCAGGTCGCCGCCGGTGGCGTCGCCCCGCCACACCTTCATCTTCAGGTCGTATCCCACGATCACACTCTCCTAGTTGAACAGCTCGCGCAGGTCGTCGGGCATCTGGGGGAGCGGCTCGCGCGCGATGGCGACGCCGTCGCCGTCGAGGCGGCAGTGCAGGTTGACCTTGCCCCAGGAGTCGTCGGTCGCGGGGTAGTCGTCGCGGGTGTGGCCGCCGCGGCTCTCCGTCCGCTCCAGCGCGGCCTTCGCGATGCATTCGGAAACCCGCAGCATGTTGTGCAGGTCCAGCGCCAGGTGCCAGCCCGGGTTGTACTGCCGGTGCCCCTCGACGCTGAGCCGGGTGATCCGCTCGCGCAGCGCGGCCAGGTCGGTCAGCGCCTGCTCCATCTCGTCGGCGGTCCGGATGATGCCGACGAGGTTGTGCATGACCTCCTGCAGGTCGTGCTGGACGGCGTACGGGTTCTCGCCGCCCTCGATGCCGAACGGCGCCAGCGCGTGCTCCGAGGCCGCGCGGACGTCGTCGTCGCCGATCTCGGGCCGCCGCTTCAGCCGAGCCGCCGCGTAGGCCGCGTTGAGCCCCGTCCGCCGGCCGAAGACCAGCAGGTCGGAGAGCGAATTGCCGCCCAGGCGGTTGGCGCCGTGCATGCCGCCGGCCACCTCGCCCGCGGCGTACAGGCCCGGCACCGCCGACTCGCCGGTGTCGGGGTCGACCGCGACGCCGCCCATGACGTAGTGGCACGTCGGGCCGACCTCCATCGGCTCGGCCGTGATGTCGACGTCGGCCAGCTCCTTGAACTGGTGGTACATCGACGGGAGCCGGCGGCGGATGTACTCGGGCGTGCGGCGCGAGGCGATGTCGAGGAACACGCCGCCGTGCGGCGACCCGCGACCGGCCTTGACCTCGGCGTTGATGGCCCGGGCGACCTCGTCGCGGGGGAGCAGCTCCGGCGGCCGGCGGTTGTTCGTCTTGTCCTCGTACCAGCGGTCGGCCTCCTCCTCGGAGTCCGCCGTCTCGGCCTTGAAGAACTCGGGGATGTAGTCGAACATGAACCGGCGGCCCTCGCTGTTGCGCAGCACGCCGCCGTCGCCGCGGACCGACTCGGTGACCAGGATCCCCTTCACCGACGGCGGCCAGACCATGCCGGTCGGGTGGAACTGGACGAACTCCATGTTCACCAGGCTCGCGCCGGCCTCCAGCGCCAGCGCGTGGCCGTCACCGGTGTACTCCCACGAGTTCGATGTCACCTTGTACGACTTGCCGATGCCGCCGGTGGCCAGCACGACCGACGGCGCCTCGAAGGCGACGAACCGGCCGGACTCGCGCCAGTAGCCGAACGCGCCGGCGATGCGGCCGCCGTCCTTGAACAGGCGCGTGACGGTGCACTCCATGAACACCTCGATGCCGAGGGCCACGGCGCGCTGCTGCAGGGTGCGGATGAGCTCGAGGCCCGTGCGGTCGCCGACGTGTGCCAGCCGGGCGTAGCGGTGGCCGCCGAAGTCGCGCTGCGAGATCAGGCCGTCGGGGGTGCGGTCGAACAGCGCGCCCCACTCCTCGAGCTCGCGGACGCGATCGGGCGCCTCCTGCGCGTGCAGCTGGGCCATGCGCCAGTGGTTGAGCATCTTCCCGCCACGCATGGTGTCGCGGAAGTGCACCTTCCAGTTGTCCTCTTTCCACACGTTCGCCATGGCGGCGGCGATGCCGCCCTCGGCCATGACGGTGTGCGCCTTGCCCAGCAGCGACTTGCAGACGATGCCGACTTTCGCGCCCGCGTCGTGGGCCGCGATGGCCGCCCGCAGACCGGCGCCGCCGGCGCCGACCACGAGCACGTCGAAGCTGTGGCGTTCGATTTCAGCCATGGTGTCGCTCTGCTCCTCAGAAGAACCGCGGGTCGGACCAGGTGCCGGACGCGACCATCCAGATGTAGAAGTCGGTGAAGGCGACCCAGACGAGGGAGGCCCACGCCAGCTGCGCGTGCCGGCCGTTGAGCACCGACACCATGCCCCATGCGCGGTAGCGCACCGGGTGCTTGGAGAAGTTGCGCAGCCGGCCGCCGATGATGTGCCGGCACGAGTGGCACGACAGGCTGTACAGCCCCAGCAGGACCGCGTTGACCACGAGGATCAGCGTGCCCAGACCCATGTGACCCCATTCGCCCTCGGGCGACTTGAACGCCATCACCGCGTCGTAGGTCAGCAGCACGTTGTACGCCAGCGCCAGGTACAGCGCGTAGCGGTGGATGTTCTGCAGGATCAGCGGGAACCGGGTCTCACCGGTGTAGCGGCGGTGCGGCTCGCCGACGGCGCAGGCCGGCGGCGACATCCAGAACGAGCGGTAGTAGGCCTTGCGGTAGTAGTAGCAGGTCAGCCGCAGGCTCAGCGGGATGACCAGGATCAGCACCGCCGGCGACAGCGGCCACCAGTCGCCCACCCAGGTGCCCAGGTGGCTGGAGCCCTCGACGCACTCGGTGGTGACGCACGGCGAGTAGAACGGCGTCAGGTACGGCTCGGCGAAGTAGTGCTCGCCGACGAAGGCCCGGTAGGTGGCGTAGACCACGAAGGCGAGCAGCACCAGCGCGGTGAACGTGGGATAGAGCCACCAGCGGTCGGTGCGCAGGGTGCGGGCGGCGATGCGGGCCCGGGTCGGAGACTTGATTCCGGTAGGGGCGGCCATATCTCTTGTGCGCTCTTTTCAGAGAAGCGGGGGACGGGGACGGGGGCGGCCTCGCGCGGGGGCGGAGGGACCGGTCATGGAGCGCGCCGGTCGGGGGCGCCCAGGCCCTCGTCCTCGGCGCCGGCCCACATGCTAGGGTCGTACGGCTCGTCGGGCACGATCTCCAGCTGCCGGGCCTGATGCGGCCGATGGCCTGGCTGGGGGTCGCCGAGTTCGGCGAGGTCGTCGCCGAGCCGGGCCACGTCGCTGACCAGCCGGCGGACGCCGAGCGTATCGCCGTAATGGAGGCGCAGGGTGGCCACCGCCGCGTCGAGTGCGGACACGGCCTCGGCCACTGCGGCCCGGCTCTCGGACACTCCCATCACTGCCTCCCGCGAGCGTCGGCGGTCGCGATAGGCCGCAGCCTGGCACGGGTGGGGCCACGAATCCAGAGGTTGTCGGCGATGGGACGTACATCACACGGTCTTGCCCTTGATTTTCCGGACGATCATGTTTTGTAAAATCGCCGCCGCAATGCAAAGGAATGCTTGCAAAGAAGTGTTGGCAAGCGCTAGCGTTCACCCGTGCCCGAGGCTCCGCGACGCCGCATCGACGCGACCACGCTGCGTGGTCTGGCGCACCCGCTGCGGGTCCAGCTGTACGACGCACTGGTGACGTACGGCCCGGCCACGGCGACCATGCTGGCCGCGCGGTTCGGCGAGAGCACCGGGTCGACCAGCTACCACCTGCGCCAACTCGCCAAGCACGGCTTCGTCGAGGAGGACCCCCAGCGCGGCGCCGGTCGCGAGCGGTACTGGCGCGCCTATCCCGGCGGCAGCGAGCTCGACAGCTACGAGCTCGCCGGCGGAGCCAGCGGCGAGGCCGCGCGGCTGGTCGTCGACGAGTTCCAGCGCGCCCAGACCGCGCGGCTCGAGCACTGGCTCACCACCGGCTACCTGCAGGTGCCGCGCGAATGGGGGCAGGCGACGGTCAACTCGACCTCGCACCTGCGGCTGCTGCCCGAGGAGCTGGCCCGGCTCGGCGCCGAGCTCACCGCCGTCGTCGACGCCTGGCACGAGCGGGTCGCGGGACGCGACGACGCGGACGCCCCGGACGACGACGCCGGCGCCCGCATCGTCGAGGTGCAGGTGCGGACGTTCCCGGTCGCCGCGCAGGACGTGCCGTGACCGCGACCGTGCGCTCGTCGCGCCCGCTGGGCCCGGCGTTCACGCGGCTCTGGGGCGCGACCCTCGGCGGCAATCTCGCCGACGGGTTCGCGTCGACGGCCGCGCCGCTGCTGGCGGCGACGCTGACCCGCGACCCCGTCCTCATCTCCTTGCTCGGCGTGGCGCAGTTCCTGCCGTGGCTGCTGTTCGGCGTGCTGTCCGGGTCGGTCGTCGACCGGTTCGACCGGCGCCGGGTCGCGGCCGTGGCGTGCGGCATCCGCGCCGTGGTCGCGGGCGTCGTGTGCCTGCTGGTGGCCACCGGCGACATGGTGATCGCCGCCCTCATCGCGGCCGTGTTCGTGTTCGGGGCGTTCGAGACGGTGGCCGACGGCGCACTGCAGGCCATGGTGCCGTCGGTGGTCGACCGTGACGGCCTGGTCCGCGCCAACAGCCGCTTCCAGGGCACCGAGGTCGTCGCCCAGAGCTTCGTCGCCGCCCCGCTGGCCGGCGTGTTCTTCGCCGTCGCCGCGGCGCTGCCGTTCGTGTTCCATTCGGCCAGCTACGCGCTGGCCGCCGTCCTCGTCCTCACCCTGCCGCTCAGCGCCGCGCGCTCGGCCGAGGCCCATGCGCAGACCCCGCCGCAGCGGGTCACCCGCCATTCCCTCGCCGAGGGGCTCCGGTTCCTCGCCGGGCACCCGCTGCTGCGGCGGCTGTGGGGCGTCAACGTCGTGCTCGCGCTGCTCAACTCGCTGGCCCAGGCGGTGTTCGTCCTCTACGCCCTCGAGGTGCTCGGGCTGCCGGAGGCCGTCTACGGCGTGTTCGTCATGACGGCGGCCGTCGGCGCCGTGCTCGGGGCGCTGGCCGCGCCCCGGCTGGTCCGGCGGTTCGGGCGCGCCCGCATGATGGCCGGGTCGGTGCTGGTCACGGGGGCGTCATACGCCTTGTGCGGGTTCGTCCCCCACGTCGTGACGGCGAGCGCCGGACTCGTCGTAGTGGGTGCCAGCGTGTCGGCGTGGAACATCGTCAGCGTCACCGTGCGGCAGGAGCTCGTGCCCGGCCGGTTGCTCGGACGGGTGCACGGCGCGTGGCGGACCTTCGGCTGGGGGCTGATGCCGGTCGGCACGTTCGCCGGCGGCCTGCTCGGCGCCGTCGACCTGCGACTGCCATTCGTCGTCGGCGGAATCGGAATCGCCGCCGCGGGATTCGTGGTGGCCCGGTCGCTTTCCGTCCTGTCCAGGAACGATTAGACAGGAGAATTTCCGGGAACGTTCGTGTCCGATCCGTTGTGATTTCGTAGCCTGCGGCCCTGGTTGGGTTTCAGGTCAGTAACAGCGCGCCCCGCCACCTTGTGTGTACGTCAGTAGCGGTGATGGTGTTAGCCACACTCTCATTCTGCGATCCTTGCGATCCGACACACGAGGAGTCAGACCTTGACCACCAAGCGCAGGGGTATGGCGGTCTTCGCCGTGCTCACGGCAGGGGCGCTGGCGCTCTCTGCATGTGGCGGCGACGACGACAGCAACGGCTCCGGGAGCGGCGACACCGAGTCCCCCGCCGGCTCGTCCGGCGGCCCCATCACGGTCGCGTCCGACGCGGAGTTCACCTCCTACAACGGCAACTCCGAGACCGGCAACGGCACGTGGAACACGTTCGTTCTCAACGGCGTGCTCGACGGCTGGTGGGACTTCGGCCCGCAGGGCGAGATCGTCCGCAACGAGGCATTCGGCACCTATGAGGTGACCTCCGAGGACCCGCTCACGGTGCACTACACGTTCGCCGAGAACGCCGTGTGGTCCGACGGCACGCCGATCGACTGCGACGACGCCCTGCTCGAGTGGGCGACCCAGTCCGGTCAGTACATCACCGACGAGGTCGGCGAGGACGGCCAGCCCATTCCGCTGTTCGCGGTCCCGGGCACCACCGGTTACGACCTGGTGGCCAAGCCCCAGTGCCAGCCGGGCGACAAGGAGTTCGACTTCGTCTACTCCGAGCCGTTCGCCGACTGGGAGGTCGTCACCAGCTCCTACCTGCCCGCGCACGTCGCGGCCGAGCAGGCCGGCATGACGCCGGAGGAGCTCGTCACGGCCATCCAGAACGACGACATGGCGGCGCTGGCCCCGGTCGCGGAGTTCTGGAACAGCGGCTGGGACATGGAGCCGGGCGCGCTGCTCGACCAGGCGCTGATCCCGTCGTCGGGTCCGTACGTCATCGACAGCTGGGAGGCCGGTCAGTCGATGACGCTGGTCGCCAACGAGAGCTACTACGGCGACGCGCCGGCCACCGACACCATCGTCATCCGGTTCATCCCGCAGGACCAGCAGGTCCAGGCGCTGGCCAACGGTGAGGTCGACATCATCGCCCCGCAGGTGAGCGTCGACCTCGTGGCGTCGTTGGAGCAGCTGGGCGACCAGGTCACGGTCATCACCGGTGACGAGATGACGTGGGAGCACCTCGACTTCAACCAGACCCAGGGCGCGGTCTTCTCCGACCCGAACCTGCGCCAGGCGTTCGCGATGTGCGTCCCGCGCCAGCAGATCGTCGACAACCTCATCAAGCCGGCGAACCCCGAGGCCGTCGTCATGAACCTGCGCGAGTTCTTCCCGTGGGACCCCGAGTACGACCAGGTGGTCGGTGAGGCCTACGGCGGCGAGTACGACGAGCCCGACATCGAGGGCGCGCGGGCGCTGGTCGAGGCGGCCGGTGCCACCGGCACCCAGATCCGCATCCTGCGCTCCGACCCGAACCCGCGGCGCGCTGACACGGTCGCGGCCATCAAGGCCTCCTGCGACCAGGCGGGCTTCGAGATCGTCGACACCCCGACCCAGGACCTCGGCGCCGGCATCGTCGACGTCACCAGCTACGAGGTCGCCCTGTTCGCGTGGGCCGGCTCGGGCGTCATGACCTCCGGTGCCTCGCTCTACCGCACCAACGAGGGCCAGAACCCGTACGGCTACTCGAACCAGACCGTCGACGACGCCTGGGGCGAGCTGCTCATCACCGTCGACCCGGACCGCCAGGTCGAGCTGCTGACCACGATCGAGACCCAGCTCTGGGCCGACCTGTTCAGCATCCCGCTGTACGCGCACCCGGGCGTCACGGCCCACAACCCTGCCATCGAGGGTGTCCAGCAGAACGCCGCCCAGACCCAGGTGTCGTTCAACATGGAAGAGTGGTCGCGCACGTCCTGACCGTTTCCGCCGGTCCGGCCGGGCACCCCGGCCGGATCCGGCCCGATGGTTCGGGCCAGGGGCTTCATGGCCCCTGGCCCGACCCTTGCACCGTGAACTCGTCATACCCTGACGGGCGGGGGTGCAGACCTGACGAGGGTTGGACTGATCTGATGACTGTCGACGGGCTGGTGTAACCATGCTGGTCTTCATCGTGCGCAGGGTGATCATCTCGTTCTTCATCCTGCTGGCCGCGACGTTCGTGATGTACCTGCTCACCGCGAACGCCGGCAATCCGCTGCAGGATCTGCAGGAGTCGCGCGCACCCAACCGCGACGCCCTCATCGAGGCCCGCATCCGGCTGCTCAACCTCGACACGCCGGCGCCGCTGCGGTACTTCATCTGGCTCAAGGGTGCCGCTGGCTGCCTGGTGCCCTTCGCGCTCGAGTGCGACCTCGGCCAGAGCATCCAGGGCCAGGACGTCAGCGCGCTGCTCAGCGTGGCGTTCACCCAGACGCTGCAGCTGGTGGTCGCCGCCACCGTGCTGGCGATGGTGCTGGGCATCACCGTCGGCATCGTCACCGCCCTGCGCCAGTACAGCGGCCTGGACTACACCGTCACGTTCAGCGCCTTCCTCTTCTTCTCGCTGCCGATCTTCTGGGTCGCGGTGCTGCTCAAGGAGTACGGCGCCATCCGGTTCAACGACTGGCTGGCCGACCCGACCGTCCCCATCGGGGTGGCAGTCGTCCTCGGCGTCATCAGCGGACTGTTCTGGATGGTCGTCATCGCCGGCGACCGCAACCGACGGCTCACCACGTTCGCCGCGGCGTTCGTCGCCTCGGCCGGCGCGCTGTGGCTGCTGTCGGAGACCCAGTGGTTCGCCGACCCCGGGCTCGGCGTCGTCGTCATCGCCGTCACGGCCGCCGGCCTGGCGTTCCTGACCACCGCCGTCGTGGCCGGCTTCACGTATCGCAACGTGCTCTACGCCGCCCTCGCCTCGGCCGGCATCGGCATCGTCTGCCACTTCGCGCTGGACTCCGTCCTCGACGACCCCAGCGGGCTGACCATCATCCTGCTCGCCCTGCTCACCGTCGCCGTCGGACTCGGCCTCGGCTACGGCCTGGGCGGGCTGCAACGCCGGCAGGCCATGCAGGCCGCCGTGCTCACCGGCCTCGGCACCGGCGCACTGCTCTTCGTCGACCGGCTGCTCGGCGCCTGGGACAGCTACTCCGACCGGGTCGGCGGCCGCGTCATCGCCACCATCGGCGCACGCACCCCGAACTTCGAGGGCACGTTCTGGGAGGAGGGCCTGGACCGCGCCACCCACCTCATCCTGCCCACCATCGCGATCGTGCTGATCTCGTTCGCCACCTACACCCGGTACACGCGCTCGAGCATGCTCGAGGTGCTGAACCAGGACTACGTGCGCACCGCGCGGTCGAAGGGCCTCGCCGAACGCGGCGTCATCGTCAAACACGCGTTCCGCAACGCGATGATCCCCATCACGACGCTCATGGCCTTCGACTTCGCCGGCGTGCTCAGCGGCGCCGTCATCACCGAGAACGTCTTCGGCTGGACCGGCCTCGGCAGACTCTTCACCGACGCGCTGAATCGCGTCGACCCGAACCCGGTCATGGGCTTCTTCCTGATCGCCGGCACCGCGGCCGTCGTCTTCAACATGCTGGCCGACATCGCCTACGCGTTCCTCGACCCGCGCATCCGGTTGTCGTGAGGAGGACGAAACGATGAGCAACCCCACGACTCCCGACCCGGGCCCGACCCCCGCCGCCACCGCGGCGCCGGACGACGCCCAGGGCATGACGGTCGTCGCCCGCACCCAGGCGCAGATGGTGCGCCGCCGGTTCTTCCGGCACCGCGCCGCCCTGGCCGGCCTGACGATGCTCGTGCTGATCGTCCTGCTGGCGTTCAGCTCGATCGGCTTCGCCAACGTCCCCGGCTGGTGGGACAAGGACTACTGGTCCATCGCCACCGTCGAGAACGGCGGCCGGCCGACGCTCAGCGTCGTGCCCACCTGGCTGGGCGGCGACGGCATGCACCTCGGCGAGCACCCGTTCGGCCAGGACAACGTCGGCAAGGACTACTTCGCGCTGACCATGCGCGGCGTGCAGCAGTCCCTCACCATCGCGTTCATCGTCGGCCTCGTCGGCACCTTCATCGGCACGCTGATCGGCGCCACCGCCGGGTACTTCCGCGGCCGGGTCGAGGCCGTGCTCATGCGGTTCACCGACGTCATGATCACCATCCCGCTGCTGGTCATCGCCGCCGTCCTCGGCCGCCGCTACGGCGACTCCGGCATCGTCGTGCTGGGCCTGGTCATCGGCCTGGTGACGTGGACCGGGCTGGCCCGGCTGGTCCGCGGCGAGTTCCTGTCGCTGCGCGAGAAGGAGTTCGTCGAGGCCGCACGTGCCGCCGGAACGTCGGCCCGGCGGATCATCGTCAAGCACATGCTGCCGAACATCGTCGGGGTCATCATCGTCGCGGCCACGCTGGCCATCGCGGCGGCGATCCTGCTCGAGGCGGCGCTGTCGTTCCTGGGCTTCGGCGTGCAGGACCCCGACACGTCCCTGGGGAAGCTGATCAGCACCTACCAGACGGCGTTCTCGACCAGGCCGTGGCTGTTCTGGTTCCCGGGCGTGTTCATCATCGCGATCGCCCTGTCGGTGAACTTCATCGGCGACGGGCTGCGCGACGCCTTCGACCCTCGACAGAACCGGGTGCGTGACTGATGACGAATCCGAGCATGCCGATCGGCGCACCGCTGCCCGACCCCGCCGCGGGCGGGAGCGTGGACCAGCCCGCCGTCACCGAGTCCGCCGCCGAGGTGCACGTCGCGACCAAGCTGGAGGAGACCTCCGGTCCCGGCCAGACGGAGGTCCTGCGCGTCGAGGACCTCACCGTCTCCTTCCCCACCGACGACGGCCTGGTCCGGGCCGTGCGCGGCGTGTCGTACGCCGTCCACGAGCGCGAGGTGCTGGGCATCGTGGGGGAGTCGGGGTCGGGCAAGTCGGTGTCGTCGATGGCGGTCATGGGCCTGCTGCCCAAGTCCGCCCGCATCGCCGGCAAGATCCTCTACCGCGGCGACGACCTGCTGAAGAAGTCGCCGAAGCAGCAGCGCACCCTGCGTGGCAAGAAGATCGCGATGATCTTCCAGGACCCGATGACGGCGCTGAACCCGGTGTACTCCATCGGCGACCAGCTGGCCGAGGCGGTGCTCTCGCACGAGATCATGCCGCGGAAGAAGGCGCTGGCCCGGGCTGAGGAGATGCTGGCGCTGGTCGGCATCCCGCAGCCGAAGAAGCGGCTGGACAACTACCCGCACGAGTTCTCCGGCGGCATGCGGCAGCGCGCCATGATCGCGATGGCGGTCATCAACAATCCTGACGTCATCATCGCCGACGAGCCCACCACGGCGCTCGACGTCACCGTCCAGGCGCAGATCCTCGAGACGCTGGTGCAGGTGAAGGACGAGGTCAACGCGGCCATCGTGCTCATCACGCACGACCTCGGCGTGGTGGCCGGCATGGCGCACCGGGTGCTCGTCATGTACGCGGGCAAGCCGGTCGAGATCGCTGAGACCGACCGCGTCTTCTACCACCCGCGCATGCCGTACACCGCCGGCCTGCTGGGCTCGATCCCGTCGCTGGAGGGCAGCGGCGCCGGTTCGCGGCTGCGGCCCATCGTCGGCACCCCGCCCTCGCTGATCAACCTGCCGAAGGGCTGCCCGTTCTCGCCGCGCTGCCCGCTGGCCACCGACGTCTGCCGCGAGGTCGAGCCGCCGCTGGCCGCCACCGACGAGCTCGGCCATGTGGCGGCGTGCCACCATTGGGACAAGCTGGCCGAGGTCGACGACCCGACGGTGTACTTCCGCACGGAGAGCGAGGCGGTCTGACATGGTGACCTCTACCGAGACCTCGCCGCAGGCGGCGTCCGAGGCCGGCAGCGGGCAGCACCTGCTCGACGTCACCGACCTCGTCATGCACTTCCCGGTCTACGGCGGCGGCCTGCTGCGCCGCGTGGTCGGCCACGTCCAGGCCGTCACGGGCGTCTCCCTGCACGTCGACGCCCGCGAGACCCTGGGCGTCGTCGGCGAGTCCGGTTGCGGCAAGTCGACCACCGGCCGGGCGATCCTGCAGCTGCACAAGCCGACGTCGGGGTCGGTGGTGTTCCAGGGTCGCGAGCTCACCGGGCTGGACGCCCGCGGCATGAACGAGGTCCGCCGCGACCTGCAGATCGTCTTCCAGGACCCCTACGCCTCGCTGAACCCGAAGATGCCGGTCAACGACATCATCGCCGAGCCGCTCAAGGTGCACGGCAAGTGGCGCGGCGGCGGCAAGAAGCGGGTCGCCGAGCTGCTCGAGCTGGTCGGTCTCAACCCCGAGCACGGCAACCGCTACCCGCACGAGTTCTCCGGCGGCCAGCGGCAGCGCATCGGCATCGCCCGGGCGCTGGCGCTGGAGCCGCGGCTGCTGGTGCTCGACGAGCCGGTGTCGGCGCTCGACGTGTCGGTGCAGGCCGGCGTCGTGAACCTGCTCGAGGACCTGCAGGACGAGCTCGGGCTGGCCTACATCTTCATCGCCCACGACCTGTCCGTGGTCCGGCACATCTCCGACCGCGTGGCCGTCATGTACCTCGGCAAGATCGTCGAGACCGGCACCCGCGACGACGTGTACGACCGGCCGGCGCACCCGTACACCCAGGCCCTGCTGTCGGCCGCGCCGACCGCCGACCCGGTCGAGGAACGCCGCCGCGAACGCATCATCCTCGCCGGCGACGTCCCCAGCCCGCTCGACCCGCCCAGCGGCTGCCGGTTCCGCACCCGCTGCTGGAAGGCCCAGGACATCTGCGCCGCCCAGGAGCCGGCCCTGGTCGACCGCGGCAACGGTCACCCGGTCGCCTGCCACTTCGCCGAGGTCAACACCGCCGTCGTCTGACGGTGCGAATGCGTGCCGGTGGGTGGCGTTGCTGTCGTCCCAACGACAGCAACGCCACCCAGGCGCTGCAGCAACGTCACCCGGCACGCCGTCGCCGCCCGGCAAGAACAGCGGCTTCGATCTCGGCCAGCACCACGGCGGGCTCCTCTCGCAGGCGTCGCGGCGACACCGGCACCACCACCCACCCCGACGCCGCGTAGCGTGCACGACGCTGTTCGGTCCGCTCGACGAGATCGCCGAGGCGGTGCCACTCGGCCGAATCGATCTCGACGACGACCCGCGCCTCGTGCCAGCAGGCGTCCGGGATCAGCGGGCGGCCGCCGGTGTCGTGGAGCGGCCGGTTCCAGGCCGGCTCCTCGATCACCGACGAGGCGGCGACCACGTCCCGAAGCTCGCACTCCGGCGCCGAGCGGCATCCCGCTCGGACGTCGTCGAGCGCACGCCGGGCCAGACGGGCCGCGTCCCATTGCGCCCCAGCCAGCTCCGCCGCCAGCCGTTCGGGCGTCGTGAGGCCCGTCTGTACGGCCTCGCACAGCAGGGCGCGGACGGTCCGCAACGATCGCGCGCCGACGCAGGCGTCGAGGACCGACCGCTCGGGCGGTGCCACCGGGAATCCTCCGACGATCCGCGGCGTCGGCGGCTTCCGCACGCGCCGCATCAGCGCGAACCGCAAGGGCCCGGGCTGAGTGGTCCACGGGACGAGCACCACGAGCGGCGCGTCGCTCGACACGTAGCGCATGCCGTACGCCCTGCAGGCATGACCACCGGTGACCATCGCCGATGGGCCGGCATGCAGCAACGCCGCGCGGGTCTGGTGACGCAGACCGAGAGCCCCGGTGAAGGTCGCGTACACGCCTCTCGCGAGCCGTTGCCAGCGCCGGCCGGGGCCGAGCACGTGACGGATGCTCGCAGGTGTCATACCGCTGCTCAGCGCCTGTCGCCTGGTGACCAGACCGTCCTGCGCCGCGGCCAGCCGCAGCAGTTCCTCGGGAACCGTCATGGGTCTCAGCCTGGTCCTGCTGCCGGGCGCCCGCCATGGCGAATCGGCGGATTGTGGAAGACACGCTGCACTCGCCGGGGCTGTGGACGACGCACAGGTCGAGAGTGCGGCCGGTGAGCGGGCAGGCCGTAGACTGGGGCGTCATCTCCCCCATCCAGGAACGAGTTCTCCGCATGTCCGTGCGCAGCCGCGACGACCTCCGCAACGTCGCCATCGTGGCCCATGTCGACCACGGCAAGACCACCCTCGTCGATGCGCTGCTGTGGCAGTCAGGGGTCTTCCGCGCCAACCAGGACGTCGCCGACCGGGTGATGGACTCCGGTGATCTGGAGCGGGAGAAGGGCATCACCATTCTCGCCAAGAACACCGCGGTCCGCTGGGGCGACACCACCATCAACATCATCGACACGCCGGGGCACGCCGACTTCGGCGGTGAGGTCGAGCGGGGACTGTCCATGGTCGACGGCGTGGTGCTGCTGGTCGACGCCAGTGAGGGGCCGCTGCCGCAGACCCGGTTCGTGCTGCGGAAGGCGCTGCAGGGCCGGCTGCCGATCGTCGTGGTGGTCAACAAGACCGACCGGCCCGACGCGCGCATCGCCGAGGTGGTCGACGAGACGTACGAGCTGTTCCTCGACCTGCTCGACGACTCCAGCGACCAGAGCGCGCTCGACTTTCCGATCGTCTACGCCTGCGCCCGCGACGGCAAGGCGTCGCTGGAGCGGCCGGCCGACGGTGCGGTGCCGGCGTCCGACGATCTCAGCGCCCTGGTCACCACCATCCTCGACACCATTCCGGCGCCGACGTACACCGAGGGCGCGCCGCTGCAGGCGCACGTCACCAACCTCGACGCCTCGCCGTTCCTGGGCCGCCTGGCGCTGTGCCGGGTCCGCGAGGGCGAGATCGCCAAGGGCTCGCAGGTCGCGTGGTGCCGCAAGGACGGCAGCATCGAGCGGGTCAAGGTCACCGAGCTGCTCATGACCGAGGCGCTCGAGCGGGTGCCGGCCGAGAAGGCCGGTCCGGGTGACATCATCGCCGTCGCCGGCATCCCCGAGATCACCATCGGCGAGACGCTGGCCGACGTCGACGACCCGCGGCCGCTGCCGCTGATCACCGTCGACGAGCCGGCGCTGTCGATGACCATCGGCGCGAACACGTCGCCGCTGGCCGGCCGGTCCGGCGGGTCGAAGGTGACGGCGCGGCTGGTCAAGGACCGCCTCGAGTCCGAGCTGATCGGCAACGTCTCGCTGCGGGTGCTGCCCACCGAGCGGCCCGACGCGTGGGAGGTGCAGGGCCGCGGCGAGCTGGCCCTCGCCGTCCTCGTCGAGACCATGCGCCGCGAGGGCTACGAGCTCACCGTCGGCAAGCCGCAGGTGGTCACCCGCGAGGTCGACGGCAAGGTGCAGGAGCCGTTCGAGCGGCTCACCGTCGACTGCCCCGAGGAGTACCTCGGCGCCGTCACCCAGCTGCTCGCCGTCCGCAAGGGCCGCATGGAACAGATGACCAACCACGGCACCGGCTGGATCCGCATGGAGTTCGTCGTGCCGGCCCGCGGGCTCATCGGGTTCCGCACCGACTTCCTCACCGAGACCCGCGGCACCGGCCTCGCCCACCACGTGTTCGAGAGCTACGAGCCCTGGGCCGGCGACCTCCGCACCCGCCCGACGGGCTCGCTGGTCGCCGACCGCGCCGGCGTCGCCACCTCGTATGCCATGTTCAACCTGCAGGAACGCGGCACGCTCTTCGTCGAGCCGGCCACCGAGGTGTACGAGGGCATGATCGTCGGCGAGAACTCGCGCGCCGACGACATGGACGTCAACATCACCAAGGAGAAGAAGCTCACGAACGTGCGCTCCTCCACGGCCGACGAGCTCGAGCGGCTCATCCCGCCGCGCAAGCTCTCGCTCGAGCAGGCGCTGGAGTTCTGCCGCGACGACGAGTGCGTCGAGGTGACGCCCAAGGCCGTCCGGCTGCGCAAGGTCGTGCTCGACGCCGCCACCCGCGGCCGCGCGGCCGCCCGTCGCAAACACGCCGCCCAGTAGCCGACCCTGGCGTCGTCGGCGCAGGTGAGCGATGATGTCGCTCGTCCGGGGGAGGTCACATTCTTGTTGCGAGTACGAGGGCGACGACGAGCAGGACTTGCCCCGGGACGAGGTCGGCACATAGAAAGTGACGGGCACGTTTGTGCCCAAATCGGCTCAAACGGCCGTGGGTGGCGCTGGCGACGGAACTCCGCAGCCTCGCCTCAGGCAGAACCCAGGAGGAATCCGATGCCCGTCTCGCCACGCAGGTCGGTGGTGCTGGGGACCGTCGCGATCGCGCTCGCGCTGGGCGCCTGCGGCGGGGGTGACGACGGCGGCGAAGCGGCCGGCGAGGGCGACAATGTCGTCACGGTCCGCGGCTGCAACCCGCAGTCCGCGTTCGTCCCCGCCAACAGCAACGAGGTGTGCAGCGGTGACATCCTCGACCAGGTCTTCTCGTTCCTCATCCGGTACGACGCCGAGACCGGGGAGCCCACGAACGAGATCGCGGCCGACATCACCACCCCCGACAACGGGCTGACCTGGACCATCACGCTCGAGGACGGGTGGACGTTCCACGACGGCTCCCCGGTCACCGCGCAGAGCTTCGTCGACGCCTGGAACTGGGCCGCATACGGCGACAACGCCACGCTGAACAGCTACTTCTTCGAGCCGATCCAGGGCTACGCGGAGGTGCAGAACCAGGTCGACGCCGACGGCAACCCGATCGAGGGGACCGCGCAGGCCGAGACGATGTCCGGCCTGGAGGTCGTCGACGACCTGACGTTCAACGTCACGCTCACCCAGGCCGAGTCGCAGTTCCCGATGCGCCTGGGCTACACCGCGTTCGCGCCGCTGCCGGAGTCGTTCTACGAGGACCCGGAGGCGTTCGGTCAGCACCCCATCGGCACCGGCCCGTTCCAGTTCGAGTCGTGGGAGCCGAACATCGACGTCCGGCTCACCGCCTACCCGGACTACAACGGCGACGTCAAGCCCAGCATCGACGGTGCGATCTACCGCATCTACGAGAACGACGACGCCGCCTACAACGACCTCCAAGCCGACCAGCTCGACATCATGCCGCTGCTGCCGACGTCGGCGCTGGCGGGCGACACCTACCGCATCGACCTCGGCGACCGGTTCATCTCGCGCGAGACCGGCGTCTTCGAGACCATCACGTTCGCGCCGGCGAGCGTCGACGAACGGTTCGCCGACCCGCGCATCCGGCAGGCCATCTCGATGGCGATCAACCGCGAGGAGATCGTCGAGCAGATCTTCTCCGGGGCCCGGACCCCGGCCACCGGCTGGGTCTCGCCCGTGGTGGTCAACGGCTACGTCGAGGGCGCGTGCGGCGAGTTCTGCACGTACGACCCCGGGGCCGCGCAGGACCTGTACGCCCAGACCGACGGCATCGACGGCCCGTTCCCCCTCTCGTACAACGCCGACTCCGACCACAAGGCGTGGGTCGAGGCCGTCTGCAACCAGATCGACGCGACGCTCCCGGTCGACTGCGTGCCCACGCCGTTCGTCGACCTCGCCACCTTCCGCAACGAGATCACCAACCGCGAGTTGACCGGCATGTTCCGCACCGGCTGGCAGATGGACTACCCGTCGCTGGAGAACTTCCTGGTGCCGATCTTCGCCACCGGCGCCTCGGCGAACGACGGCGACTACAGCAACGCCGAGTTCGACCAGCTGGTCGAGGAGGCGGCAAGGACCGAGGGCGAGGCGGGTGCCGAGCTCTACCGTCAGGCCGAGGCGCTGTTGCGCAACGACATGCCGGCCATTCCGCTGTGGCACCGCGTGAACATCGCCGGCTACTCCAGCCACGTCGAGAACGTCCAGCTCACCGTGTTCCAGACCGTCGACCTGCTCAGCGTCACCACGACCGGCTGAGGCCGGCGCCGGTCCGGCCCGCCGCCGCGCACCTCGGGTGCGGCGGGCCGGGGCGCGCGCCGTACAGTCTGACGACGGCGCGCACCGGAGCGCCGCTGATCGCTGAGGGAAGGTTATGGGTCGGTACGTCGTCCAGCGCCTCGGCCAGATGGTGCCCGTGGTCATCGGGACCACGTTCCTCATCTACGCCCTGGTCTGGGCGCTGCCCGGCGATCCGTTCGCGGCCAAGTGCGGCGACCGCCCGTGCCCGCAGGCCTACGTCGACCGCATGACGGCCGAGTACAACCTCGACGACCCGCTGCCGCTCGCCTACCTGCAGTACATGGGCAACCTGGTCACCGGCGACTTCGGGCAGACGTTCAGCGGCGCGTCGGTGGCCGGCGAGCTGCTGCAGCGGTACCCGATCACGCTGCAGCTGACGGTGCTCGCGATCGTCGTCGAGGTGGTCATCGGCATCGCCGCCGGTGTGCTGGCCGGAATCCGCCGCGGCGGCTTCCTCGACAACCTCGTGCTGGTCAGCACGCTGGTGGTCGTGTCGATCCCGGTGTTCGTCCTCGGGCTGCTGGCACAGACCTTCTTCGGCGTGCGGCTCGGCTGGTTCCCGGTGACGTCCGACGGCACGCTCTACTCGCTGGTACTCCCGGCGATCGTGCTCGGCAGCCTGTCGCTGGCGTTCGTCGCCCGGCTGGTGCGGGCCAACCTGGTCGAGAACCTCCGCACCGACTACGTCCGCACCGCGATCGCCAAGGGACTGACGCGGCAGCGGGTCATCGGGGTGCACGCGCTGCGCAACTCGCTGATTCCGGTCGTGACGTTCGTCGGTGCGGACTTCGGCGGCCTGCTCGGCGGCGCCGTCGTCGTCGAGGGCATCTTCAACATCCCGGGCGTGGGGAACATGATCTTCCGCGGCATCAACGCGCACGAGGGCGCCACCGTGACGGCCGCCGTCACCGTGCTCGTCCTCGTCTTCCTGATCGTGAACCTGCTCGTCGACCTGTTGTACGCGGTGATCGACCCGAGGATCCGCCATGTCTAGCAGTGTGGCTCCCGACCAGCTCGCGCCGCCGCCGGCGCGGGTGCCCGAGCGACCGGCCGGGCGGAACGGCAGACGGCGCGGCCGCCGGCGCGGCGGAGGTCACGCGGCGGCCGTCCCGCGTTCGCTGGCCGGCGACGCCTGGCGCGACCTGCGCCGCAACCCGCTCTTCCTGATCTCGGCCGCGATCATCGTCGTGCTGGTCGCGATGGCCGCCGTTCCGGGCCTGTTCACCGACGCCGACCCGCGCGCGTGCGACCTCGCCAACTCCCGGCTGCCGCCCAGCGGCAGCGCCTGGTTCGGCTACGACCTGCAGGGCTGCGACATGTATGCGCGGACCATCCACGGCGCGCGCGCGTCGATCCTGGTGGGGGTGCTGACAACGCTCGGCATCGCGGTCGTCGGCAGCGTGGTCGGGATGGTCGCCGGCTACCACGGCGGCCGCGTCGACGCGCTGCTGTCGCGGCTCACCGACATGTTCTTCGCCGTCCCGATGCTGCTGGGCGCGATCATCGTGCTGGCGACGTTCCCGTCGAGGGTCGACACCCCCGCCTGGCAGACCATCGGCAAGGTCGTCCTGGCGCTCGGTGTACTGGGCTGGACGACGGTGGCCCGCCTGATGCGGTCGACGGTGATCCAGGTCAAGCAGGCCGACTACGTACAGGCCGCCCGCGGTCTGGGCGCCGGCACCAGGCGCATCCTGCTGCGGCACGTCCTGCCGAACGCCCTCGCCCCGGTCGTCGTGTACTCCACGATCATTCTCGGCGTGTTCGTCGTCCTCGAGGCGACGCTGTCGTTCCTCGGCATCGGCCTGCAGGCGCCGGTCATCTCCTGGGGCATCGCCATCAGTGAGGCGCGCTCCTACATTCGCCAGTCGCCGCACATGCTGCTCTTTCCCGGCGCTTTCCTGTCGGTGACGGTGCTCGCCTTCATCATGCTGGGCGACGCCGTGCGCGACGCCTTCGACCCCAGGCTGCGCTGAGGGTGTGATCGTCACCACGCGAAGTGCCGCAAACGCGGCGCCTTCGGGCCGATTCCGCCGAAGAATTCGCAGCTCATGCGGCTGGATCACAGCAATCAGCCGGTATGGTCACAGTCCGGTTGCGTTGTGTGACGGCAGTCCGGTCGGACTTGCCCGCAGGGATACGCGGGTTTAGAAATGAGGGCGCGGATCGGGTCGCGACCGTACCCGGCTGTGCGCAGATCCGCGCCATTTGGTGGCGAGGCCGATCGGCCACGCCCGTTAAACCACCGGGCGCAGGCCCGTTTGAGGAGGATTCCATGCGAGGCTCTGCTCGCAGAG
The DNA here is from genome assembly GCF_003579925.1 of Jiangella rhizosphaerae. GTDB lineage: Bacteria > Actinomycetota > Actinomycetes > Jiangellales > Jiangellaceae > Jiangella > Jiangella rhizosphaerae. Next base: position 9,475 of record NZ_QUAL01000152.1, on the reverse strand, counting down.
GAGCCGTGGTGGCGACAGCCGTCGGCCTGGCGCTCGTGCTCGCCGCGTGCGGCGGCGACGACGACGGCGGCGACAACGGCTCGGGCGGCGGCGGCGACGGCGGCTCCGCCGAAGGCCCCACCGGCTCGGTGTCGATCAACAGCACGCAGCCCGAGAACCCGCTCATCCCGACCACCACCAACGAGGTCGGCGGCGGCAACATCGTCGACGCCATGTGGACCGGTCTGGTCTCGTACGACTCCGAGACCGGTGAGCCCCAGCTCGCCATGGCCGAGTCGATCGAGCCGAACGAGGACTTCACCCAGTTCACCATCACGATCAAGGACGGCTGGACGTTCCACGACGACACGCCGGTCACGGCGCAGAGCTTCGTCGACGCCTGGAACTTCGGTGCGTACGGTCCCAACGCGCAGCTGAACCAGTACTTCTTCGGGCCCGACGGCGCCAACATCGCCGGGTACGACGCGGTGGCCGGCCAGACCGACGACACCGGCGCCTTCATCGAGGGCTCGGCCACGTCCGAGACCATGAGCGGCCTCGAGGTCGTCGACGAGCGCACGTTCACCGTGACGCTCGGCTCGCCGAACTCGCTGTTCGAGACGATCATCGGCTACTCGGCGTTCTACCCGATGCCGGAGAGCTTCTTCACCGACCAGGCCGCGTTCATCGAGCACCCGATCGGCAACGGCCCGTTCGAGTTCGTCGAGGAGGTCCCGAACACCTCGATCAACCTGCGGGCCTGGGAGGACTACCCCGGCGACCCGAAGCCGCAGGTCGAGAACATCGAGTACCGCATCTACGCCGACCTCGACGCCGCCTACGCCGACGTCGTGGCCAACCAGCTCGACATCCTCGACAAGATCCCGCCGGTGGGTCTGGCCGGCGACGTCTGGAAGACCGACCTCGAGGGCCGCTCCGCGTCGGAGCCGCTGACCACGCGGTTCACCAGCCTCACGTTCCCGCTGACGAACACGCAGGCGTGGGCCGACCCGAACCTGCGCAAGGCCATCTCGCTGGCCATCGACCGTGAGGCCGTCATCGCCGCCGCCTACGGCCCGGGCAACTACGTCCCGGCCAACAGCTGGGTCCCGCCGGGCAACGACGGCTACGTCGAGGGCACCTGCGGCGAATGGTGCGAGTACAACCCCGAGCGGGCGCAGGAGCTGTACGCGCAGTCGCCCGGCGTCCAGGGCACGCTGCTGATCTCCAGCAACGCCGACGGCGGTCACCGGGAGTGGGTCGAGGCGGCCTGCACCTCGATCCGCGACACCCTGGGCATCGACTGCCAGGGCGACTTCAACCCCGACTTCGGCTCGTTCCGGGCCCGGGTCAACGCGAACGAGATCACCAACCCGTTCCGCACCGGCTGGGTCGCCGACTACCCGTCGATCCAGAACTTCCTGGCGCCGCTCTACACCACGAACGGCTCGGCCAACGACGGCGGGTACTCCAACCCGCAGTTCGACGAGCTGATCCAGCAGGCCGCCGGCCTGGAGGGCCAGGAGGCGCTCGACCTGTACAACCAGGCCGAGGAACTGCTCGCCGAGGACATGGCGATCATCCCGCTCTGGTACGACAACGGCCAGCGCGGATGGTCCGAGAACGTCAACGAGCCGCAGTTCACCTGGAAGGGCTACGTCGACCCGCTGTCGATCTCGGTGAAGAGCTGACGACATCGGAGAGCTAGAGTCGCAGCGGTCGGTTGCGGGGCGTTCATCTCGTCACGTGCGAGATGGACGCCCCGCACGCTGGCGTAAACCGTTGCGGAAAGGTTGACCCATGGGTCGGTACGTCGCGCGCCGCCTGCTCCAGATGATCCCGGTGGTCATCGGCACGACGTTCATCATCTATGCCTTGGTCTGGGCGCTGCCGGGCGATCCGTTCGCGGGCCGCTGTGGCGCCCGGCCGTGTCCGGCCGCGTACGTCGCGGAGATGACGGACAAGTACAACCTCGACGACCCGCTGCCCATCGCCTACCTCCAGTACTTCGGCAACCTGCTGACCGGCGACTTCGGCGAGACGTTCCAGGGTCTCTCGGTCGGCGAGGAACTGCTGCGGGCCTACCCGACGACGGTGCGGCTCGCGCTGGTCGCGATCGCCTTCGAGATCCTCATCGGCATCGGCGCCGGCATCCTGGCCGGCCTGCGGCGCGGCAGCTTCCTCGACAACCTGGTGCTGGTCTCCACACTGGTCGTCGTCTCGATCCCGGTGTTCGTCATCGGGTCGGTGCTGCAGCTGTTCCTCGGCATGCGGTGGGGGATCTTCCCGGCGACCGTCGGCGGCGACGCCAGCCTGTACAACCTGATCCTGCCGGGCTTCGTGCTCGCCGCACTCTCGCTGGCCTACGTCGCACGACTGACGCGGACCAGCCTGGCGGAGAACCGCCGGGCCGACTACGTCCGCACCGCCGTCGCGAAGGGCATGCCGCAGCGCCGGGTCATCGGCATCCATGCGATGCGCAACTCGCTGATCCCGGTCATCACGTTCATCGGCGCCGACTTCGGCGCCCTGCTCGGTGGCGCCATCGTCACCGAGGGCATCTTCAACGTCCCCGGCGTGGGCAATCTCATCTTCCGCTCCATCACCGCCAGGGACGGCGTCATGGTCACCGGCGCGGTGACCGTGCTCGTGCTCGTCTTCCTGCTGGTGAACCTGCTGGTCGACCTCGTGTACGGCTGGCTCGACCCGAGGATCAGTCATGGCTGACCCCACACCGCCCGTCGTCGCCCAGGCCGAGGCGCCCGAGACGACGGAGACGACCGTCCGGACGCTGGGCCGCGACGCCTGGCACGATCTGGTCCGCAAGCCGACGTTCGTCGTCTCGGCCGTGCTGTTCGTGTTCTTCGTGACCATCGCCATCGCACCGGGCCTGTTCACGTCGCTGAGCCCGACCGACTGCGACCTGGCTCTGAGCCGTCAGGGCCCCAGCAGCGCCGCCTGGTTCGGCTACGACAACAACGGCTGCGACGTCTACACGCACACCATCTACGGCGCCCGCGCCTCGATCATGGTGGGCGTGCTGACGGCCATCGGCGTGCTGCTGATCGGCGGTATCACCGGCACGATCGCCGGCTTCTACGGCCGCGCGACGGACACCGTCGTGTCGCGCCTCGGCGACATCTTCTTCGGCATCCCGCTCCTGCTCGGCGCGCTGATCGTGCTGGTCTCGTTCCCGGGCGGCGCCGACACGCCGGAGCTGGTCACCATCTCGAAGGTGGTGCTGGCGCTGGCCGCGCTGGGCTGGCCGCAGATCATGCGCATCACCCGCTCGTCCGTGCTGCAGGTGCGCTCGGCCGACTACGTCCAGGCGGCTCGCGCGCTCGGCGCCGGCGGCGTCAGGATGATCCTCAAGCACATCGTGCCGAACTCGATCGCGCCGGTCATCGTCGTCGCGACGATCGCCATCGGCGGGTACATCGCGGCCGAGGCCACGCTGTCGTTCCTCGGCGTCGGTCTGCAGCCGCCCGTGGTCTCGTGGGGGCTGGCCATCAGCCGGGCGCAGGACTACGTCCGCACGTCGCCGCATATGCTGTTGTTCCCAGCGTCAGCGCTGTCGTTGTGCGTGCTGGCCTTCATCATGCTCGGTGATGCCATACGTGACGCGCTCGATCCGAAGCTGCGTTGAGCGACATCACAGGAGGAGGGTGACGAGTGGCGACCACGCAAGCCGGCATCGTGCCGCGGCCCGACCAGGCGGGGGTGACTCCGCTGCTGGAGGTCGAGGACCTCCACGTGGAGTTCCGCACGCGCGACGGTGTGGCCAAGGCGGTCAACGGCGTGTCCTACACGCTGCACGAGGGCGAGACCCTGGCCGTGCTGGGTGAGTCCGGCTCGGGCAAGAGCGTCACGGCTCAGGCCATCATGGGCATCCTCGACAGCCCGCCCGGGTTCGTCACGGGCGGCGCGGTGCGCTTCCGCGGCCAGGACCTGCTGGCGCTGCCCGACGACGAGCGGCGCGCCTACCGCGGCCGCAGCATCTCGATGATCTTCCAGGACGCGCTGTCGGCGCTGAACCCGGTGTTCCCGGTCGGCTGGCAGATCGCCGAGATGTTCCGCGTCCACGAGGGCCTGTCGAAGAAGGACGCCCGCAAGCGTGCCATCGAGCTGATGGAGCAGGTGCGCATCCCGGCCGCCAGGGAGCGCGTCGGCGACTACCCGCACCAGTTCTCCGGCGGCATGCGCCAGCGCATCATGATCGCCATGGCCATCGCGCTCGACCCCGACGTCCTCATCGCCGACGAGCCCACGACGGCGCTCGACGTCACCGTCCAGGCGCAGATCATGCAGCTGCTGGCCGACCTCCAGCGCGACCGCAACATGGGCCTCATCCTCATCGCCCACGACCTCGGCGTCGTCGCCGACGTCGCGGACAAGATCGAGGTCATGTACTCCGGGCGCATCATGGAGCAGGCGCCGGTGCACGACATCTACGCGGCGCCGGCCCACCCGTACACCAAGGGGCTGCTCGAGTCGATCCCGCGGGTCGACCTCAAGGGCCAGGAGCTCTCGGCGATCAAGGGGCTGCCGCCGAACCTCACGAACATCCCGGCCGGATGCGAGTTCCGGCCGCGCTGCCCCTACGCACGCGAGATCTGCAAGGAGCAGCGGCCGCCGTTGGCCGAGGTCGTTCCCGGCCGGTTCAGCGCGTGCCACTTCGCACAGGAGGTGCTCGAGGGTGACATCGAACCCGTCCAGCAGTGAGGTCGTCCTCGACGTCGACAACCTCGTCAAGCACTTCCCGCTGACCACCGGCGTCCTGGTCAAGCGGCAGGTCGGCGCCGTCAAGGCGGTCGACGGTGTGTCGCTGCAGCTGCGCCGGGGCGAGACCCTCGGCGTCGTGGGCGAGTCCGGCTGCGGCAAGTCGACGCTGGCCAAGCTGCTCATGCGGCTGGAAGAGCCGACCAGCGGCAAGGCGTACTTCAAGGGCCAGAACATCTACGACCTGCAGGGCAAGGCGCTGCGCGAGCTGCGCCGGAACATCCAGATCGTGTTCCAGGACCCTTACTCGTCGCTGAACCCGCGCATGACCGTCGGCGACATCGTCGGCGAGCCGTTCGACATCCACCCCGAGGTGGCGCCGCGCGGCCAGCGACGCAAGCGGGTCCAGGAGCTGCTCGAGGTCGTCGGCCTCAACCCCGAGCACATCAACCGCTACCCCCACCAGTTCTCCGGCGGGCAGCGGCAGCGCATCGGCATCGCCCGCGGGCTGGCGCTGCGTCCCGAGATCATCATCTGCGACGAGCCGGTGTCGGCGCTCGACGTGTCGGTGCAGGCGCAGGTGGTCAACCTGCTCGAGCAGCTGCAGGACGAGTTCGGGTTGTCCTACATCTTCATCGCGCACGACCTCTCGGTGGTCCGGCACATCTCCGACCGCGTCGCCGTCATGTACCTCGGCCGCATCGTCGAGACCGGCACCGACGCCGAGATCTACGAGCAGCCGACGCACCCCTACACCCAGGCGCTGCTCTCCGCCGTCCCCGTCCCCGACCCGTCCGTCCGCGGGCAGCGGCAGCAGATCATCCTCTCCGGCGACGTCCCCAGCCCGGCCAACCCGCCCAGTGGCTGCCGGTTCCGGACCCGATGCTGGAAGGCCACGGACAAGTGCGCCGAAGAGGACCCCGCGCTGATCGTCCGGCCGGGCAGCAACCACGAGTCCGCGTGCCACTACGCCGCCGTCCGCGAGGACGTCGTCGTCCAGCACTGAGGGCTGCTCTGAGGGTTTGACCTGCGCGGACGCGCTCGCAACGCGTCTGCAACGTGTCGTCGCCTACCCTCGTCTCACGACCGGGCGGGCCGCCCATAAACCCAGCCCGCCCATCGCCCGCCCGGTCGAACTCCATCCGCTCGTCCCGGACGAGCCCGGCTGGTCTCATGGCGCCCGCCCGGTCGAACTTCCTCCACGTCCCGGACGAGCCCGGCTGGTCTCATGGCGCCCGCCCGGTCGAACGGTGTTCGCCGCGTGGGCCGTCCCCCTGCTGCCTGATTGTCTTGGCCGTGGGCGCGCGCCTCAAGTCCGCGCGGGTTGTGGTTCGGCTCTGCTGTGGTTGGGGCGCTTGGACTTGACCCGCGCGCCCGCGGCTCAGAACGGGCAGCTATCAGGGGGACGGGGGAGTGTGGTGACGGCTGCCTGGGGCGTCNACGGGGGAGTGTGGTGACGGCTGCCTGGGGCGTCTGGCCGGCTTCTGTGTGGCGTTGGTGTCGTGGAGCGTCCACTTGGTGAGATTTCACCGTGATTCGGGGGCCATCACGAGGATTGCCCCAGCGTCAACACCCCTACAGGCATGGTGAAGCTCGCGGAATCCTCGTGATGTAGGTGATCCTGGAACCCGCTCAGCCGGTGTGGCCGAGCTCGCCGTCCAGGCCGGCCAGGACGGCCGCGGCCTCGGCACGTTGCGGCGAACCCGGCTCCAGGCGATCGAGGCAGGCCCGCCAGATCTGCGCGTCGTCGCGTCCGGACGGCGACATCGCGTAGCGCCGCAGCGCCTCGCCGTCGCCCGACTGCAGCAGCACGTTGCGCAGCCAGCCGTGCAGCCGGTAGCGCAGCGTGACGACCCCGGGCGCCGCCGACCGCGGCAGCAGGTCGCCCCGGTACAGCTCGACGGCGCCGCGGTGGTCGCCGCGGGTGAGCCGGTCGGCGACGTCCATGGCGTCGGTGCGCAGCTCGGTACGCAGGCGGTACTGGCCCGCCGGCGACACGAGGTCGGGCACGGCCTTGCGCAGCCGCGACATCTCCGCGCGGACGGTGACCTCGGCGGCGTCGTGCTCGTACAGCTCCCACGCCAGCTCGCTGGCCGACAGGCCGTCGGGGTGCTCGGCGAGCAGGAGCAGCAGTTCGGTGTGACGGAGGCTGAGCTCGATGCTCCGGCCGAGGTGCACCAGCAGCCCGCGGGCGCGGCCGAGGACCTCCAGCCGGCTGCCGGCCGTGGCCGCGACGGCGCCGCCGAGCAGCCGCAGCTCCGCCTCGACGGCCGCGACGGCGGACCGGACCAGGAACGCCGACTGCGGGGTGACGACGGACGCACCGCCGGTGATGTCGAGCACGCCGATGACGTGACCGGTACGCGGGTCGCGGATCGGGGCCGCGGTGCAGCTCCACGGCTGGACGCTGCGCGCGTAATGCTCGCTGCCGAAGACCTGCACGGTGTCGCCGACCGCCAGAGCGGTGCCGATGGCGTTGGTCCCCATGGCGTCCTCACACCAGTCGGCGCCGGCCTGCAGGTGCAGTCGCTCGGCCCGGCGGCTCAGGATCTCGTCGCCCTCCGCCCAGAGGATGCGGCCGCGGGCGTCGCCGACGATGACCAGCACGCCGGCGTCGGCGGCGTCGTCGATCAGCAGCCGCCGGATCACCGGCATCGCGTACCGCAGCGGGTGGGTGGCGCGGGCCTCCTCGAGCGCGTCGTCGACCAGCGTCATCGGGGAGTCGCGCCGGTCGGGATCGACGCGCAGGGCGGCCGACCGCCGCCACGACTCCAGCACGACCGGCCGGACCTCGGCGTGGCCGCGGGAGTCGGACCGCAGGAAGTTCTCGTGGGCGCGGGCGGTGACGCGCCAGCGGCTGACCGGGTCGACGCCGTTCGGGAGGGCGAGCGAGAGGCTGGGCACGTCACTCCTCCTCGGGAGGTGGTCCGCGGACACGCCTAGAGTAGGGCGTCCTGGGACGTCCGGACGGCCGAACCTCCGCGATCGGCCGGCTGTCGGACCCGCTGCATAGGCTGGACTCATGCCCGTCGACCTTCCCGAACGCCGGCTGCTGCTGGTGCACGCCCACCCCGACGACGAGTCCATCGGCACCGGTGCCACCATGGCCCGCTACGCCGCCGAGGGCGCCCACGTCACGCTCGTCACCTGCACGCAGGGCGAGCAGGGCGAGATCGTGCTGCCCGAGCTGGCGCACCTCGCGCCCGAGCACGACGACGCCCTCGGGCCGCACCGGGCCGGTGAGCTGGCCGACGCCATGGCGCAGCTGAAGGTCACCGACCACCGGTTCCTCGGCGGTCCGGGCCGGTACCGCGACTCCGGCATGGTGTGGGGGCCCGACGGCCGCCGCGCGGCGGCGCCCGAACAGCTCGACCCGCGGTCGTTCTGGGCCGCCGACCTCCGCGAGGCCGCCGACCACCTGGTCGCCGTCATCCGCGAGGTCCGGCCGCAGGTGCTGGTCACCTACGACGAGCACGGCGGCTACGGGCATCCCGACCACATCCAGGCGCACCGCGTCGCCACCTATGCGCGCGACCTCGCCGCCGTCCGCTCCTACCGCACCGACCTCGGCCCCGCGTGGGACGTCGCCAAGGTGTACTGGACCGCGACGCCGCGGCAGGTGCTGCAGGAGGCGCTGACGGCACTGCGCGAGCGCGGCGGCACCGGATTCGAGAACATCGCCTCGGCCGACGACTTCGGCTACGTCGTCGACCTCGCCGACGTCGACGCCGTCGTCGACGGTTCGGACCACCTCGACGCCAAGCTGGCGGCCATGCGGGCGCACGCCACGCAGATCGACGTCCAATGGCCCTATTTCACGCTGTCCGACAACGTCGGGCAGCCCATCTGGGCGCAGGAGTACTTCCGGCTGGCGCACGGTCGCCGCGGGCCGGCCGATCCCGCGACCGGCGTCGAGACCGACCTGTTCGCCGGCGTCGCGCCGTGACCGTCGCGCCCGGGGCGGCGCCGGCGCGGCCCGGACCGGCGCCTGAGCCGTCGCGGCGGGGTCGGGTCCTGTCCGCGCTGGCGGTCGCCGGCCTCGGGGTCGTGGCTGTCGTGGTGGCGGTCGCGGGGGCCTTCGTGCACCGCTGGAACAACCCGGCCGGCATCATGCTGGCCGTCGGCGGCGCCGTCGCGCTGGGTGTGCTCGCGCGGTCCTGCGCGCGCAGCCGGGCGGGCATCGCGGTGGTGGCGGTGCTGTGGTTGGTGCCGGTCCTCTGGCTGGGCCAGGAGCCGCCGGGCGAGGACCGCGTCATCCTCGGCGACGAAGCCGGCCTGGTCTTTCTCTTCGGCGGCACCACCGGCCTGGCCGTCGTTCTGGGTCTCGGCGTCGAGGCGAGGTCAACTCGACGAGTGACGTAAGATGCGCGGGGCAAGACCTGACTGCTGACGAATTGCGCATATTCAAACCGATAGGTGCCCTAGCGTGACCGACAATCCATCTGGCCGAGGCGATGCCGCGGCCGGTTCCACTGACCGTGGCGACGCGGTCGGCGTCGAGCCCGGCCGACCCGCCGACGGCCCGGCGGTGACGTCTTCCGCTGACCCTACCGGGCCGGCCGGAAACGCATCCGCCGACCCCGCCACTGAGACGTACGGCACACCCGGCCGACCGGCCTTCGCGGACGGCGGGCGTTCCGACCTGAGCGCCGGGGCCGCCCCTGGCGCCGGAAGCGCGCCGGTGCGGCGCACCACCATCGCGGCCTCCGCGGCCACGCTCGCCGCCAAGCGGGCGGCCAGGGCCCGCGCGGCGGCGGAGGCACAGGCCGCGGCGGAG